>CAJPPF010000018.1 GCA_905372445.1 uncultured Prevotella sp. | reverse complement strand
AATAAGGGCTGCCCAAAAAGAAAAAAATGCAGTTGCCATCCTATAGATACTTGCAGAAAGGATAAAATTTACTTTTAGACCTTTTGGGATAGCCCTTATTAATACTTCAGATAAAATTCCTTAGGTTATATTTTCAATCCTTTGGACCGGGTTTCCTCCTTGGCATACAGTCCCGGACGCCCGATTATGACATGGTTGGCAACGATACTATCCGCCGGACTGCGTATCTGCGGCGGTGCATTTTCGGGATATTGCGCCTGCCTGTTCCTCACATCTTCCGCTTCCGGCTTGAGCTGTTGCCCTTCATTCTCCTTTTCTGCGACTTCGGGCGTGGGTGGCGCAAGCTCCAGCTGAATTTTTCGGTCAAGGGCGGCAAGTTCGGACTTCAACTGCTTCAGCTCGTCCTCCTTCTTCCACACCTTACCCGCTATCTCCTGTAACTGCGGTATCTCCATCTCCAGCACCTCGTTCTTCGCCTTGTACTGGTCGATGATGGAGGGTATCCTCTCCATCGCGTTGAGGAAGTTGCGGGCGGCGGCCAACGGGTCAGCCATCGCCAGATGCCCGTTGTTGTAGGTGTACTTGTAGTTCCCCTCGACCACGAAGCGGTTGTCGGTGAACTCCAATCCCTCTTTGAGTATCCTTTCGCTCACCACCTTTATCGGAAAACCGTAAAGTTCACCGACCTGCGTGTACAACCCTCCGGTCGTGGCATTCTTGGCTATCTCCTGCAAACGCTTTCCGATGACCTTCTCATCGGCGGAATCCACTCCGTCCACCTTTATTATATTAAGGCGGTTGCCCTCCTTGTCGGTCTGCACCACCGACAGGAAGCGGTTCCAGTCCTCCGTCATGGCATCTATGAAAGCCGTGTTGTTGCGCAACTCGCCGGTCTTTGACTCCAGCTTGAACTCCGAATCACGCTTGCCCTTGTTGAACGACTTGCGTTCCCCTTCGAGCGATGCGATCCGCTTTTCCAGTTTCGCCTTGTCCAACAGGTCGGTATTGCCGGAGAGCAACGCCATGTATTCCGAGAAATTCATGCCCGATTTTTCGTCCATTGCCCCCTCGTCGATGGTACGCGCACCCATCGCACCGCTTTTGAGCTGGCTTATGAAAGTCTGCTTGCAGTGCAGGAGGTTGAACTTGTAGCTGTCCAGTGACTTCTCCACCGCGTAGATGATTACATCCACGTTGTTCCCGGCGAAATGTTTGGCAATCTCATTACCTGCCCTAACTCCGCGTCCGTCACGCTGTTGCAAGTCGGACGGTCGCCACGGCGTATCGAGATGATGGATAGCCACACACCGTTTCTGGGCGTTCACACCCGTTCCGAGCATAGAGGTAGAGCCGAACAGCACACGCACCGTCCCGGCGTTCATGGCGTCTATCACCGCCTTCCGCGCCTTGTCGGTCTTGCACTCCTGAATGAAGCGCACCTCGCTTGGCGGTATACCGTAGTCCTCCGTCAGTTTGCGCTTGATTTCCGAATAGACGTTCCACCCGTCGCCCGGCTGGTATGTCCCCAAATCAGAGAAAACGAACTGCGTGCCTTTCTGGGCGTCGTATTTTTGATAATACTCCGCGATCATCTTGGCACAGTGACTCGCTTTGTTGTCGGGATGATCTTCGTAATTCGGGTCTATCATGCGCATGTCGAGTGCCATTTTCCGGGCATAGTCCGTGGCGATGAGCATCTTCGCCTTTTCTTCCGTTTCCGAAAGCGGCAGCCTGCCCAACAAGGTGGCATCGCCCGTCTTGGCGAACTGCATCAGTTTCTGTATGAAGTCCTCCTGTTCCGGCGTGGGCGGTATATGGTGCAGTATCTCGTTCTTGGCAGGACGGTCAACGCCCACATCCTCCGCCGTGCGGTAGTCCGTGATTTCATTATAGAAGGCGGCAAGCTCCGGCACTTTGATGAAGTAGCGGAAACGCTCCTTCTGGACCACATTGTTCGTCACGTTAAATTCAAAATCCGTCGTCTTCTTGGCAAATATCGCCGCCCAAGCGTCGAAACACCTTATGTCCTGCCGTTCCAGCTCCTTCGGGCGCAGGTACTTGAACAGCAGGTACAATTCAGTCAGTGAGTTGCTGATAGTCGTGCCGGAGAGGAAGGTCGCACCCAAGTCTTTTCCTGTGCGCTCCTGTATGGTGCGTATGGCAAAGAGCATGTTAAGTGCCTTCTGGCTTCCCTCGCTGTTTCCCAATCCCGCCACACGGTCGTGGCGCGTGTTGAAAGTCAGATTCTTGAACTGGTGGCTCTCATCTATGAAGATGTGGTCGATGCCCATCTGCTTGAAATCCACCACGTCGTCCGTGCGTGACTTTATGGCGTGTTCCACCTTCTCCAGCTTCGCTTCAAGGTTGTGCTTGCGCTTCTCCAATCCTTTCAGCATCGCCCGCGACACGTTCTTTCCCTGCTGCCGTAGCACTTCGAGGTTTTCCTCCACCGTGTCAAGCTCTGCTTGCAGGATGCGCTGCTGCAATTCCGGCGACTGCGGTATCTTGCCGAACTGGTCGTGCGACATGATGACGCAATCGTAGTCGTTGTTCTTTATATTATTGAAGAAGCGCACACGGTTGGCGGTCGAAAAGTCCTTCTCCGAAGCGTACAGAATACGTGCGTTGGGATATGCCGCCTGATAGGTGGCTGCAATCTCCGCAACGTTGGCTTTCAGCCCGATAATCATCGGCTTGTGTGCCAAATTCAGACGCTTCATCTCATGCGCGGCGATGCACATTATCAGCGTCTTACCGGTTCCCACCTCGTGGTCGCAAATTCCGCCGCCGTTCTGTTTCAACATCCAGACGCAATCCATCTGTGAGGGATAGACGCTCTTGATACCCCGGCTTGCCAGCCCTTTCAGGTTGAGGTCGGGAAAGGTCTGATGGGAGCCGTCGTAGCGCGGGCGCACGAAACAGTTGAACTTGCGGTTATACATCGTCACAAGCCGCTCCTTGAACTGCGGCGACTGCTCTTCGAGCCATTCGGAGAAGCCGTTTCGTATCTCGTCAATCTTGGCGTTGGCGAGTTGTATTCCCTCGCTGTCGCGCATCTTGATGTCGTTGCCATGCTCGTCCTTGCCGATGGACTTCATCATGTCAGGGCAGGTGTTGTGCAGGGCGTGTTTTAGGAGGTGCATACCGTCATAGTTCCGGTAATACCCCTTCACCAGAAACTCGTCCGTGATTTTCATGGTGCGGTAGCCGCACACCACCGAAAACTCGTCCATGCTTGCGGAATAGGCGATTTTCACCTCCGTGTCGAACAGCCGGCTCATGTAGGCGGCATAGACACCCGTCGGAATCCAGCGTTCCCCGAAATTGAAGTCCAGATCCTCGAAGGCGATGCGCTGCGGCTCGGCATCTTTCAGAGCCTCCAACGCCTGCTTCACCTCCGGCATACGCTCATTTTCGGGATTGTCACCCATCCATGCCTCTATGCGTTCCGCTTTCTCTATGACATTTCCGGCGATGAAACGGTCTTTGATTTCGTAACCGGTCACGAGCGGATTGTAGTAGATGCGCCCTTGCAGGGCAGTGAGCAAATCCTCCGCCGTGCTGTCGGTTATCTCCCGCATATAGTCGAGATTGACCGTACCATATTTGTTGAGCGACGCAGACAGGGCTTCTTCGGGAGAGCCTACGTTGGCATGGCTCTCCACCGCGAAGGAAACAGGATGCTCGAAGATGTCCGCCTTGACGAACTTTCCGTTTTCCATCCGTTCCAGCGAAAGGATGTCGCGCCCGCCCGCATCCATCATCACTAACTTCACGTTCTGCTTGGCGTTGAGGTTGCCGTAGCGCATGACAAACTCATCGTAACAGGTATTCAGATGCTCTCGCCACGGAACATTTGCCTCGCGCCGGAGCGATTCATAACGGTACAGACGCTCGTAGGCGTCACGCAGCGACACATACAACAACGCCTTTTCCTTCTGGTATCCTTTCAGGTCGAGCGGCTGGAATGTCGCCCCGTATGGCGTGATGTCTTTCAGGTAGCCGATGTTATGACGCCCCCGGTCAGCCACCAGCGACCCTTCGCGCAGGTGCATCTCCGGCGTGCGGTGGTAGGCACGCGGAGAAAGGTCCACGACTTCCTCCTTCGGCTTTTCCGCTTCGATGTCGGGGAAAAGGAAAGTCCCCACCGCTTCCGATGGGGTATCTGTAACGGCAGGTGCGGCGACTGCCTCCGGCTGTGTTTCCTCCTGTCGTGGCTGCTCACGGGAAGTTTCCGGCACGGCTTTCACTTCCGTCTTTTCCGCCACTTGTTTCTCGTTATGCTGCCTTGCCAGTTCCCGAAGTTCTTTCCTACGCTCCGGCGTCAAACCCATCATCATTTCATAGAAACCGTTGATGGGAGGATTGGTATCCCAGTCCAGTGTGGCATAGATGTCGTCCGGGTCGGCAGGCTTGGCGGTGTTCTCCGCTTTCACCTCCTTATTCTCCATTGCGGGTTTTGCAGTTGGAGCTGTCGGTGTAACCGTGACTTTCGGTTTGGGCGGAGTGGACTTTGCCGTAACTGCCTTTTTCACCGTCTTTTTCTTTTTGGAGGTTTTCGGTTGGCTGACCTCTTCCGTCATCCCCCAGAGGTCAAGCAGGGTGAGCTGCACGCCTGCGGAATATTGCGGGCGCGGTTCTATCTCCGGCTTTTCATCTGCGGGTTGCGGCTTTTCTGTCGGAGTTTCCACCGTCTGCGCCGAGGATACTGTTTCCAATTTTATGGCAGGACGCTCTACTTTATTTTGAACGGCAACTTTTTCTTCCGTTCCTGCCTGCCGGATTGAACCCGAATACAAGCGCATGGCAAGCCTGTAATGGAAATCCTCGTCGAGCATACGGCGCAAATCCCCGGCGATGCCTGCTGCCTTGCCCTCGTGCAGATAAACCATAGCGGGCTTCCCGTAGGGGTCTGTGTCAAGTTTCGCCATCGTATGCACGATGCGTTCCGGGTGGTGGATGAAATAGGCGTTGTCGGTCAGGGCGGTTTTCGTGTCCGTCTGTATCACGGTCATCAGCCGCTCGTCCTGCGACATTTCCTTCTTGCTGAGGTTCTTTTGCAGGACAATCAGGTCACTGCCCACCTCCGTGCCCGCGTTGTCCGTGAACAGGTTGTTGGGCAGGCGTATCGCGGATACCAGATTGGCCTGACTGAACAGCTCGTTACGCACGGAGGTCTTGGTGCTATTCAATACCCCTTGCGAGGTGATGAACGCCACGATACCGCCGTCACGCACGGCATCCAGTCCTTTGAGAAAGAAATAGTTGTGGATGGTTTTCTGGGCGGAGCGTCTGCCGAAAGAGTCGCTCCGCTGAAACTCCGCGTCGAACACGGCAATGTCACCGAACGGAATGTTGGACACCGCCAAGTCGAAATAATTGTTGAACGGTCTTTCGATTTTCTCAAAACCGCAGGTGCGCATTTTCTGGTCGGGATAGAGATGCCTCAAGATTGTACCCGTGAGCAGATCCTTCTCGAAAGCCATCACATCCGCATTGGGGCTGTGCCGCAGCATGGAATCCACGAACACGCCGACACCTGCCGACGGTTCGAGCATACGGGCGGGGCGGACGCTGTAATCTGCCAGCACGTCCGCGATGGTGTCGGTTATCTCTTTGGGGGTGTAGAAAGCGGTCAGCACGGACGCTTTCAGCGAATCCACAAACCGCTTGTACTCTGTTTCGTCCTTGCTGTTCTCACGGATAAGCCTGTGCAGCTCCACCGTCGGGGCGAACAGTTCGAGGTCGGATTTCGCCCACCGGACGGCATCCGTCAGTTCCTTTGCAGGGTTGAGGATACATTTCAGACCGCCGAAACCGCAGTACCTTTGAAGTATGGCACGCTCTTCGGTTGTCGCTGTCCTATTTTCCCTGTCAAGGATGAATGCCGTCCGTATCGCCTCGATGTTGTCCCGCAGTTTCTGTTTGCGGTTAAACGCCATATTCGTCTAAGTAAAGGACGGTTGCTCCCGTCAGCTCCGTGTAGAGCAGGTCGTAATCGGAAGACAGGGCGAAATTGTCATCCGAGAGGTCATAGACGGAGAACACGTTGCCGACAAGCGGCAGCAGTTTCAGGACAAAGGCTTCACGCTTCTCTTCCGGCACTTCATCGGCAAACTCGTTTTCCACGACTTCGCGGAGGATGGCGTAACGGGAATAATGCAGCCCGCGCAGCAGCGTGTCCATCGCCAGTTCCTGCGCACCATCGGCGGGATAGCCTTCAAGCCGTGCCCTCTCATACGTTTCGGCGGCACGGTCGGCCCGTTCCCGTATGAAAGCGGTGTCGTCAGCCTGTTCAAACTTGTTCGTGCGGAGATAGTCCAGCAGGTACAGACCGTAATAGGAAAAGTCGGTCTGACCCTCGTTTTTCTTCTTGTTGTTCATTACTTTGGATTTAGCGGATTGATAATTAACGGGATAATCGGTTGGAAAAAGGAAGAAAAAGGCACTCGGTATCCCTCCGAGTGCCACCACTAAATCCAAAGTATGAGTGTAATCCGGTATCGAAGAACAATTCATTACTCTGAACAAGTGGCAAAGTTAATACTATTTCTTCCGTCCTGAAAATTTCTTGTCCTTTTTAGCCTCCGGGAACACAAAAGTCGTGTTATATTCCCCGTCAAAGGCGACAACAGCATCGAAACTCTTGCCCTGTTTGCTCTTGAACCCTTTGAGCAGCTTGGTATGCCCTTCGGTGAGCAGGTCTTTGATTTCATCGTCGGACAGGGTGCGTCCCGCTTTCAGCCGGAACACGGGCAGTCCGCACTCCGTGTTGTCGCAGCGTACCACCTTGCCGTAGAACCGCATCCTGCCCGTGCCACACTTGGGACACGCGCAGCCGGAGTCACGGCTGCCGAAGAGCTTGTCGCACGAGATCAGTTCGGAGGTTATCTCACGTGTGTACGCCTCTATCTCCTTGCGGAAGGTGTCGTCGGACAGTTCCCCGCGCTCGATACGCGCCAGCTCCTTTTCCCATTCGCCCGTCATGGCAACATCGGCGATGCGCATCGTCTTGACGACGGAATTGAGGGCAAGTCCTTTTTCGGTGGGAACAAGCGACTTCTTGCAGCGTTCCATGTAACCGCGCTTGAAAAGCGTTTCGATGATGGAGGCGCGTGTGGCGGGAGTACCGATGCCACAGTCCTTCATCGCCTGCCGCAGTGCGTCGTCCTCAATTTCCTTGCCCGCCGTTTCCATTGCCGAGAGCAGGGTGGCTTCGGTATGCAGCGGCTTGGGTTTGGTCTTTCCTTCGGTAATGGACGAGCCTTTCGGTGTCAGCGTGTCGCCTTCCTGCCAGCCGGGGATGGTAATTTCCTCTTTTTCCTCGCCATAGACGGCACGCCATCCGGTTTGCTTCACGACGCTGCCTTTTACGGTAAACTCCACTCCGGCACATTCCGCCGTGACAGTGGTCACATCCTTGACGCATTTCTCAGAGAATGCCTCGACCATGCGCCCGGCAATCATCTGATAGATGGTATTGTCCTCTTTGGAGAGGAAGAGCGGTTTCTCACCCGTGACGAGCAGGGCATGGTGGTCTGTCACCTTGCCGTCGTCCACGCTGCGGCGTGTCGGGGCGGCTTTTGCCCGCACCTTGTCTTTCCATTCGGGCTGTGTGCCGATGAAAGCGAGCAGTTTGGGAATTTCGGCAAACACGTCTTCGGGGATGTAGCGGCTTCCCGTTCTCGGATAGGTTATCAACTTCTTTTCGTAGAGTTTCTGCGCGATTTCAAGCGTCTGTTCCGCCGTGAAGCCGTGCTTGGCGTTGGCTTCTTTCTGGAGCGTGGTCAGGTCGTAGAGCAAGGGAGTTTCCTCCGTCTTCTCCTTGCGCTCGGCTTTCGTGACAGTGGCGCAACCTGCCGCCTTTACCTTATTATATAGTTCCATCGCCGGTTCTTTCTCTTTCCATTTCTCGGAGGATGAGAATTTCACGACTTCGCCGTCGCAACCGTCCGTTGCGATATGGAGCTGCCAGAATGCTTCGGACGTAAAGCGGCGGTTCTCCCAGTAGCGTTCACATACCATAGCCAACGTTGGTGTCTGCACCCGCCCCACGGAATACGTGCCGTGTCCGGCGGCGATGGATAACGCCTGTGTGCCGTTGATGCCCACGAGCCAGTCGGATTCGCTCCGCGCTTTGGCGGCGAGGTAGAGGTTGTCGTATTTGCTGCCGTCTTCGAGTTTCCGCAGTCCCTCGCGGATAGCTTTGTCGGTGAGAGAGCTGATCCACAGGCGCACGAAAGGAGTGGTGCAACCCGTATAGTGGTAGAGGTAGCGGAAGATAAGCTCTCCCTCGCGTCCGGCATCGGTCGCCACGATGATATGTTCGCTTGTGTCGAACAGTCTTTTGATGACTTTTATCTGCGACACCACGCCGCTGTCGGGCTTGTAACCTTTCTCCGTCCTGACCTGACGGGGGACGAGCGTGAATGTGTCGGGAATAATCGGGAGGTTGTCACGGACAAATCCGCGCACGCCGTAGCCGTCGGGCATGGCAAGCTGAACGAGGTGTCCGAATGCCCATGTCACGGCATAACCGCCTCCCTCGAAATATCCTTCCTCTCTCTTTGTCGCGCCCACGATGCGGGCGATTTCACGTGCCACGGAGGGCTTTTCTGCAATGATTGTCTTCATGTCTTCTTCTTTTTTGTTGATACTTTGGATTTTATTTTGGATTCAGTGGCGGACACGGGATTACATTTTCATGCCCTTGCCCGTTTTCTTCTGCGGCTTCTCCTGCTGCTGTTGCTGGCGGGCGTCCTTCGGGTTGGTCTGACCTTTCTGCAACGGCTCTCTCAGATTCTTTGTAGCCTCGTTGGTCTTGCCATCGTTGTTCACCGCCACCTGCGTGCGGCTCTCGTTGGACGGAGCAACCTGCTGTGCATTGTCAGGGTTCGTGTCGTAGCGGTACGGGCGTCCCTTCTCCGGGTTGAACTTGATATACATCGTGGCATGGAAGCCCTGCTTGTCGGTCACGTTCTCCAGCTTCACGGCTTTACCCGCCACATAGTCGGCTTTCTGCTGGTCGGTGAAGCTCACGCCGCTCCATTTGCTGATGGGGCGGATGCTGCCGTCCTCGTTCGTCCACGTGTTGCGGCGTTGCTCCTTCTTGGTCTGTGCGGCATTTTCCCCGCCCTGCGCCTGACTTTTCGATGTGTCGCCTTTGGTTTCCTGTGTCTGTGCGGTACGGGGCGACTTGCCGGTTCCCGGCACGAACTCCACGCCGCGCTGCTCCACGTTCACTTGCAGGGTGGTGACGAACTTTCTGCCGTCGTTGCGCTCGATGAGCTTGTCGCGTACGGGCAGTCCGGCGCGGAGCATGTCCCGCTCCTGCGTGGTGATTTCCGTCTTGCCGATGCGCTCCGGGATGCGCACCCTGCTTGCCGGAATGTCCGTGATTTCATTCGTCTTGCGGTCGATGCTGATGTAGGAGGGGATGATCTCGCCCGTTTCCC
Source organism: uncultured Prevotella sp. (assembly GCA_905372445.1). Taxonomy (GTDB): domain Bacteria; phylum Bacteroidota; class Bacteroidia; order Bacteroidales; family Bacteroidaceae; genus Prevotella. The sequence goes on along the minus strand of CAJPPF010000018.1, from coordinate 13,322 downwards.
TGTCCACAATGTCCACGACCCTACCGAGATTGCCCGTTTCGCGGAGGTTCTTCCGGTCATTGTCGGAGAATTTGTGTTCCTTGTACTCATCCAGCTTCTGCTCCTTGCGGATGAAGTGCGGCACGAGGCTGATGTTTCCCTCACCGTCCTTCTTGAAGGAGAGGCGGGCGTCCAGCTCGAATGATTCGCCGCCGAAGGTCGGTTTGACCTTTACCAAGTCGGACTTGCCATAGTTGAGCATCTTCGTAAGGTCGCCGGACTTTTCAAGGTTGTCCCGCTTTACGCCCCATCTGTCCTCCAGCTCCTGCCAGTTGATTTTACTCTCGTCGATGGGCTGGTAGCCACGTTTGCCCTGCATCTGTTCGGATTTGTCCTGTTGCTGTTCTTTCCGTTGTTCCATGTTCTCCTGTTTTTGAGGTTCTTGTTTCTCTGTCTGTTGTGCTGCCATCTCTTCCTGCACCTTCTTCTCATAGTCGGAGGTGTCCACCTTGTGAGGGGCGAGCAGCTCCTTGTTCGCTTCGGGGTCTTTCAGCAGTTGCTTCATCACCTCTAAGAGATTTTCAGCTTGGTCTGCCGCAATGCGGTAGAAACCGAAGCGGCTGGGTTCCTTGCACTGCCGGAAGAAGTTCTTGAAGAAGTTGTCCAGCACGTCGCCATGTCGGTCGAATTGCAGGAAACTCTGCGCGTTCTCCGCTTTTGCGGGGGTGCGCTTGGGTGTGCCGTCCGCGTTCAGCCCGGCTACCACGCTGATCTCGCCTGTCTTCTCGTCACGGACTACCAGCACGTCCTTTTCGTCTTTTTTCTTTGCCATCTGAAAAATGTTTTAATGGGTTATTTATGAAAGAAATTATGGATACGAGCCTTGTAGAAGGCTATATCTTCCTTTTTGAAGTCCTTGATATGGTTGGAAAGGAATGTCAGCACGTCCTCCTCGCTGTAATAGGTCTTCTTGCCCAGCGTCTTGTAGGGCAATGCGCCTACGCTGCGGTAGCGTTGGAGGGTGCGTTTGCTTATCTGGAGCAACATGCACAAATCCTGATTGTCGAAAAGGCGGATGCTTTCCGTGATAGTGGGCTGTTTCCCCTCAGCCTTCATCGCCAGCAGCAGTTCGTCCTGACGGTCGAGCCGTTCCATCAGCTTCTGCATCCAGCCCTCGAAGTTGTTTCGTGTGAGCAGTTCCATGACCTATGTCCTCCTTCCTTTTGGTTTGCCGCCCGTGCGCAGCGTGTGGTTGTGGAACAGGGTGTCTATTGTCCCTTCCTCGTTCCTTACTGTGTTGTCCTCCAATAGCCGCAGTATCTCGGAAAGGCGGTAGCGGCAGCTTCCGCGTACCACCACATACTCGATACGGTGGTCGGTGCGCATACGCTGCATGGTGCGCTTGCTCACGTTGAGCATCTTCGCCGCCTGTGCCGTGTCAAGCAGCTTGTCTTCGGTTTCCCGCTTCCGTTTCTTCTCGTCCCTTGCCTCGCGGATGTACCCTGCGATGTTCGCAATCTGCGCCATCATCTCCTTGTAGGCGGAACTTTCCATTGTTATCACTTTCATGTTCAGTCCTTTCTTTTTGTTTCTGCGACAAAATTCGGCAATAAACAAAAGGGGCTTTAACAACTCACTACGTGACTCACGTAAGATTTTTGCGGAAGATGGCTCCGTAACCCGGTCAAACGGCGCAACAGGCAGCCTTTCAGCGGAAAACGATACGTCTTGTATGCCGTTTCGTTACCTTTGCGGCAAACTCTAAATGACATGAATATGGAAATAGTATCTATCGAGAAAAAGACTTTCGAGATGATGGTGGCGGCATTCGGCGCACTCTCGGAGAAGGTCGCCGCCCTGAGGCGCAAAAGCGACACGGGGCGCATGGAAAGATGGCTCACGGGCGAGGAGGTCTGCGGGCAGTTGAGAATAAGCCCGCGCACGTTGCAGACGCTGCGTGACAGGCGGCTTATCGGCTACTCGCAGATAAACCGCAGGTTCTATTACAAGCCAGAGGAGGTGAAGCGGCTGATACCGCTTGTCGGCACGCTCTATCCGCACGGCAGATGATTTGATTTATTCACCCACTGAATCCGAAGTTATGATGAACGAGAACAACGATGTTTTTACGATGGAAGACGAGCCGATAGCCTCTGTGGTGCAGGATATGCGCAAAGGCTCGAAATGGCTGTCCGCATTTCTGGAAAGCTACCGTCCTCCGCTGGACGGGGAACGTTACCTGACGGACGGCGAGGTGTCGGAACTGCTCCGTGTGAGCCGGCGCACCTTGCAGGAATACCGCAACAACCGCGTGTTGCCCTTCATACTTTTGGGAGGGAAGGTGCTTTACCCGGAAACGGGGCTGCGCGGGGTACTGGAAGCGAACTACCGCAAGCCGCTGGAGTGAGGCGGTTTCATGAAAAAGTAAACGGGTGACACCTTTTGTGGTGCTACCCGTTTACTTGTCTTATGGGGTATGTGCAATCAGCAATACCCGGCTTTTCCGTTCTGTATGAACATCACGTATGTCTGCCGTTTCTCTTGTGAGAGTGCCTTTCCCACCAGCCATGTGCGGAACAGGTGGGTGTTGTAGGTATTCACCCTGAAAGCGACCGGGATGATGATTTCAAGGGCGTACACGTCCGCGTGCAGCCCGTTTTCAAGCTGCATGTAGCGGCACACCTCGTAGTCGTTCAGCACGTCCGACTTGCGGACGGCTCTGATGGCGGCGTTCACTGCCGGGACGGTCGTATGGAACAATCCGGCTATTTCGGTGGCGGTCATCCACACGTCGTTACCGGTTACGCTGACTGCCTTGTCCTCGATGATGATTGTGTCACGTTTCATGGCTTTTCTTTTTAGATGGTGCAACCTGCAAATTCCTCGACGCCGTTCAATCTTGCGGCAAGGTTCTCCATGTCCTGATTGAGCTTCTCTTTGGTTATCTTTGCGTAAATCTGCGTCGTCTTTATGCTCTTGTGTCCGAGCATGGAGCTGACCGTTTCGATGGGAACACCGTTGGAGAGGAATATCGTCGTGGCTGCCGTGTGGCGGCTCTGATGCCACGTGATATGCTTGGTGATGCCGCAACGCTTGGCGACGGCACGGATACCGGCAAGGCACGTGTTATAATGCGGAACGGGAAATATCCTGCCGTCCCCGCACAGTCCCCGGTATTTGCCGATTATGCGGTTGGCGATGTCGAGCAGGCGGATGTTGGACACCACGCCCGTTTTCTGGCGGTTGATGTTTATCCACTCGTGTTCGTCGAAGTAGGTGCGGATATTCTCTTCCGTAAGGTTGCGCATATCCGCGAACGACAGCCCCGTGAAGGCGCAGAACAGGTAGAGGTCGCGGTACAATTCCTGTTTGGCGTTTTTCAGTTTCCCCTCCATCAGCAGGCGGATCTCATCTTTGGTCAGGAAACTGCGTGTTGTTTCCTCCTTCTTGATTTCATACTCGCGGAACGGGTCGCGCGTCAGCCACTCGTTGTTGATGGCGATGAATACCATCGTCCGTAACGGGCAGACGTACAGCCACACGGTATTGGTGCAGCAGTGCTTGTCCGTGCGCAGGAACATCTCGAAGTCGGAGATGAAAGCCGGGGTAAGCTCTTTTAGGGCGATGTCCTTCACATGGTAGCGGATGTCGAGGAACTCTTGCATGTGCTTGTAAACGGTGCGGTACTTCAGCAGCGTGCCTTTGGCTTTCATGCCTGCCTCCACCTGCTTCTCGTAGTCCTCGTTGTGCTGGCGGAACACCTGCATCAGCGTGTGGTAGCGGTGTTCCAGTCCGAGAAAGGCGTTCTTCACCTTCTCCGCCGTGACGAAGTTGTCACGCTCCATGATTTCCTGATAATGCCTGTTGATGCGTACCCGCATCTTGTCAAGCATACGGTTCGTTTCGAGTGCCGCCGTGCTTCTGCCCGTGACACGTCCACCTTTGGTGTCCCACAGTTTCGGATCGACAGTCAGTTTGCAGCTGAACTGTGTCTGGCTGCCGTCCACCGTGATGCGTCCCATGACGGGAACTGTCCCGTCCTTTTTCACTACCTGACGCTTGAGGTAGTAGATTACTGAAAATGTACTCTTCATTGTCCTTAATTTTTGGGTTTCAAAATTAGTTGGTGAAGAGTCCGGTGTTGGTACGCAAAACGGGGAGGAACGGCGCAATCTTTTTCCGTAACCTGATTTTTCGCATGAGTTATGGATAACTCACTATTCCTTAGAGCCTTGTTTCGCTATTCGTACCCGTTTGTCGCATTTTCGGGCATGGTTACGAACAAGTAACGTAGCGGCGTCAGGATTTGGCTTCGGCAGGGATTGTAATGGCTTCACGGATTATCGCCACTTCAACCAAAACCCTTGTAACTCAATTCTATCACTATATCTTTCCGCATTTCACTTTTTTGTAGTAACTTTGCATCAACATAGACAACATACGTCCAAAGCGCATGTAAATTGCAGGAGTTGTGAATTGCTTTAAATTTAGTATCTTTGCATAGTCATAGACAACCCACCATGCTGCATCATAAGATAAGGATTGTTGTGAATTGCTTTAAATTTAGTATCTTTGCATAGTCATAGACAACTTTTACAGAAAGAGTAGAAGATCCAGAAAAGTTGTGAATTGCTTTAAATTTAGTATCTTTGCATAGTCATAGACAACAGAAAAAATAACATTCTTAAAAGGATCAACGTTGTGAATTGCTTTAAATTTAGTATCTTTGCATAGTCATAGACAACAGATATTCAGACATTTGCGCAGTGTAATCAGTTGTGAATTGCTTTAAATTTAGTATCTTTGCATAGTCATAGACAACTGTAACAAATTTTGATCAAGACCTTGAACGTTGTGAATTGCTTTAAATTTAGTATCTTTGCATAGTCATAGACAACAACTAAGAGAATAATTCAAGACAGCTTGAGGTTGTGAATTGCTTTAAATTTAGTATCTTTGCATAGTCATAGACAACAAAAGTCGTACAAAAACTTGTAAAGTGCGGTTGTGAATTGCTTTAAATTTAGTATCTTTGCATAGTCATAGACAACCAAGTAATCAAAACTCTATTTACGAGGAATGTTGTGAATTGCTTTAAATTTAGTATCTTTGCATAGTCATAGACAACAAATACTGTCAACATCAGAAGGATTGACCTGTTGTGAATTGCTTTAAATTTAGTATCTTTGCATAGTCATAGACAACTGTTTAAGAACATCATTAAAAACGGGTTCAGTTGTGAATTGCTTTAAATTTAGTATCTTTGCATAGTCATAGACAACACCACCATGCTGCATCATAAGATAAGGATTGTTGTGAATTGCTTTAAATTTAGTATCTTTGCATAGTCATAGACAACACATAATACCAAATGCACCATCAGGATTCGTTGTGAATTGCTTTAAATTTAGTATCTTTGCATAGTCATAGACAACAGATATGGTTGAGTAAAAGAAGTACCAAATGTTGTGAATTGCTTTAAATTTAGTATCTTTGCATAGTCATAGACAACTTTACACCGTTTTGCTTCAACTGTTGCACGGTTGTGAATTGCTTTAAATTTAGTATCTTTGCATAGTCATAGACAACACGAACCAGCGTGAGACGACGGTCATCTGGTTGTGAATTGCTTTAAATTTAGTATCTTTGCATAGTCATAGACAACTTGATATTAGTAATAAGCTGAAGGTCAGTGACTTGCAAAGGATGTTGAAAAAGAAAAAATGACTTAAAGAAATATGGAGTCCTTGCATGCTGCTTGGATTCCATATTTCTATTTTGTTATTAGAATAATTCCAGTTGTTGCCCTGGTGCATTCGGTTCTATTGTTTTGTGTCCGTGAAAAAGAACTATATCGCTGAATTGTTTGTCTGTAATACCGAGTAGTCCTACCTTCCCATAATCTGGCAGGAAAGACTTGACTCTTTTAATATGTACGGCTAAGTTTTCTTTACTTGCACAATGACGGATATATATGGAGAACTGAAACATTGTAAAGCCATCACGTATCAGATTTTTGCGAAATATAGCAGCTGTCTTCCTTTCTTTTTTTGTTTCTGTAGGTAAATCAAAGAATACAAGTAACCACATAACTCTAAATTCGCTAAATCGTGAACAGTCGTACTCCATAATTATCAGGTCATTTCTGGATAAGATATTTTCCTTAACTCACCGTTGAAGCATTTATATAATGATGCTGTAGTTTGTGATACAGCAATCATTAGAGGGCTACGTACTCCTTCTATTACAGTATCAATTGTTGGAATGCCGAGTAGTTCCATCTTTATTTCCTTTGTCAGTTCGGAGTAATCGTCGTGTCGGTTCATGATTTTTATTACCAGTTCATCAACATACGGACGATATGGTTCCATTATGTCGTCTGCCAGACAGTAAGCATTATACTTGTTGTGATGATGTATTCCCAAGGTGGGTAACATACCGCTGGATACTAATGCTCTTGCTACTACAGCACGTAATATCGCATAACCATAGTTTAGCAGATTGTTTGGAGGGACTCCCTCTCTGTCGCGTACAAAATGGTTGATGTCTTCGGCAAAGAGATTCTGCCAGTAATATACTGCTGCTCTCGATTCCATATTCTCTGAGTCGCCGCTCTTGATATTGTTTGCCCATACTCGCATGCAGCGTGTCTCTTTCGTTGTGTTGCGCCGAAGCACAGACTCCTGGTTTAGAATCTTCTGTCGCATGGTCTGTTGCCAGAGTTGCTTTTTAAGAGGCAGCGAAGCATTGATTTGTTTTCTAAAACGCTCATTTTGCACGGTATTGCCTTGTAAAGGAAGTAACAATCCGACAGGAAGACTTTTGCTGTTACATGTGATTACTGCGCAGTTGTTATCGAGCAGTGCATCAAGAAGTCCTGATGTTATTGTTATCCATCTGTTGTCGAGCATAACTACACCTATGTCTTCGATAGGTATAGTTCTCTCGGCTGTCTTTTTGAAACCTTCGGGCAGAGAATCCTCTTTCTCAACTTCCGGCAGACGCAACAAGAGTTGATTATCCTTAAGGCTCAGGTAGGCAGGATTTGTGAAACAGAGAGTTTTCTTTATCATGTCAGTATTCTCCTATTTCTACTATTTGTCCTATGTGGTTGACACGGACTTTCACAATGTTTTCAAGCTTTGCGAGTGACATAATGCGCTTGAAAGAAATGTTCTTTAGTGTTTCCTTGTCTTCAACAGTTGTCTCAAGATGATGACGGAAATAATAATCATGTGCTGCCAACTTCTGGACGCGGTAGAGGTTCGGACTTATCAGTGCGTAGTTGTCAGGATTCAGTAAGTCGATTTCTGACGGGTCAAAGCCTGTCTCTTCATTAGGGAAAACGAATAATTCGTTTTGTTTCATAGTGAACTCAAAGGTCCAACCGTCGGCTTTGCGATAGTCTTTGTCGATCGCAGGCAAGTCCTGAGCCTTGCGTTCCGTGACTTTAAGGAATGGAACTATGCACTCCTGCAGTTTACCAGTTTCGTCGCGGAATACGGCAATGTGGTGGTTATTGCCTGTATTGACGAAATCGACTGCCTGCTTCTTACCATCAGCAGTGCATATAAACTCTCCTTTATGATTCTTTTTTGATCGCAATGCTGTTTCGTTTGCAATACCTTTTATTCTAACACGCTTTATTGTTATACCAGCCTCTTTGTTGAGCCATATTGGATTCTCGTCAAGGTTTGAGAATGCCTTGCGCGCATCGCCGCTGTACTCATCAAGACGCCGTTGCAGAATAGAACGTACTCCTGTATCGATAACCTTATCAATTTTCAGATCAGGGGCGATATCTTTGCGTATAGGATATTCGTCCTGCATCTCTGTTATCTTTACTTTTAGTGGTACTGCCCATGTATGGTTTCGATCAAGCCAAATGGGTGTTTTGTCCAGACTGTTCTTTCCTGTGAATGCTTTTTGGGGATCGTTGTCAAACTCGTGAAGCCTTGAAAGCAGAGCCTCGCGATATGCTTTCTTTGAAACGAGTGAAATCATCTGCTCGTCGAATGAACCGTTTACCTTTACCTCGCGCGTGGTGTAGCGTTGTATGTGACCGTAGATACTCTCATTATGTAGTTGTCCACGCGGTGTTTGTTGGGTGCGTTTTATTTTCCCTTCTCTGGTTCGGATGACATTGACATTCTGTGTTGTCACCTTATTCTTTGCCTTTATGGAGATAAGAATTTCTTCAAGTTTCCGCTTGGCTTCTGCACGGAACTCGGCGAGTGGTATAGGAGCGATAAAGCGCAGCTTACCGTTCTTGTCGCGTTCGAGATATTTCTTTTCAATGGCGTATATTACACCTGCCTTGTCGCTGCGGGCATTGAGGTTATTTAGATACTGCACAAATTCAGGACGTGTGAATGCTATTGCCAAGGCATCCATAGCGTGATGACGATGGTCGTTGCGCTTTGTCCAGTCTTTGATGCGACGCAGAGGCTTACCGTTGTGGTCGGTTATGGTCTCTGTAAGTCCGAGGCGATCATATTTATCCCAGTTAAGTTCCTGCATGACATTGATAAGTTGCCAGTCTTCACGCAGACGATCTGTTATGGAACCAATGGTAGGATTAACAAACATGCATATGTTTAGAAGAATCGCGCGCGCTTTCTTTGCTATGTATTGCGAATTGCGGAGGTCGCGATCGATGAAGTCGGAAGGTATGTCGGCTTCTGTCATCAGCAGTTTGTTACGTTTTGCTCTGCTTATAGCTCCGCTTTTTAACAAATCTTCAACACTCTGCTTGTATTCTTCTGTGTAGTCTTCGCCATAACGCTCGCGTATGAAATCAATGGCAGTCTTGTTGCTCTTGTCGATATTTATCTGGCGTGCTTCAAGAGTTTTATTCGAGAAAGAATCGTCGAAGAGCCGTGCCTGAGGAATGATATGTTCAATGTCGAACTCCTTACTGAATACCTTCTCTTCGGGAATGCGTGTCTTGCTGTAGAGCGTCTTAAATCCATTTGGTGCCAATTCAAGATAGAGACGGTAGCGAAGAATGTCGTTGCGTGTGACATTCTTTATACCGAACTTTGTCTCTATCTCTTTACGTAGTTCCTCATTACGTTTAGTGCCTTCGCGTATATCCTTTGACATCTGTTCACGTTCTTTTGCACTCTTCTTCAGCTCACGTGCCAGTTCTATGCGTATCTCGTCGGGTCTGCCATAGACTTTGACGATTTCGTTGACAACATTGATCATCTGGTTTAGTATCTTCTCAACTACAGGGTTGCGAAGAGAATTGCGCGGAAGGAGATCAAGGTGATTCTTATATTCCTTATGCTCCAATTCTTCGCGTGTCAATGAGTCGGAGTGGCGGTAGCCTGCTTTTTCACATGCATCGCTGTAATTAAATCCTTCTTTCATGTAAGGTAGAATCTTTCTGACTGCCTTTGCTGAGAGAGAACCATACTTCTGTTGTAAAGAGACATTAGCCAAAATATTAGCATATTCCGGATCTAAGCCGGTAATCGAGCGTATCTTTTCAATAAGACTCCTGTTGCCGGTGTTGGAGTTGTCACCTTCATAAGAATAGAGCAAATGCCAAAGACGGTACATTGGCTGTTTCTCTAAATCGTGCTTCTCAAGAGAAGAATCGAATGTTAGGAAATCGGTCTTGAAGCCCAGACCGGAGAATACGCCATACACCACCTTATTTATATCATTGGCAGGCAATTTCTGGAAATTGTATTCTCCATGTCCCGACATTGATATGATTTCTTGGCAAGCGGAATAGATAGCAGCCAAGGTATGGTTGCCCTCTACTTCCTCGTAGTTGAGATCGTAGGAGCGAGGCTTAGAGAAAAGAAGTTTCAGGACTTCGTTCTTCGTGAGTTTCTCCTTTATGTTGAGTTCTGCAAACAGCAGTTCTTTCTCTTCCTGATATAGCGGGCGCTTGTTGCCTGATGATGTTTCTGAAACGACTATATTGTGGAGTATCTGCCATATTCTGAACTCCTGAAATAATGGCGAAGACTTAGGCAATACTTTCAAGCCAACTCTCTTTGTGCGTGTCTTGCCATGCTCGGTTATTGTTTTCTGGTGGTTTTCAAAGTAGCATACGTCAATACTGCCTTTATTGCTTTTAAGCGGGCGCTGATAGAAGATTATTATATCTCGAATCTCCTTTTTCAGTTCAGGCGTCAACTGCTTATGATATTTTGCCTGCGTCTCCCATATTGTTTCAAACTCATCAAGATAATCCTGCCGATAGAATGTTTGGTTTTTAAGAGAGAAATGTGGGTCGGCGTTGAGCCTTTCCATGAGGTATTGACCTACTGTCTGATGATTGAATATCAGTTCCTTGCTTCGGTCGCTGATAGCGCCGAGATATCCACTTGAATTGCTTATGGCTCCGTTTACATCGGCAATGACATAAGCCAGTTCTTCTCGCGTAAGTTCTTTTCTTACAGCGTCGGCTCGCCATTGGAAAGCCTGACGGCGCTTGTCCTTTTCTTTGTTATCTGCAGAGGAAATACCGAAGTTCTTGAGGAAAATATTTTCTGTTTGTTGCTTTTTCTTATTCTTCAACTGTTTGCGGACGTCGTCGGTCAGTATGTCTGCATGGAATTGTTTTTGGAATTGCCAGATACGCTCCATTTCTGCCACGAGGTCGGAGCGGTAGAAGTCTGGCACATAGCGTTTGCCCTTTTTAAGCAGTTCTGTTACAAACATTCCTGGCGTGAGATTGCGCTCGTACAGTTCCGTTGCCACAGCCATACCGTCAATGAGCTGTCCTTCTTCTGCTGACTTTGCTTTCCGGCTACTCTTGTAGCCTCGCTTTTTATTTATCATGAGCAATACCCTTGCAAAGGCTTCGAGAGAGATCTCGTTGACTGCGGCATCTGCACGGTCGCGATATGTCTGGAAAGTAGTTTTATTACCTTCTTCGCATAGTATCGTATCATTTTCAATGATATCGTTTTCCTTAAGACATTCTATAAGATTCTTGCGACGTAGTTTGCGACGTTGCAGATTACGACGCATAGAACGTTTGAGAGTACGATCTGAATTTGTTGTGATACTCTTTCCTGTCTCAAACGTATTTTGCTCATCTACGGTGAGAGGCTTTACTCTCACTCCAAGCTTTATGATTGATGATGTCTCATTTTCGTTTTCTGCTTCGTTGACTATAGCCCAACCGATACTTGTTGTGCCAAGATCAAGTCCAAGTATTCTCTTCATATACGGTTTTAGTTTTTGACTACTAAGTTACATTCTTTTATTTGATTATGAAAGAAAAACAATTTTATTTTTACAAAAAATCAATTCAAATGAAAAAAGTGCGGAAAAGTTTGGCTTAATAAAAAGAATCATGTATATTTGCAGAACTCACGTTATTTATAACACTATAAAGTTACAGCAAATCGCTAATCGCCAACTTTACAAATTACTTAACAATTCGTTGAATTCACGTTAATTAATTGTTTAGTTTTTATTAAGACTTAGATTTCCATAAATATATTCTTTCAACCCCTTCATCAGGCGTCCAAGTTCTGAATAAGTATAATCTCTGTAGCACAATTGCTTTTCTTCCATAGAGCGATTGGCATTGGAGATAGCAGAGATCAGACTGCCTCCTTTCCGCTCAAAATAAGCATGCAACCCTTTGGTATTGATAAAGAAATCTCTGGATTTCCGGTATTCAATACATTTATTCAAATCTTTAAGCAATGATTCTTGATTCTCGTATGGACGAGATGTATAACGGAAATAGTAGAGGAAGAACAGCTCTGTACAGCGGTGGGTCTCAAAAAACTCTACCTCGCAGTATATGCCTTTCTTGGGTTTGTTGATAGGCTTGTCGTATTTTGCCTTTAGTTTTTGATATTGGGAATGTTCTGGTTCTACATCTTTCGTATCCATATCGATAATACAGAAGATGTGACTGTAACCCATTGCCACACCCTCTGAAATTTTCAAATCAAGTTCCTTTATACTTGTATGCTTAGGATAGTCTGGTTTGATGGTCAAACGTTTGAATACATCACACAGAGACTTGAAATAGAAGAATTCCGTAGGACCTTCGCCTAAGATAAGTGCTGTTTGTCGTAGTTTTCCCATATCAATCTTCCAGATTTATAAATATACTGCCTAATTCGGGTTTTGCTCCCAAGCGACCAATGCGATAAGAGTTATAGAGAGACAGGTTCTTATGCAGCCCGAGTGAGTCACCACGGGAATACTCGGAAGAGGCTGTCTCTTTGTTCTTCTCTACGAACCATACAACTCCTCTGTTCTCGTTGATTAGATCCTGAGAGAGAAGTGTCGTTTCCTGGCTTGTTATAATCAACTGCGATTTCTCGGAGTTGAAGATAAAAACATTGAGATAATAGTATAACAGATCATAGTGTAAATCCTCACCTAATTCATCAAGATAATACACATGGTCACTTGTTATCATATTATACAAAGCCTCCAAAATTCGTATATATTTCTGAGTACCTTTTGACTGCAATCTTAGAGGGATGTCAAAGTCTCCATCAACAGAGTGATTGACAAATGTGACAGAGTCGGAAGTTGGTTTTAGCAAAACCTCCTTCATTTCCTCTGGTATATTCTCCTTTTGGATGCGTTCACGAAATTCGTTAGGCAGAAAACGGTCTTCTATGATAGGTCTATATTCTAAAATGTTCAAATCTGCCTTTTGAAGCATGGTGTTATAGAACTTACACTTTTTCGGGTTACTATAAGCAACCTTTAGTATTTCTACAAGTCCCTTTTCGCCATCACCATCCACATCGTGATAATTGTCCATAATCCAACTATGAAGCGTGTTGAATGGGGCAATATCCTCTTTCAGAGCTGTCTTCATGCAAACAGACAGCACGCTATGATTGTTCAATGTGTTCTCGCGAATACTTTCCTGGGTCTTAACGAGCAGTCTAAGACTGGAGCCGAATTTGATTTCTGCCTGCAGGTTGTCACTGACAAATATACGCTCATAAAACAACGCCTTTGCCTTGTTGGGATAATAATACAGATTCTCTTTCAGAATATATTTATCATTGAACTCCACATCATAGTCATATCGTATGCTATTCGCATAGAATGACACATGCATCTGAGTTGGCTCATCCTTTGTCAGAACAAAAGGTATGCTACCATTTATTCTTTGGGTTGCATCGGATTTTTGTAGTACCAACAAACGGAAAACCTCATTCAGTGCTATCAGCATGTTTGATTTTCCAGAAGCATTAGAACCATACAAGATGCCTAATTTATACAAGAATACTCCTTCCGAAACCTCTGTAACAAGTTCCGAAGAAGGACCTTTAGCTACAAAATTCAATTCTTGCTTATTACGAATGGAAAGATAATTCTTTACCCAAAAG
>CAJPPF010000017.1 GCA_905372445.1 uncultured Prevotella sp. | reverse complement strand
GCATACTCGTCGGCATCTTTTGCTCCCATCGTCACCGCAGTATTTTGGTATTCCATCAGGCTCGGACGAAGTGAACGTGCAGAGGCATGAATTTCTGTTGTCACCACCCTATTTATAATATAAGCGACATTCTCGGGCGAGACACCTGAGCCTGGCATGATGACAATCCTTCCTTTTGCCGCCTTGACAAGGGCTCGCAGGTTGTCGACGCCTTCCTCGGCAGTAGGCATCATCCCTGAAGTGAGAATACGGTCGCACCCTAACGCGATGACATCCTCGAGTGCCTGACGCGGATCGCGAACCATATCAAAAGCTCTGTGGAAGGTCACACTCATATCGCCGGCGGCGGTAACAAGACGTTGGCAAACAGCCACGTCGACATCTCCGTACTTGGTCAATGCACCAATGACAACACCGTCAGCTCCAATCTCGCGTGCCGCAAGGACATCTGCCTCCATGATTAGCACTTCCTCCTCAGTGTAGAGAAAGTCGCCGCCGCGTGGACGAATCAGTACATTCAACTTAATGCCTTCTACCTTTCGTGCCTCGCGCATCAGACCCACCGACGGAGTGACACCGCCCTCGGCAAGCGCCGAACATAGTTCCACACGCTGCGCACCACCAGCCCTCGCCGCCAGCACGCTCTCAATACTTCCGGTGCATACTTCTAAAATCATGTCTTTAAATTCAAATGGTTTCGATATAAGGCAAGAAAACCTTATAAATACATTACTGACTACAAAGTTAGAAGAAAAAAACGATATAGGAAAATGATTCAAAATATTTTTCAACAATGGATTCATCATTAGCTTTATGCCAAATCAGTCAGGAATCTATTGACCGATTAGGAAATATCATCATGAAAACTGTTCGTTTAGCAATCTGAAGCATAAAAAATGCGATTAATCAAATGTTTTTTATCTATTATTTCATTTTTCCCATGAAAAGGCTTGTTGAATTAAAAAAACTTTAATATCTTTGCCCGCTGATAAAAGTGTATTTAAATACATTGTAATAATTACGGCCGCCAATTTGGGAAATAGGGAGACCAATAGCGATGCCAAAACAACCATCTCCCTGCAATAATTACCTAAATTTATGAATAGCAAATCTTGCTTAAACAAAGTTTTCTCAAGAGGAACTTTGACAGGAATGGCTGCTTTGTTTCTGCTTTCATTAGGTACTACAGCATTTGCCGCAGGACCAGAAATGAACATTCAGGCACAGCAGACTATGAAAATCACAGGTACCGTAGTGGATGCAACCGGCTATCCTGTTATCGGTGCTACAGTCATGCAGAAAGGAACAAACAACGGTACTGTAACCGACATGGACGGCAGATAAACAATTGATGTACCTGCAAATGCCATACTCGTCATCTCCTACATCGGCTACACCACACAGGAGGTAGCAGCCTCAAACGGTGCTAATGTCACTCTGAGAGAAGACAACCACTCACTCGAAGAAGTTGTTGTAACTGCAATGGGTATTGAGCGTAAGGCAAAGTCATTGACCTATGCTACTCAGAGAGTCAATGGCGACGAGCTCACACGCAACAAGGAAACCAACCTCATCAACTCTCTACAGGGTAAGACATCAGGTGTGAATATCACCCCGAACTCTTCAGGTGCAGGTGGTTCTTCAAAGATTATAATCCGTGGTAACAAGTCGGCACAGGGTAACAACCAGCCGCTCATCGTCATTGACGGTATGCCAATGAACAACCCAACAAAGTCGCAGGTACAGTCAGTCTATGGCGGCCGCGACGGTGGTGACGCTCTTTCAAACCTCAACCCTGACGATATAGCAAACATCAACGTACTGAAGGGTGCGTCGGCATCTGCTCTTTACGGCTCAATGGCTGCCAACGGTGTTATCGTAATCACGACAAAGAAGGGTTCATCCGGCAGAGTACGCGCTGACGTTTCGTCAACTACAACCTTCGAAATGCCACTCGACGTACCTCAGATTCAGACGAGATACGGCGCTGCTGTAAGTTCAAGCGGCACCCTCGACATACAGAACTGGGGTAAAAAGATCAGCAATGGTGTGAACGCATCAAAGGATTTCTTCCGCACCGGAGCTACATACATCAACTCAATAGCAATCAGCGGTGGTACAGATCAGATTCAGAACTATGCTTCTTATGCCAACACCACTGCCAACGGCATCATGCCTACAAACAATTTCAGCCGTCATAACGTGATGCTGAAGCAGACTTACAAGTTGCTCAACAACAAGCTGACAATCACTGCGTCTGCCAACGCTATCGTGCAGAAGACAAAGAACCGTCCACGCGGAGGTCAGTATAACAACCCGCTTGTCGGCGTCTACACTTTCCCTGCTAACGGCGACTGGAAAGAATACAAGAATAATTACGAGCGTTATGACAACATCAAGCAGTATGCCGTACAGCAGTGGTACCGCGACGTTAACAACGACTTCTCACAGAACCCTTACTGGATTCTCAACCGCGAGGAGAACAACGACACTCGTAACCGTATCATCGCAAGTGGTATAGTAAACTACAAGATCACTGACTTCCTGAATATTCAAGGTCGTCTGAACTACGACTACTCACAAGATGAGTTCATCTGGGAACGTCATGCATCTACATCTCAGGTTTTTACAAATGTAAATGGCGACTGGGAGAACGCTCTCAACAAATACCGCCAGACATACGGTGACTTGATGCTTAACTTCAACAAACAGTTCGGAGACTTCTCTGTAAGCGCATCAGCAGGTACAAGCTTCACTGACACTTATGCAAAACAGTACACACTGAACGCAGGTGGCGACCGCTACATACCAAACTACTTTGCATTGGAAAACTCAACAAAGAACGGCAGCGGTCAGTCAATTACCCGCAAGCGCCTCAACGCAGTATTCGGTACAGCACAGATAGGATGGCGCGACATGTTGTTCCTCGACATCACAGGACGTAACGACTGGTCATCAACATTGGCATTCACAAACAACGTTTCTTACTTCTATCCATCTGTAGGTCTGACAGCAGTCGTATCCGATATGGTGAAGTTGCCTAAGGTGTTCAATGCCCTCAAGGTTCGCGGCTCATACTCTATCGTGGGTAACGACATGCCTGCATACATCACTAACCCTCTGCATTCATTCTCAAATGGCTCTATCTCATTCAACACCAAGAAGCCTTTCGTTGAAATGAAGCCTGAGAAGTTGCACTCTATAGAGGTAGGTTTGGATGTAACAATGTTCGACGAGCGTCTCGACTTCGACGTGACATACTACAAGACAAACAACAAGAACCAGTACTTCGAGATGAAAGCATCTGCTGCTACAGGTTACTCTAACTACTACTTCAATGCCGGTGACATCCAGAACAGCGGTATAGAGTTCTCTGCAAGCTGGCGTCAGAAGTTCAACAAGAACTTCACATGGAGAACCAACTTCAACTTCTCTTACAACGAAAATAAGATTAAGGCTCTCGACAACCGCGCAAATATAGCAAAGGAGAACCGTCTGCCTTACGTTAACTTCAGCGGACTCTACGGAACAGAGATGCGTATGTACGAAGGTGGTGCATATGGCGATATCTACAGCCAGATGTTCAAGAAGGATCCTTCAACAGGTCTTATCATGGTAGACGACAAAGGCAAGATTCAGTATGAGGCTGAGAAGAAGCTCGTAGGTAACCTGAATGCAAAGGTAAACCTCGGCTGGGGCAACACATTCTTCTACAAAGACTTCACTTTCTACTTCCTCATCGACGGTCGCGTAGGTGGTAAATTCTTCGATTGGACACAGGCTTCACTCGACCAGACAGGTAGCTCAAAGAACACCGGAGACGCTCGTGACAACGGCGGTGTAGATGTATTCAACACTGTAACAAAGAAGGTAGAGAAGATGGACGCTAAGACCTTCTACTCACAGCTTGGCTCAATCAACGGTGGTAGCGGCGACTACTATGCTTACTCACAGACAAACTTCCGTCTGCGCGAGGTTTCTCTCGGATACACATGGCGCAGTCTCCTCGGCAACGGTCGCGACCTCTCACTCACAGCAGTGGCACGCAACCTGTTCTTCTTCTATAAGGACAGCCCATCTGACCCAGACGTAGCCATGTCAACAGCAAACGCTTTCGGTAGCTCTTCTTACTATGCACTGCCTTCAACACGCAGTCTTGGTATCAATGTGAAACTTTCATTCTAAGATTATACCATTATGAAATTAAATAAATATTTAAACGCATTCCTTTTCGGTGCAGCACTATTGACAGGAACCGCTTGTACCGGAGACTTTGAGGATTACAACACTAACCCTTACGGAATCAAAGACAGTCAGGTTGCACTGAACGACCTCTTCAACGAGGCCCAGCTATCAATATTATATAACCAGTCTAACGGTAACTGGGAGTATCAACTTATGCAGAACCTGAATGCTGACCTCTTCAGTGGATACTGTGCTCCTCCTTCTGCTTTCAACGGTGGTGTGTACAACGACAACTACTTCATGATGGATGGTTGGAACAACTGGAACATGAACTATATGCTCCTGCATGTAATCAAGCCTACAACAACAATACTCAAAGCCGATAAGCTTGATGAAGACTTCTATGCAATCGCAAAGATCCTAAAAGTTGCAGGTGCTCACAAGATGGTCGACACTTACGGACCTTCTCCTTACCTTGAGGCAATGCAGGGAGGTACATTCGTGACATACAACTCTGAGGAAGAGTGCTACACATCGTTCCTCAAGGAGTTGAAGGAAGCTACAGACCAGCTCACATCATGGCTTGATAACAACAAAGGTGCAGACAACAAGACACGCCTGGCATGGGATAAGATGTGCGGACAGAGCCAGAAGACATGGCTCCAGTTCGGCAACACCCTCCGTCTGCGCCTTGCCATGCGCTGCGCTATGGCTGCCCCTGCTCTTGCAAAGGAAAATGCCGAGGCTGCATGCGCTAACAAGTACGGACTCCTGAAGGATGTTGACGTAATGGTAAAAGACGGCAATATCCGCAACCCTTTGACACTTATTGCCCGCGACTACAACGACTGTGCAATCTCTGCAAACTACGAGACTATACTCAAGGGTTTCGACGACCCACGTCTCGGAGCAACAGTTATGCCTGTAGGTTGGGGTGGAAAGCCTGACATCGTTGATGAGAACGGAAAAAACGCAGGTATGATAGGACAGATCAAAGGTATCCGCAACGGACACAAGGACGACGGTTCTTCATGGAAGAGCTACTCAATTCCTTATACACCTGCAGAGGGTGGTCCTTACTCTACCGATGTTCCAATGCCTATAATGAACCGTGCTGAGGCTTACTTCCTTCAGGCTGAGGGCAAGCTCCGCGGATGGAATGTAGGTGCAGGAACCGTTCAGCAGTTCTACGAAGACGGCGTTCGCGCTTCGTTCGCTTCCGTAAAGGAACAGTCAGCAAAGTGGACAACAGCTGCTTACATGGAAAGTGCAAATGTAGAGGTATACCTCCAGGGCACAACAACACAGATAGACTATGTTGACCCACACGCTTCAAAAAACAACATCAAAGCAGTCAACCATCTTCCTGTGAAGTTCAAAGCAACAGGCTCAAAAGAAGAGCAGCTCGAGCAAATCATCACTCAGAAGTGGATAGCAGGCTTCCCAGAGGGTCTAAATGCATGGTCAGAGTATCGCCGCACAGGCTATCCTCACCTCTTCCCTATCCCATCTGACAACTGTAATGTACAGGCACATTATCTCGGTGGCAGCACAGAAGACATTATCAAGATAGGTATCCGCCGTCTGCCATTCACTGAAGACGAGAAGGGTGCTAACTCTAAGGGTTATCAGAAAGCTCTTGAGATTCTCTCTGCACGCGGACAGAAAGATGTTATCGACGCTCGTCTGTGGTGGGATACAGGCAAGAACTTCTAAGATTAACCAAACAAGATTTGATTAATATAAAAAGTAGTCTTTATGGACAGGCATCGCAAGATGCCTGTCTTTTTATTGAACCTAAATCGATTCATCAGTTCTCTACACGTAGGGGAATGATTTATCATTTTCCGAAATCTCCAGAAAACAAACAATCCGGAAAGCGTAGGGGCGTGATTTATCACGTTCCGCCATTCGCACACTGCGCTCTATCGACTGATTGGTGTTTAAAACACAAAAACCAACCAATGACAAATCATGCACCGAAAATCATTGTTTTTGTAGCCGAATCATATCAAAATACCTTTTTCCACCCTATTTTTTCGTCTTATTTGCACTTTTCTCTTAAAAAGTATTGCGAAAGTCAAAAAACTTTAATATATTTGCCCCCGTAATTACAAACCGAAGAAATTATCTTATCAAATTGCAATAATCACGGCCGCTATTTTGTAAAAGGGGAGAACAATAGCGACGCCAAAACAATCATCTCCCTGCACTAATTACCTTATTTATGAATAGCAAATCTTGGTTAAACAAAGTCTTCTCAAGAGGAACTTTGACAGGAATGGCTGCTTTGCTTATGCTTTCATTAGGTACCACAGCGTTTGCTGCGGGACCGGAGATGAACATCCAGGCACAGCAGACTAAGAGAATTACAGGTACTGTCGTGGATGCTACCGGAGAACCAGTCATTGGTGCTACAGTAATGCAGAAAGGTACTTCTAATGGAACCATTACCGACGTCAACGGTAAATACACGATCAACGTACCGGCAGGCGCCACATTGGTTATTTCCTATATCGGTTTCGGTACACAGGAAGTTGCAGCCAAAGACGGTGCAACAGTAACTCTTGAAAACGATGCCCAGGCTATTGATGAAGTTGTAGTAACAGCTCTCGGTATCAAACGCGAAAAGAAAGCATTGGGCTATGCCATTCAGGAAGTGAAGGGCGACCAGTTGGTGGCTGCACGTGAGAATAACTTGGCAAACGCATTGACCGGTCAGGTTTCCGGTTTGCAGATTATTCGCTCAAGCAACGGTCCTGCAGGTTCATCAAAAATTCAGTTGCGTGGTAGCAGTTCTGTGACAGGTACTAACCAGCCACTGATTGTTGTCGATGGTGTGCCATTGGACAACTTCACAGGAACAGGTAACAACGACTTCTGGAATCCCGGAACGGATATGGGTAACGGTCTGGCGGACATTAACTCAGAGGATATTGCTTCACTCTCTGTATTGAAAGGTGCGTCAGCAGCAGCTCTCTATGGTTCGCGTGCAGGTAACGGTGTTATCCTTATCACTACCAAGAAGGGAACAAAGTCAAAAGGACTCGGTGTTACCGTTTCTTCTACCGTCTCTATTGAAGACCTCTTCCTCAGCCCCGAACGTCAAACAACTTTCGGTCAGGGTAGCGAGGGTATTCACAACGCAACTTCAGGAAGTAACTGGGGACCGGAGATTGCCGGACAAAAATACACCGATTGGGCTGGCAAGGAACAAAACATGCAGTACTTTGACAACGTGAAGAATTTCTTCAATACTGGTATCAACTTGGTTGAGAACGTATCTTTCTCACAACAGTTCAACAAGACATCAGTATATGTTTCAGGTACTCGTTTGGACGACGGCAGCAAGATTCCGGGAGCGAAATACAACCGAAGCAACTTGACGTCGCGCATCTTTACCAACTTTGGCAACGATGACCGTTGGAGCCTTGACGCCAAGATACAGTACATCCGTTCGTATGCTAAGAACCGTCCTATATCGGGTGCCAATGTCAACAACTATTTCTACAACATGTTCGCCATGCCCATTTCGTTGGACATCAGACAGTTCAAGAACTCCATCAATCCTGAGAATGGAAACATGTACTGGTGGGAAAAAGGTAGTGGACAGAACCCTTACTGGGCAAAAGACTATAACACTAACGAAGACCTTCGCAACCGTTTCTTACTGAACTTTGCACTGAAATACCAATTCACCGATTGGTTGAGCGCAGAAGCGAAAGCCGGAAGCGATATGTATTTTACAGAAAGCGAGACCAAACTGTATGCCGGAAGTCCTTCTTCCAGAACAGGCCGCTACTCATTCGGCGAACATAAGTTCTATGAAAACAACTTCAGTCTGTTGCTTACCGCACAGAAAGACAACGTAATCGGTAAGTTCGGTGGTGTAGCTACATTGGGTGGTAACTTGATGGAACGTAAGAGCACGGGACTTTCAAGTTCGCTCAAAGAACTTATCGCGCCGAATTTATTCTGGTTGACGAATGGCAAGGACTCTGATCGTTCAATCAATCCTTCATACAGCCATCGTAAAACCAATTCGCTTTACGGCTCATTGAGTATCAATTATGACGGCTGGGCTTTCCTTGAAGGAACCTTCCGTAACGATTGGTCTTCTACATTGATCAAGAAAAATCGTTCTTATTTCTATCCGTCTGTCAGTGCTTCATGGGTAGTAAGTGATATGTTGAACAAGCTGGATGCCCCTCTACCAAAATGGTTCAGCTACGCAAAAGCTCGTGTGTCATTCGCACAGGTTGGTAACGATCTTGAACCCTATCAGCTATACAATACATATTCTATTGGTAGTATTCCATATACAAACGGTGTCGGAGCCTCAAAGGGTTCTACGCTGTATGACAGCAATGTGCGCAGCGAGTTGATTTCTTCATGGGAAGCAGGTATGGAAATCCGTTTCCTGGACAACCGTTTGGGAATTGACGTAGCTTGGTACAAATCCAATGCTCGCCGCCAGTTGCTGAATCTACCTATGAACTCATTGTCAGGTTACGAGCAAAGGAAAATCAATGCAGGTGATATCCAGAACTCCGGTATTGAAATCATGCTGAATGCCACACCGGTATTGACAAAAGACTTCCGTTGGGACACTCAGGTGAACTTCTCAAACAACAAGAACAAAATCATCAAGTTTACCGATGGTATCGAAGATTATATCCTCGGTGGATACGACAATCTGAAAATCATTGCCAAAGCTGGCGGAAACTACGGTGAAATCTGGGGTACTACATTCCTCCGCGTTACCGACAAGAAGAGTCCTGACTATGGCAAGCTATTGCTCAACGCAGACGGTCTTCCACAGGGTGACCCTACTATCAAGAAGATTGGTGACCAACAGGCTGACTGCCTCTTGGGATGGACCAACACACTTACCTACAAGAACTTTGCATTGAGCTTTATGATTGATGGTCGGTTCGGCGGTCACATCTTCTCAGGTTCAAATATGCTACTCCAGAGAAATGGTGTTGCTGCTGTAACTGCTCCTGGTGGCAAGCGCGACAAGATTGTTGTAGACGGCGTGATTGCTGATGGAAAGGGTGGCTATACCGCAAACAAAAAGGAAATCACACAGCAACAATATTGGTCAGCTCTGACAGGTTCAACCGGTAACCTCGGTATCGGAGAAGCTAACGTCTATTCTGCTACGAACGTCCGCCTACGTAACGTTTCACTGTCATACAGCTTCAAACCAAAGAACATGTTCCTGCAGAACGTAAAACTCGGTGTTTCCTGCAACAATGTATTGATGTTGAAGAGCCATCTTAACGGTATCGATCCGGAATCTGTTTTTGCAACAAACACAAATGCAACAGGCTTCGAGTATGCAGCACCTCCTACGTCACGAACAGTCATCTTTAACATTTCACTTGGTTTCTAAAAACTTAATATAAAGAACAATATGAAAATAACATATAAAATTTTGTCAATGGCAACATTGGCTATCGCCATGTTAGGCTCTTGTTCAGATTTCGATGAAGTCAACACAAATCCTTCGGCTGCAGGCGATGACGCCGTGCACCCTGACTATTCATTGAACAAGTCTTTTTATGAGGCACAGATGGACCCTGACATTGCCGAGCGTGTATTCGTCTACAACTGGGCTTCTATTACTCGCATCGTGGGCGAAAATACCATGGGCGTAACCGCAAGATACAACGATCAATTCAACGACCGTCTGTACACCTATTCTTCAAATTGGATTAAAAGCGCTACCGCGGCTATTGAGCTTGCAGACAAGAACAAGGGAAAAAACGAGCATGAAATAGCATTCTATAAAAACGTAAAGCAGATTGCACGTATATGGCGTGTGATGCTGATTGCCGATTTCGTAGATTCTTTCGGTCCTTATCCACTCAACGCTTTCACCGGCGTAGCTCCACAATTCAATTCCGAGGAAGAAGTATATAACAATTTCTTCACAGAGCTGAAAGAAGCAAGCAGCGCCCTTGATATCACTGTAAAACCGACAGATGCTGAGGCTAAGGGCGATCCTGCGTTCAAGTACGACGCCGCACAATGGCAGAAGCTCGCTAACAGCTTGCGTCTCCGCTATGCACTCCAGTTGTCTGAAGTGAACAACGCAAAAGCCAAGGCAGAGTTTGAAGAGGCTGCAAAGCTGCCGCTCCTGACCGAAGCCGGCGACCTGTTCGGTTTTCAAGAGAATGGCGGATGGTCTGCCTATGAAGGGGTGATGAACCGCGGATGGAGCGACCACTGCATCTCGTCAACTATGTGTAATCTTTTGACTGGATTGGGAAATATTTCTGTAAAAGAAATAGCAGAAGCAGACAAGCATACTGACTTGATAGAACACATCAAGCCAATCAACTATGTGGGTGAGAAATATGAGAAGCACTACCCCGCTTTGACTGACAATCCAACCAAGCAGTTGTGGATGGATGGTATACCAGAATATCTTGACCCTCGTGCATTGGTGGTATGGTGTCTGACCAACGATACAACCGCAGCTAACTGGCCCGACCAAGCACAGCAAGGCAAAAAGAACCATGATAAATATGGTATGCTCGATCCAAACGACAAGGAAAAGGTTCTGGTGAAGGTTGACGCAGCTTTCACATGGAACGGCTATCCTGCCGGTACGCGCAGTGCGTGGACTCCTAAAACGTTTGCGTTCAACCAGGTGTTGGGCCACATGTGGGAAACAACGCCTATGCTAAGCAAGGAATATCGCAATAACACCAAGAAGCGTATTTGGATGTCGCCTTGGGAAACTTACTTCCTGTTGGCAGAAGGTGCTGTTTACGGTTGGGCAACTCCGATGGCAGCTAAGGAGGCATACGAAAATGGAGTGAAAGCAAACTTCACCTATTTCGGTGTTGACAAATATGCAGACAGATATCTTGCTTCTACTAACTACAACAGAGTTGGTACATCTGTTAGCTTCGACCACACAGCCGAACCTGTAGACTTTGAAGCAGACTACAAAGACGGCTATACTAAAGAAGCCAAGAAGATGACTTATCATTATCCTGACGCAAGTAAGATTCTGTACAAAGGTCATAAGCTCAACGACCAACTCACCAAGATCATCACACAGAAGTATATCGCAAATACTCCTTACGGTGTAGTTCAAAGTTGGAACGACCGTCGTCGTTTAGGTTTGCCATTCTTCGAAGTACCAGGAAACGAAACAGCTTTGACTGGTTCAGACTTCGATGGTCTCTTCACGGCTGACAGTTACAAAGACGGACAGAAATGGTATCACTTTACACAGCGTATGAGATATCCATCTGTATTTGAAAACTCTGACAAAGAGCAGTTCCAAAATGCTCTGAAATTGTTGGGAACAGAGAATAACACCATGATGACCCCATTGTGGTGGGCAATCAAGAAATAAGAATAATGGACAAAAGACAAACTTGTCTGATTATCCATTAAAATTGTTTAGGAGGCAAATGCTAATAATAAAAGGCATTTGCCTCCTATTTTCATATTATTGGTGTCCGGTAAAAACTGAATGAAATTTCTTCAAGCCTTTATCTATCGGCACTACAGGCACGTATAGCCAATAAGGGCTTACTTTTTGCCAAAAATAGTAAGCGTTACTAACAACATTCCTTTTAGTTTTGTGTCTTCCACGAGCCGAGAAATGGTCGTTATTTGCTGGACGGCGTAGGAGCGTAATTTATCACGTTACGTAATCTCCGAGAAACAAATAGTTTGCGCAATGGACTCGACACTGGAGTGGAACGTGATAAATCACGCCCCTACAGGTATCCTACTCAATTCATCGCTATAATTTGTTTACCGGACACCAATAAAATCTATTGATCGATATGGGTTAAAAACGTAGAAAGCATTTTTTTCAGCAGAAGTTTTCTCGTTTGATATATTTTTCTTAACTTTGCAACCTAATGAAGAAAAAACACGACAGTCGAAGGCTGATTATCAGCAGGTTCTTACTGGCAGTATATCTTATACTTCTGTCAGTAGGCTCAGTGCATGTGCATCAAGCACAGGCAGAGCTGTCATGTATGGATTGTTATGAACACGTGCATCACGACGGTCATTTCTCACAGTGGGCAATGAACCACAACGACTGTCTGATATGCCAACTTCTTCATGAGCTATTCGTTAATCCGCAAGCACTTGTATTCTCGGCTATAGTGTTTGCCACGTTTACTTTCATACTCTCTGCGCCCGACTTCACCGTCAGCCGCAGAGTATGCCTGCCGGGATTACGCGCACCTCCGATATATGGTTGATACAATTATTATCAACTAATAACTGAAGAAAGTTATACATCGGAGCATTTATAATGAACAAAAAACGAACTATCAGTTCCTTATTGTTTATACTCTGTTCTTTCGCGATGCTTTGCGCCCATTCTGCTGACAGTCTCAAGAATGTGCAGCTACAGGAAGTCACTGTCACCGGCTTCAGCCGACAGCGCAACGAGGTAGCCACCATTCCTGCCGTGCACGTGTCTCCTGAAGAGATACGCCGACACATGGGACACAGTCTCATGGACGCTCTGTCGCACACCGAAGGCGTACACGCAATGGACATCGGTATCGGCTTCAGCAAGCCTATGATACGTGGTCTTGGTTTTCAGCGTATCGCCGTCACCGAGAACGGAGTAAAACAGGAAGGACAACAGTGGGGAGCCGACCATGGTCTTGAAATAGACGCCTTCAACGTAAGTGAAGTGCGTGTCGTAAAAGGACCTGCATCGGTGCTCTATGGCAGCGATGCCTTAGGCGGAGCAGTGGAGATACTGCCCGTTCCAATACCTCTAAAGGACTCCATCAGGGGCGAAGTCCTGCTGCAGCACCAGAGCGTCAGCTCCGGACTGAGCGGCTCTGCCATGCTTGCAATGAAACGGAAAAGGTTTTTCACCCAGCTCCGTTATACCGAGCGCCATTGGGCTGACTACCGTGTACCTGCCAACAGCTTCACATATCTGAGCACGAACCTGCCCATACACGGCAACCGTATGAAGAACACTGCCGGACTGGAGCGTGGGCTCAACTGGCTCATGGCTTACAGGTACAAGCGGTACGAAGGGCGAATCAACGTCAGTGACAGCTATCAGAAAGCCGGTTTTTTCAGCGGGGCACATGGTGTTCCAAATAGCAGCAACCTTCTGCCTGATGGCAACAGCCGCAACATCGAACTGCCATATAATAAGGTGAATCACTTTAAGGTGACAAATCAGAACAAATGGACAGGCGATGAGTTGCAGGCGACATTGACGTTAGGCTATCAGCTGAACCACCGCGAGGAGTGGAGCAAGTTCCACACCCACAACTACGGACAACAGCCGCCAGCCATTGATCCTGACAAGGAACTGATGTTACACCTGCATACAGGTTCAAGCAAATTACAGATCAGATATACGCCGGAGAGCAATTGGGAACACTACTTCGGCATTTCTGCAGTGATGCAGAAAAACACCATAGGAGGTTATGGCTTCCTCATTCCCGAATATGACCGTAGCGAATACGGGGCATACTATCTGTCCAACTATCGCATGAGCGCCGCTCTCGTGTTCAACGGCAGCGTACGCTACGACATCGGACGCATAAACACCAAGGCACACGGCAATGATGTAGGTGCATTAAACCGACATTTCAACGACTATTCGTTTGCCTTCGGTGCCACCTATACACCCAATCGCAATCACGAGTTGCGCGGTTCCATAGGGCGTGCGTTTCGCTTACCATCTGCCAATGAGCTCACATCAAACGGAGTGCATCACGGTGCTTTCCGCCATGAGCGTGGAGATGCCACCCTTGTGAGCGAGCAGGGTTGGCAGGCAGACCTGTCGTACAACATGCACGCAGACAGGATGGAACTCCGTGTGTCGCCTTTCTTCAGTTATTACTCTCATTTCATTGCGTTGCATCCAACGGGACTATGGTCGCCACTGCCTGACGCCGGTCAAGTGTATAAATACGTAGACACACCGGCAGTATTTGCCGGAAGTGAACTTAGAATGAAGTTCCATCTGCTACATCACATGTACTACGAGCTCTCAGGCGAGTACGTCCACACCTACGACACCAAATCGCATACGGCGACACCATTCTCGCCACCGGCATCAATGCGCAACACCATAAGTTGGGAATGCAAGCGATGGGAACTGTTTGCCGAATGTCACAGCGTGGCAAGACAGAACCGGGTGACTCATAACGAGGACGCTACCCCGGGTTATAATCTTATAAACATGGGTGGGAAAGCAGATTTCCAGTTGCATAAGAGCAAGCTCACGCTGCTTCTGAACATACGCAACCTGCTCAACACCCGATATTTAAATCATCTCAGTTTTTACAGGAAGATTGAACTGCCGGAGGCAGGATTCGACTTCCAGACGACTGTTCTTTTTACATTTTAAACAATATCATTATGAAAAAAATATTTTTTGTATCTATCCTTTCTGCAATCCTTGGTGTTTCATTCGTATCATGCGACAAAGACGAAGCTTCGGACACTGTCAAGCCGGTCATCACCCTCGGCGCGCCTAAGAATGGCGCCGAACTGCTCATCGGAGCCGATGTTCACTTCGAGGCTGATTTCTCTGACGACGTGATGCTGGGCAGCTACCTGATTGAGATACACAGCAACTTTGATAATCACACTCATAAGGCACCAGCAACTCGCGCCGGCAAAGCAGAAGAACCTTTCTTCTTCAAGAAATCATACTCTCTTTCCGGCAAGCGTAACGCCCACGTGCATCATCACGACATTGTGATACCGGCAAATGCTACTGCAGGAAAATATCATCTCATGATCTACTGCACTGATGCTGCAGGCAACCAGAGTCTCGTAGCACGCGACATCGCTCTCTCTCATCATGCAGAGAAGCATGATCACGACGGGCATAAACATCACGAATAAAAGAAGTAATAATTTCGATAACAAGGCATTGTCTCCAAATCTATTAAGGGGCAATGCCTTGTTTCGTAAGTACAGACTTGGAAACATCAGCCGGCAAATGCCGACTCTTTCTCGGATAGTGGAAGACATAAAACTAAAAGGAATGTTTTTAGTAACGCTTATTATTTGAAACAAAAAGCACGTTCTTCCTATTGGCTATACATATCTGTAGTGCCGATACATAGCGGCTTGCAGGACTTTCAATCAGTTTTTACCCGACACCAATAATATAAAACCACTTTTCCATAAAAAATCTAAATAATTAGCATATAAATACGTCTCTTCTAATAAAATGTCGTACCTTTGTAGAAGATATGCGCGCTTATTTGCGCATATCATTTAGATGTTTTATCGGGAGCAAGTGGCTCCCACAGATGTTTTTTGACAAAAATGAATGTAATTACAAAAACAGTTTCACTGCCTGACGGTCGTCAGATAACAGTAGAAACAGGAAAGCTCGCAAAACAAGCTGACGGCTCTTGTACTCTCCGCATGGGTAACACCGTCCTTTTAGCCACTGTTTGCGCAGCAAAAGATGCAGTTCCAGGAACAGATTTCATGCCTTTGCAGGTAGAGTATCGCGAGCAGTATGCAGCTGCCGGCCGTTTCCCTGGTGGTTTCACAAAGCGCGAGGGAAAGGCAAGCGATGAGGAGATTCTCACATGTCGCCTCGTTGACCGTGCTCTACGTCCACTATTCCCAGCCGACTATCACGCTGAGGTATTCGTGAATGTTATTCTTTTCTCTGCCGACGGCGTCGACCAGCCTGATGCACTCGCTGGCTTCGCTGCTTCATGCGCATTGGCATGCTCAGATATACCGTTTGAGTTTCCTATCTCAGAAGTACGTGTTGCCCGTATAAACGGCGAGTACGTAATCAATCCGACCTTCGCTCAGATGGCTGATGCCGACATGGACCTCATGGTAGGTGCAACAGCCGACAACATCATGATGGTTGAAGGAGAGATGAAGGAAGTACAGGAAATCGACCTTCTCAATGCCCTCAAGGCAGCTCACGAGGCTATCAAGCCAATGTGTGAGGTACAGTATGAGCTCATGAAGGAGCTCGGCACTGACACCAAGCGTGAGTATTGTCACGAGGTGAACGACGACGAACTCAAGGAGCAGGTGAGCAAAGAATGCTATCAGAAAGCTTACGACGTTGTGAAGCAGGCTCTCGAGAAGCAGGCTCGCGCCGATGCCTTCGAGGCTATCAAGGATGAGTTCAAGACAGCATACGCCACTGCGCATGCCGACCTCACAGAGGATGAGCTCGAGGAGAAGAACGCTCTCATCGACAAGTACTACCACGATGTAGAGAAAGACGCAATGCGTCGTTGCATCCTTGACGAGGGCATCCGTCTCGACGGTCGTAAGACTGACGAGATACGCCCAATATGGTGCGAGGTTTCTCCACTCCCAATGCCACACGGATCTTCAATCTTCACACGTGGCGAGACACAGTCGCTGACTACTGTCACCCTTGGAACAAAATTAGACGAGAAGCTTGTTGATGGCGCTCTCGAGAAGAGTTACATGCGCTTCCTCCTCCATTACAACTTCCCTCCATTCTCTACCGGCGAGGCAAAACCTCAGCGTGGTGTAGGTCGTCGCGAGATTGGTCACGGTCATCTTGCATGGCGCGGTCTGAAAGGACAGATTCCTGCCGACTTCCCTTACACAGTGCGTGTGGTGAGCCAGATACTCGAGTCAAACGGTTCTTCGTCAATGGCTACCGTATGTGCCGGCACTCTCGCCCTGATGGACGCCGGTGTTCCGATGAAGAAACCTGTCTCAGGCATCGCAATGGGACTTATCAAGAACCCAGGCGAGGACAAGTATGCAGTGCTCTCCGACATCCTCGGCGATGAAGACCACCTCGGCGACATGGACTTCAAGACTACCGGTACAAAGGACGGTCTGACCGCTACTCAGATGGACATCAAGTGCGACGGTCTATCATACGAGATTCTCGAGCGTGCTCTTGCCCAAGCAAAAGCAGGTCGCGACCATATCCTCGGATGCCTTACCGATACAATCTCTGAACCACGCGAGGAAATGAAGCCACAGGTTCCACGTATCGTACAGATCGAGATTCCTAAGGATTTCATCGGTGCAGTCATCGGTCCTGGCGGTAAGATTATACAGCAGATGCAGGATGAGACAGGCACTACTATCACCATCGAAGAGACTGACGGCGTAGGCAAGGTGCAGGTTTCGGCTCCTAACAAGGATTCTATCGATGCAGCCCTTGCCAAGATCAAGGCAATAGTAGCTATCCCTGAGATTGGTGAAATATACGAGGGCACCGTTCGTTCGGTAATGCCTTACGGTTGCTTCGTTGAGATTCTCCCGGGTAAGGACGGTCTGCTCCATATCTCAGAGATTGACTGGAAGCGCCTTGAAACAGTTGAAGAGGCTGGTATCAAAGAGGGCGACAAGGTTAAGGTGAAGCTCCTCGAGATTGACCAGAAGACAGGAAAATACAAGCTCTCTCGCAAGGTTCTCCTTGAGAAGCCTGAGGGATATGCCGAGCGCGAGCGTCGTCCACGTCCGGAGCGTCGCGGTCCTCGTCCTGAACGCGGTGAGCGCGGTCCACGCCCGGAGCGTCGTCCACGTCAGGATTTCAACAACGCCGACGAACAGTATCATGACCCCTCAAACCATGAGCCAAAGGGATTTACTGACGTTCTCGACCACAACGACATCGATTAAGAGTCTTCGAAAAAGACACAACGATAAAATTTACCCGTTATCCTTTGCGATGACGGGTATTTTTTTGTACCTTTACCATGTGAAACGCCTTACTATTACTGCTTTCTTTTTAATGATATCTCTGTTTTATTCCAACGGCAGAGGGGCATTGGCTCTGTGTCACGCCCAGAACACAGTAACGGAATGGCAACAGTATTACCAGATGATTGCCGACGAGGACGACGACAACGACGAGGAGCAGATGCAGCTCATATATGAAACTCTCAGCGAAGCGGCTGCATCACCGATAAACATCAATGCCATCAGTCGCGAGCAACTGCAGAATCTCATCTGCTTTTCCGAGAGTCAGATCGACGCCATACTTGAGTACGTCGACCACTATGCTCCACTTCTTACCAAGGCAGAGCTGCTGATGATTCCTTACCTTGACACGGCTCGGAGGGGCATTCTCGACGCACTGACTTACATCGGCGAAGCACAGGAAAAACAACGTAACGAGCTCGATTCAATAAAATTCGACAATGCGGTGCGAGATTACAAGCGAATGAACGACCGCCAGGCGCAGAAAGGAGAGGTGACGGCATTCACACGCATACCACTGTATTCGCGCAAAGGACCTTTCCTTGGTGGAAAACTAAAGCACTGGATACGCGCCGGCTACGCCTTCAACCGCAGGACGAAGATAGGCTTTGTAGGCTCGCAGGATGCGGGCGAACCATTCTTCAAAGGCAGAAACTCTGCAGGCTATGACTACTACTCTGGCTACATACAGTTGCAGAGATACGGCGCTTTGAAGAAATTCATCGCAGGTAGATATAGAATTAAAAGCGGACTGGGACTGATACTCAACAACAACTACTCGTTTGGCAAAACCTTCTCCGTGGCGTCCATTCAGTCCTCTGCGACGTCGCTGCGACCTCACTATTCGCTTTCCGACGGCAACTACCTGCAAGGCGCTACTGCCACTATGTCGCTCTCACGCCATACAGAGACAAGCCTCTTCATTTCCCACCGCCGTATTGACGCCACGTTGACGAACGACTCCACGAGCATCGCGACGATAGTTAAAACAGGCTACCACCGCACTGTCAGCGAGATGCGACGAAAGCATAACGCCAGCCAGACGGCAGCAGGCGCAAACATCAGGGTCAGCATCGGACAGTGGCACGTCGGAGCGACTGCCATTATCAATCATTACGACAAGCCTCTCCGCCCTTACACACCCAACAAAAGCCTCTACTACTTATATAAGATGCACCAAGCTTCGGGTCAGGACTTCTGGAATGTCAGCATCGACTACGGCTACAAACTCGGCAAACGACTGCATCTTGAGGGAGAGACCGCAACTGGCGACTGTCGTGAGGTGGCTACGGTGAACACACTGTCGTGGCTCGCCGGCAAGAAGATAAGCCTGATGCTCATACAACGCTACTACCCCTACAAGTTCTACTCGACCATGGGACGCAGTTTCTCCGACGGAGGAAACAATCAGGACGAGAGCGGACTATACGTCGGAGCTATATGGAACCCCTATAGTCGCCTGTCGCTGACAGCCTACTCGGACATCGCATACTTTGCATGGCCGAAGTATCAGGCACTGGGTTCAAGTCATTCCTTCGACAACTTCCTGCAACTGACATATCAGACTTCAAGCCACTCATCACTTACGGCGCGCTATCGTCTGCGCTGCCGACAGAGAGACAGTGGCGATGTGGGGACGCTCATATATAGGAACGAGCATCGTTTACGCACGTCCTACAGTCTTCGGACGGGAGGAATGATGTGGAAATCGCAAGCCGAAATAGTACATTGCAAAGACCGGAAAGGTCATTGGGGATGGATGCTAAGCGGAAATGCGACATATAGAATGGGCAGCATGAGCGTCAGTATTGGCGGCGGATACTTCAAGACCGACGGCTACAAAGCAAATATAAGAACCTACGAGCAGTCGACACCTTACAGCATTGCTTTCCCCACATTCTACGGCGAGGGCATTCGTCTCTACGCCTTGGCAAAGGCAGAGATAGCCACATCGCTCACAGCAGAGATGAAAGGAGGTATGACACACTACCTCGACCGCGACAAAATAGGCAGCAGCACACAACAGATAAACGCTCCATCGCAGACGGATATCGACGTTATGCTAAAATGGAATTTCTGAATATCAATGCTCATTTTCTCAATGAAAATTCGTACCTTTGCATAAGACAAAACTAAAAAAAATCATTTTATGAAAGCCATTAACCGATTCTTTGCCACAATGCTTGTGGCTGCAGTATGCTCATCGCCGGTCTCTGCACAGAAAGAGCCTGTCGATTACGTCAATCCATACATCGGCAACATCAGTCACCTGCTGGTCCCAACCTTCGCCACGGTGCAGTTGCCGAACTCTCTGCTGCGTATCTATCCAAGCAGATATTCATATACCGAAGAACTCGTAGAGGGGCTGCCTGTCATGGTAACCAACCACCGCGAGCACTCTGCGTTCTGCCTGTCACCGACACAGAACCCGAAACTGCAGTCGCGCGTAAAGATGAATTGGGACAACGAGCACATAACACCATATTCATACGACGTCGAACTCTGCGACAATACCATGCGTGCACAGCTGGCAGTGGGGCATCAGAGCGCGATATACGACATCAACTACTACGACAAGGACAAGGACTCTTATCTCATACTCAACTCCGAGAAGGGACAGCTTTCAATCGACCGCAATATCATAAAAGGCTATCAGGATGTATATGGCAGTGTGAATGTTTATATCTATGCCGAGATAAGCGTCATGCCGAAGGCTGCGGGCGTGCTCCGCGACGGCAAGATTTCTACCGACAAGAACATAGAAGGAAAGAATGCCAGCATAGCAATGCTGCTGCCCAATGGCAAGCAGAAAGTCAGCATAGCATACGGCATCTCGCTCATATCCGTCGACCAGGCAAAGGCAAACCTGCGACGTGAGCAGGGAACACGCTACAACCGTGCCGCTGTAGAGAAAAGAGGTCGCGACGAATGGAACAAGGCATTGTCAGCCATACAGGTGCAGGGGGGTACAGAAGACGATAAGACAGTGCTCTACACATCCTACTATCGCACCTTCGAACGCCCGGTATGCCTCTCTGAGGACGGACGTTACTACAGCGCCTATGACCACAAAGTGCATGAAGACGGTGGCATTCCGTTCTATACCGACGACTGGATTTGGGACACCTACCGTGCTGCACATCCTCTGCGCACACTCATCGAACCAACAAAACAGGAGGCAATCATCGAGTCATACCTGCGCATGGCGGAGCAGATGGGCACCAAGTGGATGCCTACATTTCCTGAGATAACCGGCGACTCTCGCCGTATGAACTCCAACCACGGTGTGGCAATGGTGGCCGATGCAATATATAAAGGTCTGAAGGTCGATGCTAAGCGTGCCTACGAATACTGCAAGAAGGGCATCACCGAGAAGACTCTCGCACCTTGGAGCGGAAAGAAAGCCGGCTACATCGACAGGTACTACTGGCAATATGGCTACATACCTGCACTTCATCCCGGCGAGCAGGAGAACGACCCTAACGTCAGCGCGTTCGAAAAACGCCAGCCTATAGCCGTCACTCTCGGCACAGCATACGACACATGGTGCCTCTCACGTATTGCAGATTTCATCAGCAATAAGGAAGACGCAGAGTACTTCTACAACTTCTCACATAACTACCGTACCGTCTATAACAGCCGTACGGGTTTCTTCCATCCAAAGGACAATAAAGGAGAATTTCTGCGCCACTTCTCTTATACCTTCGGCGGAGGCATCGGCGCACGCGACGCATACGACGAGAACAACGGGTGGACATACCGTTGGGACGTGCAGCATAACTTCGCCGACCTTATCAAACTCATGAGCGGACGAGAGAAACTTATACAAAATCTCGACCAGACTTTCGCCGAGCCTATGGGCGACGGCAAGCGAGAATTTTACTATCAGCTGCCTGACCAGACCGGAAACATCGGACAGTTCTCTATGGCTAACGAGCCGTCGCTGCATATACCTTATATATATAACTACGCCGGTGCACCGTGGAAGACGCAGAAACGTGTGCGACAGTGTCTGAAGACATGGTTCCGCAACGACCTTATGGGCATTCCGGGCGACGAAGATGGAGGCGGACTGACCTCGTTTGTGGTGTTCTCAAGCATGGGTTTCTATCCTGTCACACCAGGTATGCCGTCATATAACATTGGATCGCCACTGTTCAACGACATCAAAATCAAACTTCCAAACGGTAAGATATTCCATATCGTGGCAAAGAACAACTCTGTAGAAAACAAATATATCCAGAGTGCAACGCTCAACGGTAAGGTATGGGACAAGCCTTGGTTCTCGCACGATGACATTAAGGACGGTGCTACACTCGTTCTCGAGATGGGTAAGCACCCTAACAAGAACTGGGGCGCAGCTGAGGGCAACGAACCGCCATCAGCCGACAATATGAAGTAACACCTCTTATAAAACACACAGAATGGGGGTTCATGCCAAAAGCATGAATCCTCTTTTTGTAATGATAATCTACCTCTTTTCGGGATAAGCATTGCATAAACCAACTGGCATGCGCCAACTGTGGGGTATGATTTATCACATTCCGCCTCGCACAGAAAACAAGCGCGTCAGCCGTAGGGGCGTGATTTATCACGTTCCGCCTCTCCTTCGGAAAAACAAATAATCGCTCCAAAGGTACAAAATAAGCCCAACGCACTGGGTGGAACGTGATAAATCACGCCCCTACGATAAATGCGAATAAAATCAACAAAAAGGCTGTTCTAAGCATGCATACAGCCGATATTTGCCGACGCGTTGTCGTTTGGTTACGAAAAATGCGTATTTTTGGCATTGCATGCAAGATGCTGATAATCAAAACAGTAGGTGTTTTTGATGCCGACAAAAACAAGAATCATTTTCAAGAACCGTCGTTTCTTGACTCAAATACCACCGTTTCTTGCCGATGAAACCGCCCTTTTCAGCGCAAAGAATCACCGCTTCTTGAGCTAAAAAGCATGTAATGAAGATGTTTTCAGCTATTGTCGGTTCTCGAAGACGCAGTTTTATGCCCTGCGGACTTGGCAAATCGTTGTTTTTAATTTTCTGTTTCGCTGAAAATCGCAAAGATGATTTTTCTTTACAACACATCAAGTTCGAGGCTAAGACTTCTGTAACTGTTACAAAAACTTTCTTATCTCGCACTTGAGGAAAGAACAGTAACATTCGACTAAAACAAAAAAGAGGAAAACCAAAGTTTTCCTCTTTGCGCTCCAGGATGGGCTTGAACCAACGACCCCCTGATTAACAGTCAGGT
>CAJPPF010000016.1 GCA_905372445.1 uncultured Prevotella sp. | reverse complement strand
CCGCTTGTGTGGCATCTTACCAGCCTTATTACCTTGACGTAGCCCGCTACGCCCACGGTAACAAGACTGCTAATCTGCTCAACAATCAAACGAAATCAGGCAAGGAATCTATTGACCGTTTTGGGTTTAACACGTGACATGGTACAATACTATCTGTCGAACCTGCCGAAATATGAAGCAAATATACTAAAAATCTATAACAAGTAAGAGTGTTGTGCGGAAAAAGTAGTAAATTTGCAAGAATTTCACATGCACGTAATGTGCGTGTATATTAAAAAAGACAAAATATTTGGTACGGATTTTGCAGATTCAAAAATGTTGGACTATAATATATATAGAATATTTTTAAAATACAGAACATGGACAAAGTAAGTTATGCGTTAGGCATGGGCATCGGCTCACAGTTGAGCGACATGGGTGCTCAGAGCCTAAACATTGATGATTTCGCACAGGCAATAAAGGATGTGCTTTCAGGTAACAAGCAGATGACCGACACAGAGGCTCAGACGCTGGTGCAGAATTTCTTCCAGGAGCAGGAGAAACAACAGCGCGCGGCAGCCGCTGAACGTTTCAAGGTAAACAAGGAAGAGGGCGAGAAGTATCTTGCAGAGAACGCGAAGAAGGACGGCGTGATAACAACCGAGAGTGGTCTGCAGTATCTTGTCATCAACGAGGGTACAGGTAAGAAGCCGAAGGCTACCGATACTGTGGTGTGCCACTATGAAGGTATGCTCACCGACGGTACGATGTTCGATTCAAGCGTACAGCGTGGCGAACCGGCATCATTCGGATTGAATCAGGTTATCAAAGGCTGGACAGAAGGCTTGCAGACAATGAAGGAAGGAGGCAAGACACGTTTCTTCATACCATTCCATCTCGGTTATGGCGAACAGGGCGCGGGACAGAATATTCCTCCATTCTCAGCACTTATCTTCGATGTGGAACTCATCGAGGTGAAGTAATTCTTTTTCAGAAAAGAACAATAGATTAATATATTAACAACAAAAGAACAATGAAAAAATTAACTTTCGTAGCAGCTGCTACAATTGCTGCGGCAACACTCGTTGGCTGCGGCAACTCAACGCCTAAGGCTAATCTCAAGACAGATGTTGACACCCTCAGTTATGCTGTCGGTCTTGCTCAGACACAAGGTCTGCGTGAATACCTCGTTGGCCGCATGGGTATCGACACTACCTACATCGACCAGTTCATCAAAGGTCTTAACGATGGAGTCAATTCTGGCGACGACAAGAAAAAGGCAGCCTATTTTGCCGGTATACAGATTGGTCAGCAGGTGAGCAACCAGATGATTCCAGGTATCAACCACGAAATCTATGGTGAGGACTCAACAAAGACCATTTCGCTGAAGAACTTCATGGCAGGTTTCATTGCAGGAGCTACAAACGGTAAGGCGCTCATGACCCCGGAAGAAGCTCAGAATCTCTTCCAGACCAAGATGCAGGTGATAAAGGCAAAGGTAGCAGAGGAGACATACGGCGCTAACAAGCAGGCTGGTGTGAAGTATCTCGCTGAGAATGCAAAGAAAGAAGGTGTGAAGACACTCGAGGTGACAACACCTGACGGCAAGAAGTCGTTCATCCAGTATCGTGTCATCAAAGAGGGCACAGGTGCTCTGCCGGCAGACACCTCATCAGTAAAGGTAAACTATGAGGGTAAGACAATTGACGGTAATGTGTTCGATTCTTCTTACAAGCGCAACGAGCCGGTGACGATGCGTGCAAACCAAGTTATCAAGGGTTGGACAGCAGCCTTGACCCACATGCCTGTAGGTTCTTCTTGGGAAGTGTTCATACCACAGGAACTTGCTTATGGCGAGCGTGCTCAGGGACCTATCAAGCCTTTCTCTGCTCTCATCTTCAAGATTGATCTCCTCGGTATCGAAAAATAAAACACAGTAATGAAGAAGACTATATTTATGGCACTCGTCATGTTGGCGAGTGCCTCTCTCTCGACAAACGCAGCTGACAAGAAGAAAAAGAATAAGGACAAGGCAGAGGCTGTGCAGACAGTGGAGACCCCTGTTCAACTTGTAAGCATCATTGATTCTATCAGTTATGCTGCTGGTCTTGCGTCTACACAGGGACTTATCACTTATCTTCAGAGAAGCCTCGACCTTGACACCATGTATATGGCTGATTTCAAGAAAGGTTTTTATGATGCCATAGAGCGTGGCACCGACCCTAAGTACGTAGCCTACAATGCCGGTGTGCAGATTGCCTCACAGGTGAGGAAGCAGATACTCCCACAGCAGCAGGCAGCCTTCGAAGGCACAGCCGACTCTATCAAGAGCGACCTCTTCTACAGGGGATTCATTGACGGTGCTATGGGTGACACCAATATCATGGATGCCCATGCCGCGGCAGACTTTGCACGTGAGAAGCAGAACATCGCCAAGGAGAAACAGAACGCCGTATATATCGCCGAGAACACCAAGTGGCTCGAGGAAAACAAAGCAAAGGATGGAGTAGTCACTACCCCTTCAGGTCTTCAGTATAAGATTATCACAAAGGGTGACGGTGCTGTTGCCGAGACATCTGACAACGTGACTGTAAAGTACGAAGGAAAGATGATCGATGGCACTGTGTTCGACTCTTCTTACAAGCGTAACCCTGACACTACCTCCTTCCGTCCTGACCAGGTTATAAAAGGTTGGACTGAGGCGTTGTGCATGATGCCCGAAGGCTCTAAGTGGGAACTGTATATTCCACAGGAACTTGCCTATGGCGAGCGTCAGGCAGGAAACATCAAACCCTACTCAACACTTATCTTTACCGTCGAGGTGATAAAGGTCGAGAAGAAAGATTCTCCTGCAGTGGAAACCAAGCCCGCAGCGCTTATAGCGCCTGCAAAGACGATGAAACCGGTTAAGGCGGGTAAACCAGCTAAGTCGGCAGCGTCAAAGGCTGTGGCAAAGCAAACAAAGAAATAAAACGGATATTTCCCTCTTCCTCCTCTTTTGCAGTGAGGAAGAGGACTTTTAAAGAATGAAGAAACTATATATAGAAACATATGGCTGTCAGATGAATGTGGCAGACTCCGAAGTTGTTGCCTCAGTCATGAAAATGGCAGACTATGACATCTGCGATAACGAAAACGATGCAGATGCCATCTTTCTTAACACCTGTTCAATCCGCGAGAATGCGGAGACAAAGATATACAATCGCCTTGAGACCCTCAACGCCATTCGCAAACGCGATGGTCGAAACCTTATTCTCGGCGTGCTCGGCTGTATGGCAGAGAACGTTAAAGGCGACCTCATTGAGAAACATCATGCCGACTTAGTGGCTGGACCTGACGCTTACCTTACACTTCCTGACTTGGTGGCACAGGCAGAAGCCGGACATAAGGCTATAAATATAGAACTCTCTACCACAGAGACATATCGCGACATACTCCCACAACGACTGCATTCAGGCAAGGTGGGAGGCTTCGTAAGTATCATGCGTGGCTGTAACAACTTCTGCCACTACTGCATCGTTCCTTATACTCGTGGCCGTGAACGCAGCCGCGACGTAGAGAGCATACTCAACGAAGTGAAAGACCTCGAGGCACGTGGCTTCAAAGAAGTGACACTCCTCGGTCAGAACGTCAACAGTTACGGTCTTTCTCCTGCCGGCAAACGGGTAGAGGGCGGCACATCGTTTGCCGAATTGCTCCGCAAGGTGGCACAGGCGGTGCCGGGAATGCGTGTACGTTTCACTACATCAAACCCGGAGGATATGACAGAGGACATACTCCATGCCATAGCCGACGAGCCGAATCTCTGCAATCATATCCATTTCCCTGCACAGAGCGGAAGCAACAAGGTTCTGAAACTCATGAACCGCAAATACACTCGCGAGCAGTATCTCAAGACCATAGACGACATCCGCCGTATTATTCCGGGCTGCGGACTGACAACGGACATCTTCGTCGGCTATCATGACGAGAGCCTCGAAGACTATGAGGAGACGCTGTCGCTTGTACGTGAGGTCTGTTTCGACTCTGCCTTCATGTTCAAGTACAGCGAACGTCCAGGCACGTATGCAGCAAAGCATCTGCCAGATAATGTTCCAGAAGAAGAGAAGATACGCCGTCTCAATGAACTCATACAGTTGCAGACAGAGATGAGCGCCATATCATACAAGAATGACGAAGGCAAGGAGTTTGAGGTTCTCGTCGAGGGTTACAGCAAGCGTAGCCGCGAGCAACTCTTCGGTCGTACGGAACAGAACAAGGTCGTTGTGTTCGACAAAGGCAATCATCATATCGGCGATTTCGTGAAGGTGAGAATCACCGGTTCGTCAAGCGCAACTCTTTTCGGCGAGGAGATATAAGAGCCGTAACGGGAACATAAAGTCCTAAAGGCTAACAGAATTATCAATGCTCATATAAATGAAGGAATTCCTGAAAGTACTGCGGAGATTCGTACCGCCATATAAGAAGTATCTGGTTCTGTCGGTAGTATTCAACATACTGTCGGCATTGCTGAATATATTCTCATTTGCAGCCATCGTGCCAATACTGCAAATCATATTCAAGACCGACGACGCGGTGACAGCCACAAGGTACATGAGCCTTGGTGAGGCAAGCCTTAACAAGGTGCTGACCAACGACCTGAACTACTTCGTGCAGCAACTGCTTGATTCGTTCGGAGCGTCGACGACACTGCTGCTCATCGGCCTATTCCTCGCTTTCACGACATTCCTCAAGACAGGTGCTTATTTCCTTTCATCGGCAATGATAATACCTATCCGCACCGGTGTGGTCCGCGACATACGCAATCAGATGTATCGTAAGATCAACGCCTTGTCATTAGGTTTCTTCTCCGATGAGCGCAAGGGCGACATCATTGCACGTATGTCGGGTGATGTGCAGGAAATCGAAAACAGCATCATGTCGTCGCTCGACATGCTTTTCAAGAATCCTGTACTTATCATCGCCTATTTCACCATACTCGTCGTATTCTCTTGGGAACTGACATTGTTCACACTTGTCTTTGTTCCCATATTCGGATGGTTCATGGGATATGTCGGTCGCAAGCTGAAAGCGCAGTCAACAACGGCGCAGGGGCTATGGAGCGATACCATGAGTCAGGTGGAGGAAACTCTCGGCGGACTGCGTATCATCAAGGCTTTCTGTGCTGAGGAGAAGATGAACCGGCGCTTTGATAATGTCAATAGCAACTTCCGCAATCATATAATGCGTGTCAACATCCGCCAACAACTGGCTCATCCTATGTCTGAGTTTCTCGGTACGGTGATGATAGTCATCGTTCTTTGGTTCGGCGGAATGCTCGTTCTTGGCGGAAACACACTCTCCGGACCGGTGTTCATCTACTACATGGTGATGCTGTATTCAATTATCAATCCGTTGAAAGAGTTCTCAAAGGCGGGCTACAACATACCGAAAGGTCTGGCGTCAATGGACCGTATTGACAAGATTCTCAAGGCAGAGATAGCAATAAAGGAAACGAATGTGCCACGACACATCACCACCTTCGAGCATCAGATTGAGTTCCGTGATGTAAGCTTCCGATATGGCGAGCAATGGGTACTGCGCCACATAAACCTTGTAATACCTAAAGGCAAGACCATAGCACTCGTCGGACAGTCAGGCTCGGGCAAGTCGACACTCGTTGATCTTATCCCACGTTATTATGACGTTCAGGAGGGCGAGGTGCTTATCGATGGCATTAATGTCAAAGACCTCGGCATTCACGACCTGCGGCAACTTATTGGAAACGTCAATCAGGAGGCGATACTCTTCAACGATACTTTCCGTAATAACATCTCGTTCGGTGTCGACAGTGCCACCGACGAAGAGATAGAACAGGCGGCACGCATAGCCAACGCCCATGAGTTCATCATTGCCTCGGAGCATGGATATGACACATCGATCGGCGACCGTGGCGGTCGT
The DNA here is from genome assembly GCA_905372445.1 of uncultured Prevotella sp. Lineage (GTDB taxonomy): Bacteria > Bacteroidota > Bacteroidia > Bacteroidales > Bacteroidaceae > Prevotella. The sequence goes on along the minus strand of CAJPPF010000016.1, from coordinate 17,413 downwards.
CTGTCGGGCGGTCAGCGTCAGAGGGTGAGCATAGCACGCGCCATATTGAAGAATCCGCCTATCCTTATACTCGACGAAGCCACATCAGCTCTCGACACGGAAAGCGAACGACTGGTGCAGGACGCCTTGGAACGACTTATGAAGACACGCACCACAGTGGCTATCTCACACCGTCTGTCGACTATCAAGAATGCCGACGAGATATATGTACTGCACGACGGACAAATCGTAGAGCGCGGCACACACGACGAGCTACTCGCTGTCGACGGCTACTATCGCAAACTGCATGAGATGCAGAAATAGGAGAAGGTAATAATATTATCCATTATAAATCATCACCAATGGCAAAATCACAATCATCAGTACGCAATAAGCAGAGCACCGGTATCAATGAACCGCGTCGTTTCAAGGTGATAATCTACAACGATGACTTCACCACAATGGACTTTGTTGTGCGTGTCCTGCGTGTGGTTTTCTTCAAACCGTCGGCAGAAGCAGAACGACTGATGCTCGACGTGCACCGCTCTGGGCAGGCTATAGTGGGCATATATACCTATGATATTGCGAAAAGCAAGGTGCGCAAAGCCACGGACATGGCGCGTGAGGAAGGCTTTCCTTTGCGCCTGACTTACCAACCGGAGTAACACATATATTATGGAATTTACAGATAAAGCAAAGAAAATATTGAATGCAGCCGCTGCCAAGGCTAACGAGTTCCGCCACGAATTCGTCACACCGGAGCATGTGCTGATAGGACTAATCAACGACGATACGTTCATCCGCGCATTGTTATACTGCAATATAGAATACCGCACCTTCGTGGCGCAACTTGATTCTTTCATGCACACCATGGAGCATGTGCCGGGCAATGATGGTTATGAACTCATTGTATCAGACCAGGCAGGTGATATGATGGACTATGCCGAGGCACAGGCGCTTGGTGCCGGACAGAAAGAAGTTGACGTCCCACATCTCGTTGATGCCATTCTGCATCTGCGCGACTCGCAGGCTCATTATCTTTTTGTCAGCAATACCGACCTAACGGAGGCAGAGATAGTGACCAATGTCCTTACTGCATACGATGAAGATGTGAATGTCAGCGACCCTGATGACGATGAAGACGTCGAGGATGCTGTGGAGCATAATGTCAAACGCCAGTTGTGGCGTGAACTCGTGACCTGCGTCAACGACCAGCTTGCCGACCACAATCCACTCATAGGGCGTGAGGCAGAACTGGAGCGTACCATACAGGTGCTGTGCCGTAAGGATAAGAACAACCCGTTGCATATAGGCGAACCGGGGGTGGGAAAGACTGCTCTCGTGTACGGATTGGCTGCGTTGATAGAGCAAGGCAAGGTGCCTGAACGTCTTAAAGACTACCGCATATACTCGCTCGACCTCGGTACGTTGCTTGCCGGAACGCAGTTCAGAGGCGATTTCGAGAAAAGAATAAAGAGCATCATGGACGGCGTTCGTGAGGAAGGCAAAGCAATTATATATATCGACGAGGTACACAATCTCATCGGCGCCGGCAAGGGCAGCGACGGAGCAATGGACGCATCGAACATGCTGAAGCCATATCTCGAGAGTGGCGACATCCGCTTCATAGGATCAACTACTTATCAGGAATACAACCGCTATCTGGCTAAGAGCAAAGGCATAGTACGCCGTTTTCAGCAGATTGACATCGCCGAGCCTTCGCAGGAAGAGACAGTTGAGATTCTCAAAGGACTGAAAAGGAAATACGAGGACTATCACTCTGTGACTATTCCCGACGATATAATAGAATACACCGTGGAGATGGCAGCCCGCCATATCTCCGAACGTTTCCTGCCTGACAAAGCCATCGACATACTCGACGAGGCATGTGCCTTCCGTCAGGTGAACCCTTTGCTAAAGGACAACGGCGAAAAGAAGACACGACGCTCGCAGAAGATTGACCGTCCGCTCGTCAATGACATCCTTGCAAGGGTGTGCAAGATTGACGCCAAGGCACTAAAGGGCGACGACAATAAGGCGCTTGCAACCCTCGACTCCCAGCTTTCCGCCCAGATATATGGGCAGCAGGAAGCCATACATCGGGTAGTGGAATCGGTGCAGATGTCGAAGGCAGGACTGCTTGAAGACAACAAGCCTATAGCCTCATTGCTTTTCGTAGGTCCTACAGGTGTGGGCAAGACCGAGGTGGCACGCGTCCTCGCTCAGGAGTTGGGAATAGAACTTGTGCGTTTCGACATGTCGGAATACACAGAGAAGCATACCGTTGCGAAACTCATCGGCAGCCCTGCAGGATATGTAGGCTACGAGGATGGCGGTCTGCTGACCGACGCCATACGTAAGACACCGAATTGTGTGCTCTTGCTCGACGAGATAGAAAAGGCTCACTCCGACATCTACAACATACTGCTGCAGGTAATGGACTACGCCCGACTCACCGACAACAAAGGACAAAAGGCTGATTTCCGCAACGTCATAGTCATCATGACATCCAATGCCGGCGCGCAGTATGCCTCACAGGCAAATGTCGGTTTCAGCGGTCATGTGTCGCGCGGCGAGGCAATGATGACACAGGTGAAGAAAACTTTCAAACCTGAGTTTATCAACCGATTGTCGTCAATCGTGGTGTTCAAGGATATGGATCTTGCAATGGCAAACCTCATCCTCGACAAGAAACTCCGCCAGTTAGACCTGAAACTAAAGGCGAAGAATATTGTTCTGCAACTCTCTGCTGAGGCTCGCTCTCTGCTTCTCGACAAAGGATTCTCGCCGCGATATGGCGCCCGTGAGATTGACCGTATAATCCAGCAGAACCTCAATCCGTTGCTCATGCGCGAAATCCTCTTCGGAAAGACGACAGGCGGAAAGTCGGGAGGCAAGTCAAAGGACACGGTCCGCACAATCAGCATAGGAGTAAATGACAAAGCATTGGCAATAATATGATATATCAGTTAAATCCGGATAACATCGATTTCCCCGACCCACGCGACGGTGAGGAGGATGGAATATTTGCCGTTGGCGGTGATCTTGAGGTAGACCGGTTGCTGCTTGCATACAGCAACGGCATCTTCCCGTGGTACGCATTCCGCAAGGAGGACAATGTCTTCTGCGACGAGAATGGAGACCCTTGGATTCAATGGTGGTGTCCGATGAAACGCTTCGTTATCTTCCCCGACGAGATTCACATCAGCCACTCCATGCGTTCTCTTATCCGCAAAGAGCGTTATCAGTTCTCGTTCAATCAGGCTTTCGATAAGGTCATCGGCTACTGTGGGCAGTTGCGCATTGACGAACGTGGAGCCTGGCTCGGACCGCACATCATCGACGCCTACACCAAACTCCACAAACTCGGCTTCGCTGCAAGTGTAGAGGTGTGGGATAAGATGCCCGATGCGAATGCAACGCCTAAGGGCAAGGAAGATGTCGAGTGGCACTATAATGAGAAAGGCTATCGCCTCGTCGGAGGTCTGTATGGCATCACGCTCGGTACTGCGTTCATCGGCGAGTCAATGTTCTCGCTCATTCCAAACGGCTCGAAACTTGCGCTGATATTCCTCGCGAAGTATCTTCAAAGCCACGGCGGACAGATGATCGACTGTCAAATCGAGACGCCTCACCTGCAATCAATGGGAGGACGCTTCATCTCCTATGATGAGTACATGAATATTCTCCGACCTGAAAAAGAAGAAATATAGCATGGGGCGTATGCCATGGCAGAACTGTCATGTCATCGCCGACAAATGCAACAAATACGAAACAAAATTATAAGATATGAATATAAACGATTTTGAAATAATGGCTCCCGTAGGCTCTCGTGAGTCGTTGGCTGCTGCCATTCAAGCCGGTGCCAACAGTATATATTTCGGCATCGGACAGCTGAACATGCGCTCGCATTCTGCCAACAAATTCACTATCGACGACCTGCGCGAGATTGCCCTGACGTGTAGTGAGCATGGCATCAAGACCTACCTCACCGTGAATACAATCATCTATGGCGAGGACATGATGGCGATGCGCCAGATTATCGATGCTGCCAAGGAGGCTGAGATCACAGCCGTCATTGCCAGCGATGTGGCAGTGATGTCATATTGTAATAAGGTGGGCGTGGAGGTTCACCTCTCTACACAGCTCAACATCTCCAACATCGAGGCACTGCGTTTCTATGCTCAGTTTGCCGACGTGGTGGTTCTTGCCCGCGAGCTCAACATGGACCAGGTGGCTGAAATCTACAGACAGATAGTGAACGAGAATATCTGCGGTCCGAAGGGAGAGCAGATACGCATAGAGATGTTCTGCCACGGAGCGCTCTGCATGGCTATCTCCGGCAAGTGCTACATGAGCCTCGACAAGACAGGACGCTCTGCCAATCGTGGCGAGTGTATGCAGATGTGCCGACGTTCTTACACGCTGACCGACACTGATACCGGTGAGCAGCTCGAGGTCGACAACAAGTACATCATGAGCCCGAAAGACCTCAAGACAATTCGTTTCATCGACCGTATGATGAAGTCGGGTGTCCGCGTATTCAAGATAGAAGGTCGTGCACGCGGACCGGAGTATGTATATACCGTCATCACGTGCTATAAGGAAGCTATACAGAGCGTTATCGACAACACTTTTACTGAAGAGAAGAAAGATGATTGGGACGAGCGCCTTTCTCGTGTTTTCAACCGCGGATTTTGGGATGGCTACTATCAGGGACAGACCCTCGGCGAGTGGAACAAACACTACGGTTCGCTGGCAACGGAGAAGAAGGTCTACTGCGGTAAGGGCATGAAGTATTTCTCAAAACTTGGAGTGGCAGAGTTTCTCATAGAGGCAAACGAACTGCATCTGGGCGACAAGCTCCTCATCACCGGTCCTACGACGGGAGTGATGTATGTGACTGCCGACGAGATACGCTTCGATCTCACGCCGGTGGAGATAGCAAAGAAAGGCTGGCGTGTGAGCATACCGGTGCCTGACAAGGTGCGTCCAAGTGATAAGTTATACATTCTAAAGACCGTGAAATATGACGATTAACGAGATACAGGACGAGATTATCGAGGAGTTCAACGACTTCGACGACTGGATGGACAGATATCAGATGCTCATCGATCTGGGCAACGACCTTGCCCCCCTCGACGATAAGTATAAGACCGACGATAACCTTATCGATGGCTGCCAGAGCCGTGTGTGGGTGCAGTGCGACCTTGTGGACGGACGCATGCAACTTCGTGCAGAGAGTGACGCACTGATTGTAAAGGGCATCGTCGCCCTTTTGCTGCGCGTTCTCTCGGGCAAGACGCCACAGGAGATTATCGATGCCGACCTATATTTCATCGACCGCATCGGACTGCGCGAGCATCTGTCGCCGACACGGGCAAACGGACTGCTGGCAATGATAAAGCAAATAAGAATCTACGCCATGCTATACAATAAATAGGACAGAAAGAACACAATAGAAAAAGCCGTAACAGACATCGTTTAAAGTCTGCTACGGCTTTTTTTGTTACCTCCAAATCAGTCATCAGACAGCGTTATGCTTTTCTATGACATTCTTTTTTCTCTACTATCATTTTTACAATAATTCGGGAGAAAGAAGGTCTTGTCGCGAGTTGTAAATCTCAAGAATAGTAATGAAAAATCATCTTCGTGATTTTTGACGAAATAGAAAAGCAAATACCATGATTTGCCAAGTCCGCATGGCATAAAACCACCTCTTCGAGAATCGACAAGAGCTGAAAACATCCTCATTCAGTGCATTTCCTCTCAAAAAACGATGATTCTTTACGCATAAAAGGGCGGTTTCATCGGCAAGAAATGCCGGTTTTAGCTCCAAGAAACGGCGGTTATTGAAACTGATTCTTATTTTTGCCGGCATTAAAAAAATATATCACGCTGATTATCAGCGCTTTTCTTGTAATGCCGAAAACAAGCGTTTTTTGTCAATGAAGGATAATGTGCTGTCGAATATCGGCTGTATTTGTTGTTATAACAGCCGTTTTGTTGAATTTATTCATAATGTAAATTTGAGATAAGTTTCCCTTTGAAGAAGGATTTTCGTATACCGGGCAATGGCGTCAGCCGTAGGAGCGTGATTTATCACGCTTAAGCAATCGCCGAGAAACAAATATCTCGTGCAATGGACTCTGCGCTAAGGCGGAACGTGATAAATCACCCCCCTACGGCTGGCGCGTGCCGGCTGTTTTATAAATTCTCATTCCGGAGCCGGGGGCTTTGAGCATCTTCTGCTGATGTTTTTTGAAGGCGTAGCGAGATGCGCCTTCAAAAACACTACCTTAACATGAAAGAAATAGGCAGTACGTACATAACTCTTACAGTCTTTCCGCCTACTTTTCCGGGAATCCATTTATCCATTCCTTTGACAACGCGCAGGGCTTCTTCTATTAGCGCCTCGCGTGCAGCTTGGATTTCTTCTTTATTCGCTTGTCCTGTTGTCTGACCGTTTGCATCAGCCGTTATGTCGTCATCGCTAACAGTTTCTTCTGATTCCTTTTTTGCTATTACGTCTTTCTTTTCTATTAATTCGAATAGTTTAACGTCGCTCACTGAACCATCCTTTTCGATGATGAACTTGATGATGGCGCGCCCCTGTATTTTATTCTTTTGAGCAATGACTGGGTATTTCAGCGATTTCGAAAGGTATACCATCAGAGCATTCATGCCGCCGGGATACTCCGGCATCTTTTCTGGACGCGTGATCACTTGTTCGTCGTTGTCTTCCACGGTTTTCGCCGTGTCGGTATTTTCGGTCATGACGGTTATTTTCTTACTTGAAATTTCCTGTTTCGGGGTAATTTCATTAATTTTGTCGACAGAAGTCGTTGCAATTGGCGCAGTTGCGATCTTGTCGACCTTCTTAATTAGTTTAGGTGTGGCGAAGGCACTGAGTGCGACGACAGCCACTGGGATGATGTACAATGCCTTTGCACGCATCCACGGACTTGATTTTTTACGTAACATCATAGTGATTCTTTTAGTTAATAAACTATGGTTGAAGCTGTTGGCGAAAGCGTAGGAACTGGAGCCAACAGCTTTTCTTATTAATAATGTCTGATATTGTAGGGCATTGACACCACTGCTTAGCACTGCGTCGTCGGCTTCGTATTCATGAACATCGCGCAGCGATATGCCGATTATCCATGCAAGGGGATTTAACCACTGTACTGTCTGTATGACGTTCAGCAGCAGTATGTCCCACGAATGACGGTGGCGTATGTGCCCCATCTCGTGGCGTATTATCTCTACAGAATTCTTTTCGTAGTCGTCGTTGCTGATTATTATGGTGTTGAACCAGCTGTAGGGTGCAGTGTCGTTTATATGGCATAGTATGGTCACTCCGTCGGAACGGTCTTTCCACAACACGCCATGGTTCATCTGCCGGCGTAGCATTACAACCTGCGCAAGTTTCCATATCAGCATCAGCGACATACCTATTATATATAAGGTGGTTATCCAGTCTGTTTGTGTGGCGGTCGGGGCATCATGCCGTGGAGCACCGATGACCACTTCAGGCAGTGTCAGTTGCAGCATGCCGCTGGCGGGACTGTCTGACATGGAAAGGAAATGGAAATCGCACATCGGCAGCACGAGCGACAGAAGCATTATCGACAGGAGCATCATTCGATTGAAACGGAAAAAACTCTCCTTCCTCAACAGTAGCATATACGGCAGATACATAATACTGAGAAAAACGATCGATTTAAGTATATAGGTCATAGCGTGGTGGTGATTAATGTTATTTGTTCTCCTTGCATAGGTTGCTCTCGGTTATTTGAGCGCAGAGTCTTCATGAGTGGAATTTATTTTCTTCAGTAGTTCTTCGACTTCCTCAGTCGATATTTTCTCTGCTTTGACAAAGAAATTGACAAGCGATTTCACTGAACCGCCGAAGAAACTTGTTGTCACATCGTCCATAACCCGTGACGTATATTCCTCGCGCGTCATCAGCGGACGGTAGAAATATGTCTTACCCGAGGTCGGATGTTTCTCTTGCGAGATAAAGCCCTTCTGGTAGAGAATCTTCAGGAATGTCGCAACAGTGGTATACGCTGGCTTTGGCTCGTCGCAGCGATCGAGGATATCCTTTATCGTCGCCTCTCCGTCAAAATTCCACAACAGGTTCATTATCTCCATTTCGCCTTTGGTGAGTGTCATTGGTTCCGTACGTTTTTTCATAATTACGAATCGTTTAGTATTTATGTCACAAATATATACTAAAGGTTTCGTAATACAATCGTTTCTGTATGTTTTTTTTGCGTGACGGCATTTATTTAACATTTATATTTAGTAATAGAGGTGTTGTTTTTTAGTAATTAACGGAATTGCCCCATACGCCGGATGATAAGCCGTTATCTTGAGAAATTAGAAGAAGAGTTTGTAAAGCATGGCGGCATAAAGGAACGGATGTATGCAGCCCGCACCGGTTACCGAAAGGCAGAAGAAGAGCGAATGCGGCAACTGGAAAAAGAAAACACTGCTCTCAAGGTAGAGGTGGAGCGCATTCAGCGTCTCCTCGCCGCAGCAGGAATAAAATATTAAGAAAGCCCGAGCGCCCGGAAAGATTTGCTTAGAGAGGAACTTAGAGCTGTAGATAATCTAGAATTTCTAGAAAACTACCCTCTCTTCACTGCTATCACCGAGGTGTGGGCTTTCACATAATCCTTTCTTATATATAGCAGTCCTTTGGTCGGGTTGTCTTTGCCCCATGAGTTCTTCGCAACAAAGTATTCTGTGCCGGTGTTGTCGCTGCCCATGCCGATTACGGCAACGGCATGATTATCCTCAGGACCTCCCTCCCAAAGGACAGGATGCCCCTTGCGAAGGGAATGCTCCATGCGTTTTATGAGGCTGTCGGCAGGGATGTTAAGTGCAGTAATGTCGTAATGATTATCAGCAAAAGGCAGTCTTATCACTTTATTCACCGGCTCAGCCTCAAGACTCGTGAGCGATTCATACTCATCGGGCAGACATACAGAGTGGGCAAACTCCAGTAAGGTGTATTTCATCCCATACATGAACACCATGCTCGGCATATATCCTATATTCTCGTTGAGTTGGTATTGCACCTCGTCGAGGCAACGCACAGAGTCATATCTGTGGGCAAGACACATATCAACGGTCTTTTCTATTTTCCTACTTAGGACATTGTAATTTACCGGTTCCCGTGAAAAATAACTGTCGTAAGGCATGGCTCCATAGCGTTGAAGAAGGTCTATTACCATCGGCGCCATGCCTCGCAGACTGATGTCATGACTGCCCTTGGTACTGAAACGCTTCATCGCCTGTTCCTCAAGAAACATCCGCGAGATATAATCGACCGACAGATTCACCGAATCACCTTGCCCAAGATGCTCCGTTTCGATAGTTGCAAGCATGGCATACACCCAGCACAGAGGGCTCTTGCCTTGGTCTTTTATTGGAGTAATGGGCAGCATCACTTCCGCCTTGAACCCTGCAGGGACAGTGCCGCGCGGCTCTCTGCTGCACGATATAATAAGAACGACAACCAAGAATATAGTACTTAAGTGTTTCATAACTTCCTTACCTTATAAAGTTGATACGAGTTGATGATGTTATGCCATACGGAATAAAGTCCTCCGACGACAGATGTCACGGGATCGAGAAACACCAGACCGAGCCAAATAATGAAGACGGTATTCTTTTGTCCGAAAGCCTGTCCGGCAGTGATGCGGTTGATGTGCTGTCCTGTTCCTTTGTCGTAATGCGAGCCAACGAACTTGCCAATGGCAAACTGCAGCACACAGGCGACAAGGGAAATGATGCCAAGCCCGACAAGATAGGTCATGCCTATGGCACTCTCGACTATTGATCGCACGGTGACAAGGATTGCCAGTGCCAGTCCTACTGCCCATAGATAGAACGCTAATCCTGTTATGGCACGTATGCGGTCGTGGAGCTTAGGGAGGAGAAACCTCACTATCCAAGCACATATAAGCGGACTGATAAGCAGTGGAAAAATCTTTCCCATTATCATAAAGAACGAAGTCAGTCGGCTGAGACCTTCGTGTGGCTCTACCATTGTGAGAAACGGAGGAGCAATCAACGCCACCATGAGATTGCATATGAGCAGATAAGTCGTTACGTCAGAGACGCTTCCGCCGAGTCGTCCTGTTATTACTGACGATGCCGTAGCTGTGGGACAAATGAAGCAGAGCATCGCTCCCTCACACAGGATTCTGTTCTCTATGCTGTTCATCGACATCGCAAGAACAGAGAAAACGACGAACCCCAGTGCCTGACAGAGTAGCACGATGCCATGCCAACGCTGGGGATGCATCTCATGAGGCATCACCTTTGTGAACGAGAGAAACAGCATCAGGAATAGCAACACGGGTTGAATGTAATGGCTTATAATGAAAAATGTCAGCTTACTCTCGTCGTGTGACAACGGAAGAGAGGAGATGAGAAAATATCCCAGCACTCCTGCCAGCATGGAAATAGGGAGTGTCCAGTTGCGAAGCAATTTGAAAAGACTATTCATAAGTAAAAACATTCTGTTCCATACGCAGGAAAATATAAACGTCAGTTTTCCGATACAAAAGTATAATTTTTTTGCTTATTCCAATCAACCGCTCCTCTTTAAACGAAATAAAAACGCCTTTTTCACGTTATTTATCAAAAATGATAAGCATGAAAAAGATTGTATTCGCTACAAACAACACACATAAACTCAGAGAAATCCGTGCTATCCTCGGACAAGAGTTCGACATTGTGTCATTGGAAGAGCTGGGCTGCCACGACGACATTCCTGAGACATCCGATACGCTGGAAGGCAATGCTCTGCAGAAGGCACATTACATAAACGACCGCTACGGTGTAGATTGTTTTGCCGACGACACCGGACTGGAAGTGGAGGCATTCGACGGAGCACCCGGCGTGTATACCGCACGTTTCGGTACGATGAACGGCTATGGCGACTCTCACGATGCGGAAGCCAACACACGCTGTCTGCTCGATAAACTGCGCGGCATCGACAATCGCCGTGCGCAGTTCCGCACAGCGATAGCATTAATCATCGACGGTAAGGAGTATCTCTTCGAGGGCATTGTCAAAGGAGAGATTTCCACGGAGAAACGTGGGGACAAAGGTTTTGGATATGACCCTGTGTTCATACCCGAAGACTACAACAAGACCTTTGCCGAACTTGGGGTGGAGAAGAAGAATGCCATCTCACACAGAGCACGTGCGGTGAAGAAACTATCAGAGTTTCTGAATAAAAGAACTGAACGGTAAGACAGAAAAAGCAGATTACGACAATGAAGAAACTATTAATTTCAGTCATATTGCTGTTGTCGCACCTTGTGTTAAGTGCGGCAGTGATAGGCGAGTGGAGGGTTCATCCCGCCTTTGGCAATGCCACGGAGGCAGAGACGGCTGGCAACAAGACATATGTGCTTGACTCCGGGTCGCTCTATTGTTACAACGCCAATGACCAGAGCGTGACGGTGTTCGACAAGGCAAAGACCCTCTCTGACTGTGACATAAAGCACATAGGATGGTGTCAGGTAGCGCGACGGCTCGTCATTGCATACGCCAATCAGAACATCGACCTGCTTGAAGAAAACGGAAACGTGATCAACATCTCCGACTATTACTCAAAGGTGATGACCGTGGACAAGACAATCAACGGAATCAATGTTGTAGGACGATATGCTTATCTCTGCACTGCTTTTGGCGTGATCAGGATAAACGTCGCCGAGGCATTGATCAGCGACACATACAACATCGGTATATCGGTTGACTGGACTCATGTCGACAACCGGCGAATATATGCCGAGTCGAAGCAGTCAGGACAGTACTCGGCGCTGCTGACAAGCAATCTTATCGACAGGAGCAGTTGGAGCCGGACGGCAGACTACACGGCAGAAAACAAGCAGATAACTGCTGAACAGAAAGTAATCATCGACAAATACCGTCCTGAGGGTCCCGAACTGAATCAGTTTGGCTATATGCGAATGTATAACGGCAAACTATATACCGTCGCGGGCTACTCCTCGCCGGCACGCAAGGCATACATACAGATAAAGGAGAAAGACAAATGGACTGTAATAAGCAATGACATCGGCTATATATCGCAGAGGTCATACGTCAATCCTTATATGATAGAAATCGACCCTAAGGACGAGAGTCATTGGTTCGTGCCTGCAAGAACAGGACTGTACGAATACAAGAACAACAAGGTCATTAATGACTACTATTGGGGCAACTCTCCTCTTCAGCTTGCAGCCACAGTGAAGCCTGACAGCCCTTACAAAGCTGACTACACACTTGCAACCTCGGCACTTTTTGACAATGAAGGCGCTGTGTGGGTGTTCAACGGTATAGCGCCAGCCCCAAAGATATATAAACTCGAAAAGGACGGTAAGTGGGATTCGTTCTCACATCCGGAGATGAAAAACACTGCAGACTATTCCTGGGAGCGTCAGGTGAGTGCTTTCTTCGACTCTCGCGGTGAGATATGGTTTGTCAATAACGACTGGCGCACACCCGTACTGGCACGCTATGACATAAAGACCGACCGGTTGAAGGCGTACAAGAGCCTTGTCAATCAGGACGGCATGGGAGTGAACTTCATGTATGTGCGTTGCTGCGTAGAGGACAGATACGGCAATATATGGTTCGGCACGAATATCGGACCTTTTGAATATCTCGCCACCGACGTTACTTCCGACACGGAAGTGTTTCAGCAGATAAAAGTTCCGCGCAACGACGGTACCAACCTCGCCGACTATCTTCTTTCGGGCATCGACATCACCTGCATCGCCATCGACGCCGCCAACCGCAAATGGTTCGGCACGAACGACAATGGAATATATCTCATCGACTATGACAATACTACACAGATACATCATTTCACAGCATCAAACAGCCCTCTGCTGTCGAACAATATAGAGAGCATAGCCATTGACGATACCACCGGTGAAGTGTATATCGCCACCGACAAAGGTCTTTGCTCTTACGCCAGCGATGCTTCTGGCTATGCAGAAAGACTTGTGAAAGACAATATCTATGCCTATCCGAACCCCGTTACGCCCGACTATACCGGACTGATAACCATTGTCGGACTGACCTATCGTTCGGAGGTAAAGATTGTGACGTCAAGCGGACAGATTGTTGCTGAAGGCACGTCGAACGGCGGAACATTCACATGGGATGGCTGCGACATCAATGGCAAGCGCGTGGCATCGGGAGTATATATGGTCATGGTTGCCACGGAGGAGGGGAAGAAGGGTATCGTGACAAAAGTTGCAATAGTGAGATGATTAAATGCCGGAGATACTTAACGATAGAATAATAAATGAGGTGAGAAAGGGCAACTGTTTCGATTTTCTCAGATATGTCTTTGCCTTCTCTCTCATCATAGCACATTTCTGCACGCTGACCGGCAATGAACAGTTCTGGTTCATTACGGGCAGTATGCGCGTTAAGGCGTTCTTCACTATCACAGGATTCCTCGTGACCTATAGTTTCCTGCGACGCGACTGCCGGATGAAATCCTACGCCCGTAAGCGTTTTGTCAGGATTGTGCCGGCTTATGTGGCGTGCATTCTCTTCTGTCTGACGTTGGGATGGACTGTTACAACGCTCGACACAGGCGAGTTCTTCGCATCCATGCAGACATGGAAATACACCGTCGCGAATATCTTCATGCTCAACTGGCTCGAGCCGGAACTGCCGCAGACATTCCAAAGCAATTACGTTCCGCAGATGAACGGCTCGCTGTGGTCGATGAAACAGGAGATGATATTCTATGCCCTTGTCCCGCTTATGATAATTCTGATGCGACGCACCGGCAAGCGTGCGCTGACCTTTCCTATCATTGCGTTGGGCTTGCTGCTGTATGCTGTTGTGCCTTTGCAGACACAGTATTTCATGTATTTCTTCTCGGGAATGTTCTTACTGCTCTTCTTCGACTATGTCAGTCAGCACTACAAGGTGATTCTTCCTTTGTCTGTCGTTGCCGAAACGTTCGTTTATGTTGTTGAAGTGCCTTATATAACGGCGTTCTGCTATGCTATCGAACCGCTGACATTCTCTGCCATCATCATAGGCATTGCCTACAACTGCAAGCCGTTGAACTTCCTTAGGAAATACGATAATGTGACTTATGGGCTCTATCTCTATCACTTCCCCGTCATCCAACTGTTGATACTCTGCGGCGTAGAGGAGTTGAATATCTATCTCTGCTTTGTTCTTGCACTGATAATAACAGGTATATTGGCTTGCCTGTCGTGGTTTGTGATAGAGAAGCCGTTGATGAGCCGTTATAAGTAGGAAAGCGATGGAAGGCTGCCATCGTAACAATAACCTCTACTGCGGTCTGATGACAGATGTGTGATAGTCTCTATCTGCGCTGTCGTGCATACGTTACAGTTCCCATACGGTGCCGTCGGGAGTGTCCTTGATGATGAATCCCGCCTCGTTCAGAGCATCGCGAATCTGGTCTGTTGTAGCCCAGTCCTTTGCCTCGCGAGCTTTTGCACGCATATCGAGAACCATGTCGACAACCTTTCCGAACGACTCCTCGCGCGATGTGTCGCCAGCCTGAGTGGCATTGCTCAGACCGAGAATGTCCTCTGTGAAAAGGTGCATCGTCTGCGAGAGTTTCTCTAAATCGTCGGCAGATATCTTCGCTTTGCGGTCGACGAGCAGGTTTACTTGGTGGCATGCCTCGAAGAGTAGTGAGATGACGATAGGCGTCATCATGTCGTCGTTCATAGCTTCATAGAGTTGCTGTGGCAGTGTCTCGACAAACTTTGCTGTCTCCGGCGTAGAACCTTTAGTTGGTTGTATGCGCTTCAAGTCCTTCAGCCCGGTCATGAGACGGTTGAATCCCTTCTCTGCTGCCTCGAGAGCCTCGCTTGAGAAGTCCACCGTGCCGCGGTAGTGGGCAGAGAGAATGAAGAAACGTATGGTCATTGGCGAGAACGCCTTTGTCAGCAGTGGATGGTCGCCGGTGAAGAATTGGTCGAGCGTGATGAAGTTATTGTACGACTTGCCCATCTTCTGTCCGTTGATAGTAATCATGTTGTTGTGCATCCAGTAGTGCACGGCTTTATGTCCCATCGAAGCCTGTGCCTGTGCTATCTCACACTC
Organism: uncultured Prevotella sp.; assembly: GCA_905372445.1. Classification (GTDB taxonomy): domain Bacteria; phylum Bacteroidota; class Bacteroidia; order Bacteroidales; family Bacteroidaceae; genus Prevotella. The sequence continues at coordinate 2,293 of CAJPPF010000016.1, read as the reverse complement.
GTGGTGAGGAAAAATGAGGTCCATGCCGCCACCGTGTATATCGAACTCATCGCCGAGATACTTGCGTCCCATCGCGGTACACTCGCAGTGCCAGCCCGGGAATCCAACCGACCAAGGTGAAGGCCAGCGCATGATATGCTCAGGCTGCGCTTTTTTCCAGAGGGCAAAGTCGGCTTGGTTCTTCTTCTCGCCAATGCCGGCAAGGCTCTCACGCGAAGCATCCTTTATATTCTCCAGCGTACGACCGGAGAGGATTCCGTATTTGAAATCGTTGTTGTATTTCTCTATGTCGAAATATATCGAACCGTTTGCCTCGTATGCATAGCCGTTATCGAGAATCTGCTTTACGAGCTGTTGCTGCTCGATGATATGCCCTGTGGCGTGAGGCTCGATAGAAGGCGGAAGGACATTGAGCTTGTCCATGGCAGAGTTGAAGCGGCGTGTATAATACTGCGCTATCTCCATTGGCTCAACCTGCTCAAGGCGTGCCTTCTTGGCAATCTTGTCCTCGCCTTCGTCGGCGTCGTGCTCGAGATGCCCCACATCGGTTATGTTGCGCACATAGCGCACCTTATATCCGAGATGCTTAAGGTAACGGAAAAGAATATCGAACGTGATGGCTGGACGGGCATGACCCAGATGAGCATCGCCATATACTGTAGGACCGCATACATACATACCGACATTCGGTGCATGAAGCGGCTTGAAGAGTTCCTTCTTACGGGTGAGGGTGTTGTAAATCAGAAGAGGCTGAGCCATAATCATATTATTTTATTTGTTTTCGAACAACAAAAGTACTGCAAAAAAACGGAACTGCAAAAAAGTAATAAAAGAATTATCGTTTTTTCATTTCTACGGCGAAAGAATCTTTTATTTGGCAGATAATTTGTATCTTTGCCGTATGATGAGACGATTCTTGCTTACACTACTACTTTCCATAGCGTCGACACCGGCACTTAAGGCGCAGGACATTGCCACCGATGCCCCAAAGGGCGAGGCAGGCGTTGACGATCCGGCGTTTGTGCCTATGGTGAAAGTAGGAAAGGTTCTCCTCGAGGGCGACTCCATACCTTATGTTGAGTTCAACAATGTGTATATCTATCCTAAACAGGAATTTAAGAACAAAAGACAGCAACAGGCGTATAATAAACTCGTGCGTAATATAAAGAAGGTGCTGCCCATTGCCAAAGAGGCAAATGCCATCATCATCGAGACCTACGAGTATATGCAGACCCTTGATACGCAAGCAGAGCGTAGGGAGCACATGAAATACGTGGAGAAAAGCATATGGAAAGAGTATCAGCCACGCATGAAGAAGCTCACCTATGCTCAGGGTAAACTTCTGATTAAACTTATCTACCGCGAGTGCAACTCATCCAGCTATAATCTCATTCAGGCATTCCTTGGTCCTGTGCGTGCAGGGTTCTATCAGGCGTTTGCCTGGGCTTTCGGAGCATCGCTGACGAAAGAATACAAGCCCGACGGAATAGATCGTGTGACAGAACGCGTGGTAAGACAAGTCGAGGCAGGACAGATATAACCCTGTATATGTAATCCCAATCGGTCAATACATCTGAATCTCTTCCGTGGGCAGGCATCGTTTCTTTCGCCTTTTGTAATGCATCGCGCCATTCTCCATTTTTATAATAGCATTGTTGTACGCCTGGCGTATCTTTATTGGCGAGAGCTTCAGTTTCTTTGCCAATGCCTGAAACGACATCGCCTTGCCATCGAAGCCGAAGATACCACGGATAATCCGCTGTTCCTGCTTTGTAATCAACGAGAAGAGAAAGTCCACCTTCTCGTTTTCTGTCGTTTGTCTCAGTATCTCGTCTGAGCCTTCCTCCTGATGACCGTCGAGAATCTCATCGCCTATACACTTCCCGTCGTCGTCGACCGTCGTATGCAGATGAACCACTGTCGCCAATCCTTCAGCATGTTGCGGTATTCTTACGGCGAACCCATATTCGCGCACCGACTTCTGCACGGCATAGACGATGTGGGGATAAAGGTATGTGGTGAATGCCACAGGCGATGAGGCGTCGTATGACAGCGTTGCCTTGCATACAGCAAGCAGTGCTTCCTGATGAATGTCAGCTATAATGTTGCGAAACCTACCCTTACAGATGTTGTTGACAGTCGCTTTTGTGAAATGATCGACAGAACGTATAAGTTCCTGTTGTTCTTTGTTTAGTACATACATATTAATCGTTATTTATTTGGGTTTAACCCAAAACGGTCAATAGATTCCAAACTGATTTCGTTTGATTGTTGAGCAGATTAACAGTCTTGT
>CAJPPF010000015.1 GCA_905372445.1 uncultured Prevotella sp. | reverse complement strand
GTTATTACCAAAAAACAAACTTTTTTTCTAAATAATTTCATTATCATAGTCAAATGATATACTTTTCTGCAAATTTAGTGCATAAAATCATTTTTTCAAAGATATCATACATGACATCTTTTGGATTACGGGGAAACATCTATGTTTCATGCCGTAGAATAACAAAGTACGACAGTTCTGTGTAAGAAAGCGTAGAGGCGTGATTTATCACGTTCCGCCGCACTCTGTGAAAAACAATAATCGCTCCAATGCAGCGAAATAAATCCAACACATGTGGCGGAACGTGATGAATCATGCCCCTACGGCTGACGCATAAGGTTATTTGGTGTCGTTTTCTCGAATCTCCACACGACGTATCTTGCCAGATATGGTCTTTGGCAGTTCGTCGACGAACTCTATCACGCGCGGATATTTGTAAGGTGCGGTCTCGTGCTTGACGTGAGTCTGTAGTTCCTTTATGAGTTCTGGACCTTCCTTGCCTTTATACTCGTCGGCAAGAACGATGGTGGCTTTCACTACCAATCCGCGTATCTCGTCGGGCACGCCCGTTATGGCACACTCTATTACGGCAGGGTGGCTCATCAGTGCTGACTCCACCTCGAAAGGCCCGATGCGGTAGCCGGAGCTCTTTATCACATCGTCGGCACGTGAGACGAACCAGTAGTAGCCGTCCTCGTCGGTATATACAATATCTCCGGTGTAGTAAATTCCGTCGTGATGTTGCTGGTGTGTGAGTTCTGGATTGCGGTAATACTCCTTGAACAGTCCGAGAGGCTTGCCCTTGTCGGTGAGTATCACGAGGCGTCCATGCTCGCCCGGCTTGCAGTGTTTGCCTTCGCTGTTGAGCACATCGACCCTGTACTGTGGGTTCGGCATGCCCATTGCGCCGGGGCGCGGCTCGACGTATGGGTATGTGCCAAGCACGAGCGCAGTCTCTGTCTGACCGTAGCTCTCGTATATCATGATGCCCGTCTTCTCTTTCCATTCGAGGAACACGTTCGGGTTGAGCGCCTCGCCGGCAGTGGTGCAGTATTCGAGTTTCGACAGGTCGTACTTGCTCAGGTCCTCGCGTATCATGAAGCGATAGACCGTCGGTGGGGCGCAGAACGACGTGACGTGGAACTCCTCCATGGCGCGCAGCATGTTTTCTGCTTCGAAGCGCCCGTCGAAGTCGTTTGCAAAGATCGTCGCTCCGGCTATCATCTGTCCGTAGAGCTTTCCCCATACAGCCTTTCCCCAGCCTGTGTCGGCAACGGTTAGGTGGAGCGAGTCGTCGTGAACATTGTGCCAGTATTTCGCCGTCAGTATATGTGCAAGCGGATATGAGTAGTCGTGCATGACCATCTTCGGCTCGCCGCTTGTGCCGCTGGTGAAGTACATCAGGAAGTCGTCGCCGACCTTGTTCTGTCCTTTCTGGCTGTGGAATCGTGGTGCTGCCATGAGTCCCTGCCAGTAGTTCTCCCAATGCTGTGGCACGGCAGGACCTATCGACACGCAGTAGCGCAGCGTCGAGCAGTAGGGTCTTGCGCGGATAATGTTGCGCAGCACAGGCATGTCGCCCACGGAGACTATCATCCTTATGCTCGCCTCATGGCATCTGTAGATGATGTCCTTGTCGGTGAGCAGATGCGTTGCCGGTATGGCGATGGCTCCTATCTTATGCAGCGCAATCATCGTTATCCACCATTCGAGGCGACGCTTGAGGATAAGCATGACACAGTCGCCACGGCGTATTCCGAGTTGTAGGAAATAACTTGCAGCCTTATCGGAGTAGTCTTTAAATTCGCGGTAGTTCATGTGGCGCACGTCGCCACGGTCGTTAGTCCAAATGACAGCCTCCTTGTAAGGCTGTTCCTTGGCATATACATCCACCACGTCGTAGCCGAAGTTGAAGTCGTCAGGTACGTTGACGTGGTAGTTCTGCATGAAGTCCTCATAAGAAGAGAACTCCGTCTTGTTTAAAAATTTCTTTATCATCTATGTTATGTTTGATAATACGTTATCGCTCTTCGTCGGGATGAGCAAGGTAATATGCCCTCAGCGGTGTACTCATTACCTTTATGAATCCCTTCGCATCGGAAGATGTCCATGCCTTCGCCGTCTCGCCATACTCGCCGAGTTTGTTTTTCACGAGGTCGTTGGGCGAGTCCACTCCTACGGTATCAAAGCCGAGAGGACGGAGCATGAGTGTCACCTCGCCTGTGACATTGCGTTGCGTGGAGGTGAGCATTGCCTCGATGTCGGGCATCACCGGTTCGAGATACTGGCTCTCGTGGAGGAACATCCCGTACCAGTTGCTGACCTGGTCTTTCCAATACTGCTGCCATTTGGAGAGTGTGAATTTCTCCAGAAAGCGGTGTGCGCCGATGATGAGCATCGGTGCCGCAGCTTCGAAACCTACACGACCTTTTATTCCTATTATAGTGTCGCCCACATGGCAGTCGCGTCCGATGCCGAACTTTGCGCCGATCGCTTCTACGGCTTGTATCGCTGCAATCTTATCGTCGTAGCGAGTGCCGTTGACAGAACACAGCTCGCCCTTTTCAAAGCCGAGCTTCAGCTGCTCGGGCTGCTGTTGTGTGACGTGTTTCAAGTATGCCTCCTCGGGCAATCCCTGTCGAGAGTCGAGCAGTTCGCCGCCACATATCGACGTGCCCCATATCCCGACGTTATACGAGTATTTCAGTTTCGTGAAGTCGGCGAAGTAACCGTTGGCATTTAGGTAATCCATCTCTTCCTGCCGCGATAGGTTTCTGTCGCGCGTCAGAGTTATTATCTCCACGCCCGGTGCTTTCACGAGGAATGTCATGTCGAATCGTACCTGGTCGTTGCCGGCGCCGGTTGAGCCGTGGGCAATAGCGTCAGCGCCTATCTCGTTAGCATAGTCGGCTATCGCCAGCGCCTGAAAGATTCGCTCCGACGACACGGAGACAGGGTAGCAGTTGTTGCGCAGGACATTGCCGTATATCATATAACGCAGTGATTTCTCGTAATACTGCTTTGTCACGTCAAGGGTGACATAATTCACAGCACCGAGTCTGTAGGCGTTTTCTTCATTCTGCTTCAGCTGCTCCGGGCTGAAGCCGCCGGTGTCGGCACATGCCGCATACACCTCATATCCCATTTCCTTTGTGAGGTACATCACATTGTAGCTGGTGTCGAGACCGCCTGAGAATGCTACCACAACTTTCTTCTTTGCCATATTGTTATCCTTTCGTTTATCCCAAATCTCTAAGTTTGCAATATGAATTGCAAATTCTTTATTTATTGCAATTCATATTGCAAACTTAGAGATTTGGGTTTATTTTTTCCTTCCTTCTAATTCGTTGATTCTCTCTATCACTCCGAGAGGAATCTTTGCCGGCAGCAGCTCCTCGGGGTCGAAGAGCATTCCCGTGCAGATACAATATTTTCTGTCTGTACGCTGCAGCACATCTACATCGCAGCATCCGTCGCAGCCACGCCAGAACGCATCGTCGTCGGTCAGTTCGGCGAATGTCACGGGCTTATATCCCAGTTGTGTGTTCATCGCCATGACGGCTGCGCCTCTTGTCAGCGAGAAAATCTTTGCATGAGGCCATCGTGTGCGTGCAAGCGAGAAGGTCAGATCTTTGATTTTCTTCGCTATGCCCATGCCGCGGAAATCGGGATAGACGATAAGACCGGAGGTTGTCACATAGGTTTTATTGCCCCATGTCTCTATATAGCTAAATCCGGCAAACCTCTCGCCTTTCAATGCTATGACGGCTTTTGCCTCGCGTATCTTCGTCTCTATATAATCAGCTGTACGCTTGGCAATACCCGTGCCGTGCACGTTGGCAGCTGCTTCAATGGTCTTCATGATAATGTCTACATACTTGACATGCTCCAAGTCAGCCACCATGACCTTTATATCTTCCATCTCTTATACTAACTGAAAATTCTCTTACCTTATATCCGGTATCACATCGCTCAGACTACGTATGACGGCAGTGCGTGAACTGCCCTCTTTGACAACTATGAAAATAGTATCATCGCCGGCTATTGTGCCCAAGATGTAAGGGTTGTCACTGTTGTCGATGTTGTATGCGATACTGCTGGCATATCCCGGGCGGGTCTTTATGACTGCCATGTTACCTGAAAATGTTATCGACAGAAAACCTGGCGAGATGAGCATCTCGCTTGCCTGACGATGTGTCGACACGCGGTGGTACATCGCGTCGTTAGGCAGTACGTAAACATACTTTCCGCTTATAGTTGCGGCTTTTGCAACTTTCAGCTGTTTAAGATCGCGACTGAGGGTGGCTTGGGTGAGTTCGTAACCTTCTTTACGCAATGCCTTGAGAACCTCCTCCTGACTGCCAAGCTCCATACTCGAGATGAGCATCTTAAGGGTTTCCAATCGACTGGTTTTAATCTTCATAATCTCTCTTTTGTTTTGTTAAGTTGTTGCAACAGCAAAAGTACTCATTATTGCATAAACCAACAAATAAAAATACAACAAACTGTCTGTTTTGAGAAGAAAATTATACTTTATTGTATGTTTGTGCTTCTTTTATACATTATTTATACCAATCGATCAATAGATCGCGATGCCGTTTTATTATAGTCATTCCATTAAAAAGCAATGTGACAGAATGACTATACACCGGATATAACACAGTAACTTACACACCTTAATTTATCATGATTGCTGTCCGGTAAACACATTATAGCGATGAACCGAGTAGGATGAAACCAGTAGTTACTATGTTTGCCGGCAAATGCCGATCCTTTCTCGGCTCGTAGAAGACATAAAACTAAAAGAAATGTTTTTAGTAATACTTACTACTTGAAACAAAAAGTAAGCCCATATTGGTTATACGTGTGCCTATAGTGCAAATAAATAAAGGCTTGCAGAGCTTTCAATCAGTTTTTACCGGACACCAATAATAATAAATAGACAACGTGGTCCATTGAGATTGGGGGCAATATGATCTTTACGTCCCACAAATTAAGGCATAAAAACAAAAGGACTGGTCCCTGCTATTGAGGACCAGCCTTTTGATGTGGTTTCGTTCGATTGTTATTATTGATTGAAAATGCTTTACTCGTAGATTGGTGTTATAGCCTGTGACTCCATCGGCTGAAGGCTTGAACGATGTAGAGAGTCGACTTTTATTGTATCATGCTTTGCCATGTTCACACCATGTATATCGGGCGTCTCATAGCCTGCCACACCATCGTATGAACTGTCTGTGTTGAGCGACATCTGCATTGCATTTCCGACAGTGAGGAATATTGCCACTGCTGCAACAGCTCTGAATAGCGGCATCATGCGCTGACGCATGCTTACAATCTTAGCCTTTACAGGCTCGCCCTCGCTGATAATGGCAAGTATCTTATCATCAAACTCCTGACCAAGGACATCTGTCTTTGGCTCTACAGTCTCATAAACAAACAGATCACGATACTGCAACAGACTTGCCGGGATATCATCCTGGCTAAAGAACGCACGAAGAATATTCTCCTCCTCAAGAGTGGTCTGACACTCCCAGTAACGTTCGAGTAGTTGAGTTATGTATTTATAATCCATTATTTGTTTTTTACTGTTTCTAATATTGTAGACGAATGGAAAATACTTTTGTTACAACAAATCGCTCTTTTTTTCCAAAAATGTTTAAATGTCTGCTGCAGAGCCAAGCGGCAAGTGCAGACAACGCTGCGGAGTTCACCTTAAAATATAGTATTCGTGCTGCATTCTCGGAATATTCCCAAAGTGTTTTTACCTCTATGTCCTGTTTTACCCATTTGAAGAAAACTTCAATATCCCTCCTATGTCTGTAAAGCTTAGCTACCAAGAGCAATCCCTTTGAAATAATAAATATTGGGTAAACGAAATACAAACAAGCCGATTCATTGTTATGAATTTCATTATTTTTTGGTATTGCCAACCTCTGTTTTATTTCTTAATTTTGCACATCACTAAACTTATCATCCGACAAATAAGATAACCGATCAAATCAATACAAAATAAATTGAATGATAAAAAAATTACTTTTCTCCCTCATTTTATTGATAACGAGTATCTGTGGCTCAGAAGCAAAGAATGCACTCGTCGTGATTGCCCATGGTTCGCCGATAGAGAGTTGGTGTAAACTTGTTTTAAACCGCGAAGATACTGTACGGAACAAAATGGAGGCTGCGCTGATGAAAGAATGTGATGTGGAAATAGTTTACAGTCCAGAGAGCATTCTTCCGGCTTCGACCGACATCGTAGCTGATTGGGGAGTGAAACGGACAAAGCAGTGGTTGTATAGCGTAAAATAAGGAAACAGAATATAATAATGAGGAGTTTCAGAATAACTGTTCTGTTGGTAGCAGGCTTGCTGTTTGTCGTTTCTCTCCGATGCCACGGTCAGGAAAGCAAACTGTTCGGTTATGTGACCGATGTGCAAAACGAGCCTTTGGTGGGTGTGACTGTCCGTGTGACAGGTACCCACTACATTGCCGTGACGGATGTAAATGGGCGTTATCAGCTCGAAGGTTCCTGGAAGCAAGGAGCAGAGATCGTGTTCTCCTACATCGGCTATGCACCTAAACTGGTGAAATATAGCGGTCAGGGACAGATCAACATCAAACTGTCTGAGAATACAAAGAATTTAGGTGAGGTGGTGATCAATGCCAAGAGCAATATCAACGCTATTGACTTGCGAGCCAAGGCTGGTGTCGTGGAGAATGTAGACATGAAGCGTCTCACCGAGAAACCTATGATCGACATGGGACTGGCACTGCAAGGTATGGTGCCTGGGTTGAATATCATCAACACCGGCGAGTTGGGTTCAGCCCCGCAGATACGTATTCGCGGCAACTCTTCGCTACGCCGCGGCAATGAAACCAACGAACCGCTATATGTGCTTGACGGACAGATTATCTCAGCAGAAACTTTCTATAATCTCAACCCACAAGATATCAGCAGCATTAAGGTATTGAAAGACGCAGCTGCCTGTGCGCTTTATGGTGTGAAAGCCGCCAATGGCGTACTTGAAATTGCATCGCAACACGGGTATCAAGGTAAGACAATCGTCACCTACGGTATGGATTTCGGTATCACGGCACGCGGTAGACGAGGCGTGAAGATGATGGATTCGACAGAGAAGTTAGAACTCGAACGTTTGCTCCAAAACCCGGCTGCCCCAGGATATAGATTCAGTCGGGATTACTATGAGAAATATTATGCCACCGATCCGAATAAAGAACAGCTCATCGCAGAAGGCGAACAGAAACTCAATGAACTGAGAAATACTCACACGGATTGGTTTAAGGAACTAATCCGCAACAATATTTATCAGAAACACATCATCAGTATCAAGGGCGGAAACAATGCTACCACTTATTATATCTCGGGTAATTACACATACCAAGGAGGACGAATGGAGGGAAATAACAAGCAGCGTTTCAACGTGAGAATGAGCTTAGACCAAAGTATCGGGAAGTTAGGGTATCTGATGTTGGGCGCCAACGGTGGCTATGCCAAGAGTAAGACACCCAACGGTACGACATTTGACCCTACATCATTAGTTTATAATCTCAATCCTTACGAGCGTAAGACAGGTAGTCTATATTCCTATCCCAACCATACATACAATGACTTAATTCATCAATTCAAGAGTGATTCGAGCGATAAAAACGCCGGTGTAAACGTCAATCTAACCATGAATCCCTTAGCAGGATTGACCATTGCTTATGTGGGCGGACTCGATATACTCCTTGGGGAAGATCATCGTTTTACACCAGCTTCTGCTTACTCGGAGTCTAATACGGGCATACCGGAGTTAGCACGAGGCATTTACAGTCGTACGAAAGCCACCACAACGAATCTGTCGAGTAACCTCCGCGCCACCTACAATCATACATTCGGCGATGTGCACGACCTGACATTCGGAGCCAATATGGACTATTATCAATTTAACTACGATGCTGTAGGTATAACTGGTTACGGTGTTGGCAATGTCGATTCTCCATCAGCTATCAACCGTTCGCTACACGGCTATCGCCAACCGGAAGTAAGGAATCCTCGCGACAAGAACGCACAGTTGGGTATCGGCGTTGTAGCAGGCTACACCTTCAATGAACTTTACGACCTATATATCACTTACAAAGCCGATGCTTCATCCGTTTTGCCACGTGATAAGCGATGGAACAGAGCATGGGCTACCGGTATCGGATGGACACCCACCAATTATGCATGGCTGAAAGATAATAAAGTGATTACCCGACTCAATCTAAAAGCCTCATATGGAGTTACTGCCAATCTAAACGGAGTTACCGTATCAAGCACGGTCGGCACTTTTGCTTTCTCTGAACAGGCATACGAAACAAGTCGATCCTTAGCCTTGCTCTCCCTTTATAACAAGGATTTGAAAGCCGAGCAGAATAAAGCCACCGACATCGGAATGACATTGGAGTTATTCAAGTGTATTACCTTTGATGTGAATTGGTATAACCGTCGTACTGAACAGGCTCTACTCGACGTGCCAATCCCTACGAGCACGGGCTTTACCACATTGAAACGAAACATCGGCGTGCTGCAAAACAAGGGTATCGAAGCAGGCATCAATACCCGACTTATCGATACTTATGACTGCCGTTTGAATCTCGGTGCCAACATTGCATATAACAGTAACAAAGTTATAAGCCTCTATTGGACAGATAAGCTATACTTAGACGAGCAGTCGTTATTACCGAATTACGAAGTCGGGAAGGCTTATGATATGCTTTACGGAGCTCATTCGTTAGGCATTAATCCGCTGACAGGATATCCCGTATTCCTTACTCCGGATGGAAAAGAGAAACAAGGAACGGAACCTTTGACCCGAGATGATTTCGTTTCACTCGGACATCTCACTCCACCCTACTCAGGTAGCTTCAACGTTAGCTTCTCTTACAAGTCTTTCGACTTCGACATCTCTTTTTATTATGTATTCGGCGGCAAGCAGAGATTCAATTATCAGTATGTGCGCAATCGCGATAATGCGATCTACAATGCTGTTGCCGGACAAACGGAAAGGATGTGGTTCAAACGCGGAGACGAAAACAAAGAGTATTGGACACCGTTCTACACACAGACCACAGCAGAAGCAAACCTTGCACTTTACCCCAACTCGCGTACCGTTGGCAACAGTGACTATCTCAAACTCTCGAGTATGTCAATCCGTTATCGTATTCCTTCCAACGCGATTAATAAGGTGGTGCCTTTCATTCAATATGCCAATGTGGGACTACAAGGCTCCAATCTCTTTACATGGACTGCTTACAAAGAGTCTGATCCGGAGAGTGGCAAACTCGCAGGAACAATCCAACCCGTCTTCACCTTCCATGTAAACCTCACTTTCTGACCATCTTTCGTTATGCTGAAACAAGTTATCATATATATAATAGGTGCGGGATTAGGATTTATTTCACTTGCTTCCTGTTCGCTGGATATTCCTCCGCAGGATCAATATTCAGATCCCGACGCGATCAACAATATTGAGAATGCGCGTTCATTGCTGGTCTCTGCTTATCTCTCCTACCCACATCATGAATACGAGCTATCGGTGCTGGGCAACGATTTTTGTCCTACTTCCGTTTCGATCAAAGACATTTCCACACTCAATCTATATAATTGGGAAGACAAAGAGATCAGCAAACAGGCACCGACGATATGGCTTAATTATTACAACACCATTTCTTCGTGCGACGCTTTACTTGAAAGACTGGCACAAGTAAAGGTTAGTACCATGGCGGAAACACAAAAGAAGCAAGCTGTAGAGGCGGAAACAAAAACGCTGAAAGCCTTTTGTTATTTCCAGCTTCTGCGTCTTTTTGCTCCTGCTTACGACCGAAATCCGGACGCAGACGGTGTTATCATTAAGAATTTCTTGGGGTTGGAGACCAACAAAAGATCATCGATCAAAACATGTGTTTCCTATATCCGCCAACTACTGACCGATGCCGAACAAGTGGAAAACCATCCCAAGCGCAATGGTTGGCTATCACAAACTGCCGCAAAATATCTTTTGGCAGATCTTGCTCTTTACAGTTCGGATTATTCTGAAGCTATTCGCTATGCAGAACAAGTCATCGCTCAAGCAGACAACAGTTATTTCACAGCCGATGGATTCAATAGGCTTTGGATAGGCGACACCTTTAAAGGTCGCATTTTTGCATTTAACACAACGAGTCAAGTGTATGCGTCCATCCAATATTCAGACACAGAAGGCGACTATTTTGCACTTAATCCTGCACTTCATTTCGATGACTCGGATGTGCGCAAAGCATCTTCTGTCTATCCGTTTACGATGGACGGCGCCGTGAGAAACCTCTTGGGAAAATACAACAAGAACAATAAAGAAAGAAAAACTACATCTTACATCAACATGTTTCGCTATGCAGGAGCTGTCTATATCGCTGCGGAGGCCTATTGCAGAACAGGTAACACCGAGGTGGCTCGCACTTTGATCAACCGCTATTGGAAGCAGATCGGCATAGAAGAAGCTCCTGTCGGTATCACTTCGGATGCTTTACTCAATCGAATTTTGCTGGATAAGCAACGCGAATTTGTAGGTGAAGGCATCAATTTCTTTGATTTGAAACGCACACATTCACAGCCTTTGACACGCTTATCACGTTGGGGAATCGCATCAAGTGCCAGTATCTCGGCAGATAATTATAGATGGACATTTCCCATTCCGCGGGCTGAATACAGATTCAACGACAATGTAATACAGAACGAAGGTTGGCCAATCAATAAATAATATTTAAACGTAAAAGATATGAAATTCATTAAAATCAGTACGTTATTCATCGCTGCGATCCTTGCCATAACGGCTTGCAGTGAAGACAATAACAAGAAAGAACAGATGACAAACGGTCTCGATCTCAGTGTTGTCGGTAATGCTTTCATGGCAGAAGACGATAAAAACGGCATCACGATCAAGGCGCTTTTAGCTTTCACTCCCGATAAAGAGGAGACAGTGGAACTCTTGGTTAGCGGCAATGAAGATGGTATCGTGCGGCTTGAAAACACAATCTTGACTTTCAAACCGGGACAAAAAGAAGTGATTATCAAGGTGTTATCAAATGCGAAACATGCGCTATCTGTGCCGAGAACAATCTCTCTGACCGTTGGAAAAACATCTAATCCGATGATTAAAGCCGTTGGAAAAGACATTCAGATTATCATTAACCCCGACTCAGACATCCCTGTTCTCACACCCGAACAACTCAAACTGATTGCCGGATATAAAGAGAAATACGGCATCGATGTGTCGCGTATGCTTGGAAAAGTTGATGTAGAGGCTGTCGTTACATTCAACACACAAGACAAAGAGGCTTATTTCAATGGCGAGGCACAAAAAACATTCCAAGGATATACCATTATCACGCTCAGCGAAAAGGCAACAACCGACACTCCGATACTGAAAATGATGGAGAATCCAATGGGGCTCACCTCATTCTTCTACGATGTGTTGAAGCGTAAGACCGTAGAAGACACGGAATTTTTCTTGGCTACTCCGTATGGTAATGCAGCTGTTAAAGCCGTAGGTTACGATCCGGCTAAGGAGACATTCACTACCTCGCTTGATGATATCAAACTCGTTCCGGCAAATCAGTCTGTCGACTTTCTGGTGCAAAGACCCGACATTTACGGTGATCCTATAACCGGTATTGCTTTCAACTACACCTTTTCTGCATGGGACCGATTGCTCGCTTTGAAAGAGAAAGGCGCAGTTGTTCAAATCGAGGAAGACGGAAAGCTCGTGGGATATAAGATCGATGATGACTTTCTTACAGCCGGAGGATCAATCGATCCGCAGCGTTGGCTCGCTGTTAGCGATGTCAGCAAAGACACATTCGGAAATACTCCGACCGATTGGATACAGCCCGCGGCAAGCTACGACTTTAGCAAAGGAACGATGACATTTGTTTTCCCATGGGACTTTGATGCTGCCAATGGCTATGAACAAGTGCGTGTTACATATACAATGCACCAGTAAAGATCGGAGAATCGGAGAACAAATGAAAAATCATGAGGTATCATTCGTTTGATTGTTCCTTACGGAATGAAGAACAGTGAAACGAAATTCAGCATTAAGTCAATTATAAATGATGAATTATCTTTCCGGCTTTCAAAAAGCTGTTACTTGGCTTGCGATTGGCATTTTTTTAGTTTGCGAAAAGCCTGCTTTTGCAAGCCAAATAACCGTTAAGCGTCAGCTCATCGAACATCCGCGGGGAATTGTAGAAGGAACATTTGCCAACGGACTCCATTATATCATACTTCCCAATGAGTTGCCACGGCACGATGTGGAGGTAAGATTAGTGATGCGCGTAGGCTCTTTGCATGAGAACGATCGGCAGAAAGGAAGCGCCCATTTCTTAGAGCACAGTGCCTTTATCGGTACAAAGCATTTTCCAGGACACACACTGATAGACTATTTCGAGCGACAAGGCATGAAGTTCGGACGTGATATCAACGCTTTCACAGGTTTCGATCGGACAATCTATTGGCTATCACTGCCTATGGAAAAGACAGACAGTCATGTGCTTGATTCTGCCTTTTTAGCTGTCAAAGACTGGTTGACAGCAATCAGTTTCGATTCCGAACGCGTCAGGAAAGAGTGCAGTGTGATCGCCGAGGAACTGCGCGGTTACAGCACAGGCGATGATTTCTATCCGCTGAAAATCGGAAAAGGGCGGTATGCCCAAAGTATGCCACTCGGCACGGAAGATGATATCCGGCATATCGACAGTGCCACATTGCAGGCATTTCACAGCGAATGGTATGCGCCGCAATTAGCGACTGTGGTCGTGGTGGGCAACATCGATACAGAAAAAACTGTCGATATGCTGCAGCGGAATCTGTCATCGATCCCACGAAAACCATTGAGAAGATGGTCGACATACTCATTCGATTATCCCAAAGGTACGTCTTGGCAGGAAGTGAGAGATACGATGCAAACCTCGACAAAGCTCGAAATAATAGTGCCTCATCGCACAACTGTGGTTCATTCGATTGCATCGGCTGTACAGAAACAGCAGATGGACTTGCTCATAACTTGTCTTTCCAATCGATTGAATGCACTGAAAACAGGTTGCGATGTATCGAATAATTGGTATTTGGGCGATAAAGACCATTTCGTTTTGAGCTTTTCGGCAAAGGATAAGACTACTTTACTCCATCAGATTACAGCTACGGCGCGCGAGTTTCGACGCTTGTCGCAAAACAGTTTTTGCCCGGGTGAGTTGGAAATAGGTATCAACAGCCGACTCGAACAACTAACTCCTGACACCACGCAACGGCTGTCTACCGATCTCTGCGATGATTTCACAGACTATATTATGACCGGTGATCGTCCGCTTCGGGCTCCCGAAGATGTGAACAAGGTGCGGGCACTACTGAAAAAGACCGATCATAAACTGCTGCAAAAGCTCCTTCGCAATCTTATCGGCAACTTACGGCAATGCCGTTTGCTGGCTTACACTAACCCGTGTATGCCCAACGAAATTCCGTTGACAGCTCATGAAGTGGATCGGGCATGGCTGACGGGCTGGCGACAAACGATGCACGATTATTATGATTTTCATCCAAACATCGTAGAAGAGAAGCCTGTCATCGTGCCGCCATGTTTAGCAGAAAAGCATACATTCGATGCGCAACAGATTGCCAGTCGTACGTCATACGCCGACTTAGGAGTAACGGAAATCAAGCTCCTCAACGGTCTTAGGATCCTTCTCCGTCCTACATTAGAAGAGGAACAGACGCTTTCCATAACAGCACTCGGTCGTGGCGGAACTGCCGATCTCAGTGATTGCGATTATCGAAAATATCACGACGCGGTGAGTTATGTCGACATGGGCGGACTCGAAAAGGTGCATTCCGACACGCTATTGGCTGTGATGAATCAAGAAAAACTGTCGATGGTCGTGGGCGAAGACGATTACTGGCATCAAGTTTTGGCGTCAGCACCTGTCGCTAAAACCACAGAACTCTTCAATATGGTCTATGAAAAGATGTGCCATCCGGGTTTAAATCGCACTGATTTCGCAGAAACTCGTCAAGCCGAAGCTGAAGGGCTGGGTAAGGAGACACTGTTGGAAAGACTGATGCAGCACGATGCCGAACGGATGATCAACAACCGCATTGACTCACTTACAGGTAATGCACTCAGCGGAAGACGCCCGAAGCTAACGAAAAACGACATCGATGCACTCGACATCGACACACTCACGCAATATTACAAGCGTCTGTTTGCCGATCCATCACAACTGACTATCATTCTCACGGGGCATTTCCCAATGGAAGAAACGGCACGCATCGCGATTTCGACATTCGCTCGAATGAAGCGCTCTGACGATGCCGTCACATTCAAAGACACACCGTTTGCCCTCCCCGCAACATCGCATACCGAGACGTTCGATGGTGGAAACGATGACCAGACGGTGCTCAATTATGTCTTTGCAGGCAATTATCAGCCTTCACTTCGTGCTTCATTGCGTCTCAAACTGATGCGTGATATTCTGCAAGACCGACTTATTCGCATCCTCCGCGAGCGAGAAAACATCGTATATTCACCTTTCGCAGATCTCTATTATAGCGGTTGTCCGCAACAGGTATATCATTTCCAACTCACTATTTCGGTCAAAAATGCAAACAGGATACGTGCCGATCATGTGTTAGACAGCATTATCGAAGAACTAAAACAACATCCCGTTTCTGTCTCTGAACTTGATAAGATGAAGCGCTCTTTCATCGTGACCAAACGCAAGACGCTATCGGACAAGGCACCGTCTGAATGGAAGACAGCACTGACTTCGCTCATTCGCAACGGCGAAAGTCTTGCCGACTTCGACAATTATGCCAGTTGTCTCGACACGATTACACCCGAAGACATTCGCCAAGGGTTTGTAAATTATCTGCAATGGAACAAGAAATTCTTACTCATTAAATCACAAAACAATGTCAATCCATAAACATTTACGCCGCTTCCTCATGGCAACGGCATTGCTGTTCGGTCTCGACGCCAGCGCACAAAAGACACCCGAAGCTTATAAGCTATACGATCATGCAGGCAAAGAGATTACGTATCAATCATTGATCAAAGCTCTCTCTGAGCCCGATGTCGTCTTTATCGGCGAGATGCACAACTGCGTTGTCACACATTGGTTAGAGTTGAAGATACTCCAATCATTGCATGCCATACACGGGGAAAAACTTGAAGTGGGTATGGAAATGTTCGAAGCTGACACGCAACTCATCATCGACGAATATCTGAACAACATCATTTCGGGCGATCGTTTTGAAGAAGAAGCACGCATTTGGCCGAATTACAGCACCGATTATGCGCCGATCGTCTACTATGTGAAAGACAACCGGCTTCCGCTGATCGCCACCAACGTGCCCAGAAGATATGCCAACGTGGTGAAGAATCGCGGCATGGCTTATCTCGATTCGCTTTCATCCGATGCTAAACGTTATCTGCCACCTCTGCCGATACGTTATGTGGCAAACGCCAATGCTGCCTCCGGATTCGCGATGATGGGACTGATGGGCAAGAACAAAGGGGCCGATCCCGAACGCATGGCACAAGCGCAGGCTATCAAAGATGCAACCATGGGTTGGTTTATTGCGAAAAATCTACATGGGAAATTCCTGCATTTTAATGGGAGTTATCATTCCGACGCCCAAGAAGGAATCATTCCTTATCTGCTGCAATACCGTCCTGGGACAACGTTCACAACCATTAGAGCCGTGCGGCAAGAGGATATCTCCTATTTGGAAGACGATTACAAAGGACTCGCCGACTATTATATCTGTGTGCCCGAAGATATGACCACATCCTACTAAGTGCAACTCTCTACCATCGAATATATTAATCAACTTCAATAATTATGAGAAAAAGAATCATGTATCTACTTCTGTTCGGCTGGCTGCTCACACCGTTGAGCGCGCTTGCCGACAGCAAAGTTCAGTTCCTTTGCATCGAACTCCGCAATGGAACGACAGCCGAATTTGCATTGGCAGACCATCCCGTGATTACGCTTACGGGCGGAACGATGAAAGCAGAAACATCAGGCAAGACCATCACTGCATCTTTAGCAGACATCGTCCGCTACACGTTTAAGGAAGAAGGAGGTACGACTGGCATCGGAAACGAACCTCAAACGCAAGCCTCACAACCGCAATCAGTGTTCGAAGAAGGACACGTGCGGTTCACAAACCTACCTGCACACGCATCTATCAGTGTCATAACCATCGACGGCAGACAGGTGCTTCAAGCACAAGCCGGCACAGACGGAAGCGCAGACATAGACCTCTCGCAACAGCAACCGGGCGTTTATATCATCCAGACAGCTGCCATCAAGCTCAAGGTGTTCAACAAACGATAATCTAAAGATTCAATCATTATAAATCAATAAAACATTTTACACTATGAGAAAATATTTATTCTTACTTGCCATTTCCATGGGATTCAGCTCTCTGTATGCCCAGAATTATAAGATGAAAGTGACCAAAAACAATGGCGAAACCATCGAGATCCCAGCCGATGATATTCAAGACATCACTTTTGAAACAAGCACATCGCCCCAACAACCTGACCGTTTCGTCACCATCGGCGGAATAAAATGGGCAACAGGCAACCTGCAATATGACAAAGGAACATGGAAAATTGCCGATCACCAATGGGATTATTTCAAGCCGCGCTACGGCTACCACGGCAATTCAAGCGAAGCTTACAATTTTGAAATAATGCAGGCTGACGATCAGATCGATCACTTCAACTACGGCGTTTGCGGTCCAAACGCTCTGACTCACAGCAACACCGTATTCGCAAACACTACGAAAGTCAATATCTCGGGCAAAATGTACACCGATGACAAACTGCAAAATGAGACAACCAACTTCCAAGAAGCAGCTTTCGGAGACATCGCTTACTGGGCTACGAATGGAAAATACCGCATGCCTACTTATCAAGAGATTCTAAAACTCACAGGAGAAGCCTCTTGGCAATTCGGCTACGTCATCGTCGAAAGCGACAAACGCATTTACGGCTACCTCGTTACCGAACCTGACGGTTATCCGATGAAGAACAAAATAGCCCGCGAACTCAAAAAGGAAGAGATCGACAAAGGCTTATTCCTTCCCTGTGCCGGCTCGCGTTACGACAACACCAATGCCGTGAAATATGCCGGCTACGGTGGCTATTACTTCGCCTCCATACTCTTCGAAGATTCAAAGGATTGGGCACGGAGCCTCCAATTCGACAACGATGACGTCTACGATAACAATGGCGAAGACTGTCGTCACGGCAATTCCATTCGTCCGATACTCGTAGAGTAACAAGTCACAAGAGAGTGTCAAAATATTAACTGCCCCCGAAAGTTTTTGTCTAACTTTCGGGGGCAGTTCATTTTGAAACGCACTTTATCCCAAACATATGATTTGCAATGAGAAAGGAGAACTTATCAACCTACTTGGAGCCATTGCTGCATATTGCTTATTTCTGAAGCAGTTGTGTATCAGCGGACAAAGGATATTTGATACACAACTTGCATTTTCCTGATTCGTCGAACTCACGTTATATTACATCTCCCTCCCAATTTGCATTATTTGGTGAAGGATCCTCCATAATCTGTGCTTTCTTAACTAATGTCTTAATAGCTATCTCATACTCAGCATCAATTGTTTCTCCATTAGAAATTGGAATTTTAAAATCATACACAATATTAGCATGGGCAGGATTATCCTCTACAGGTTTAGAGGAGACATCAACTTTTGGTGTACTTCTTATATCAGAAGTTATAAACCTAGCGAATCCCCAATAAAGGCGATTAGGTTTGCTACTATGAGATTTAGCATGATCTTTACAAAAATTAATACTTACGTGATCAACTCTTGTAACTGATATTTTATTACTTGCTATTGTTGGGTCATCTTCATCAGCCTTTGAAAATTGAGGACGCATAAAGTTACCACGCAATTTCCCCTTAGCATTAAAATTAGCGGGAGAAAATATAGTTCTTAGAATGTTCTCTTGGTTATCTATTTCTGAAGGAATACTGCACATCAAAGTTTACAAAGTAGTTTTGAAAGTTGTGTATAAGACTCTTCATTGAGAGGAACATGGTTTACAATTTCTTGTTTGTTTCCATTAAGATAATAAAAAGACATTTCTTTTTCACCAATCTCCAAACCGACATTGCTTTCAAATTCATTTTCCCAAATTATGGAAACTGTACCATTAGGATTCGCATAAATATCATTAATATAATTACAGGATATAATTTTGGCGTTGATAATATTAATAGCATTACTTATGCATCTAGGTAAAACCTTTATGGCACCATACCCATCCCAATCATTATCTAATAAACTCAAATCACGTATATCAGATACGATATTCATTTTCTTAAGTTCTATAATATTCCTTTCATCACGTCGAATATTCTTCTCATACTTTTTTTTATTATTACCCGGTACTGAATATGAAAAAAGAGAATTCTGCTGCGCAGAAGTTGCGATACTAGGCAAAGATAAAGAGAAAAGACCACTACAGAGAAGTACAGCAACAGTATTATTAATATTACTGGTACGCTTACTACCATTATTAACTAATTCCTCTGTACTATTAGATATTAAATTATATTCTTGTGCTGTTTCCATAGCTTATGACTTTAAAATTTCCAACATCTTTTCTGTGATTGCCCATCTAAACACATCATAAAGGATATTATGAAAATTCGATAATTCTTCATCAATAGTCTTAATCGATATATTTCCTATTCTTTCAAGTAGTAAATCCAATATGACTTGTCCCTTGACATAATCTAGATTCTCTGATTTCTCACTCACGAGATAACCATATTTTATTTCAAGATTATAGTCTTTGTCTTTTAAGCGCAAACTTTGTAAATTTTGTACAACATACTTATTACATTCTTTATAGCTTTCGTATGTAGGTAATAATTTATCGGACAATAATTCGCGAGCTGGACCATATGTGGGTATTTCTTCTAATGAATGGTCACTATTGAGATTAGACTTAAATTCAATTATATTAACTTTTCGAAGAGAAATGACTTTACATTCTTCTGTTCCGTTAAGTTTTAAGAATTGTAAAGCTTTTGCAAGTTGCGTATTAAAAGATTGAGAGCCTTTATAAGTATGTCCTGATTCTTTATATTGCAAAGAATTATTCGTTAAGACAAACTCTTTCATCATATCCTCCGTTCGTAATATTACTTGGTGGGAATCATTGTTATTATTGATTGTGACAGAATTTCTCTGTCTGTCGTTACCAAGAGTAACGGAGATATCTTGCGCTATACTATCATGATATATTGGATAATCATTCTTTAATGATGATATAAATTCATTACGTTTTTTAGTACAATCAATATTATCTTTAAAATGCACCGTAAAAATAACATCCCTTAAAAAGTGACGATTGTATTGTTCCTTATTATAAGTTTCAATTCCAAACATATCTTGCAAAAGTATATTTATCAATTACAAAAGTAATAATAATAATGCGAATATCAAAGGATGCAACCTATAATTATTCTAAAAAAGTATGATTATCTATGAGCATATACAATACTACACAAGGATAAGTAGGTGTTCAAAATTAAACGTATCTATATTGCTCTTATCTTTTATGCTTTCACTTTGCCATCGTCTTCACGTCTCTTTTCCAGTCATTCTGTCGCCTTGCATCAGTCGTGTAGCCCGCTACACTACTGCTTCAAGGCGACAGAATGACTGGAAAATAGCCGTAAATACAATGTCAATTAATTATGAACACCTACTTATTAACTCTATTTCATAAGTAACTACTGACTTTATCATCTGCTTTCTTGAAAACGAAACTTGTTTATACAGAGTATTTTGTATTGCAGATGATTTCTAAAAGTTTTTTGATACGATGAGAGGCAAATGTACACATATCATGAGCGTTAACCTTTGCAGATATAGTAACTACACTCACGCCTTTTGCAAACATAAACAACATGGTTGCTATTGTCATAAATATCAACATATAACTTGTAAAAACTGCTCAAGAAATATTAATAACTCCATTCTTCTGAAAGGGAAAAACATCTATATTGAAAAAGAACCGCAGAAAGTGATTTCAAGAACCGGCGGTTCTTGGCTCAAGAAAGGGCGGTTTTAGGCGCAAGAAGCTATGGTTTTAGAGGCAAGAAACGACGGTTTTTGAAACACGCTGGGAATCAATAAGTTACAAGCATTGTTTTTGTTCGTTTCCATAACGTAAAGAGTTTGAGCTTTATTTATGCAGAGATATTAAAAAATAGGAGAAAAAGGAAGTTGCAGACTGTATGTTGTCAGTAAAAATAACGGACATTACACCGCACGATATAACAAATGGCATGGTTTCGACATAGACAATATGCCAAGGAGGAAAACATTGCAAGGTCTGAGAATGGCGATTATACCAAACATATATATAAATAATGGTTAAAACATAAAAGCGCGGGACGGCATCACGCAGACTTTTATTATATTTGCAGACCAATAACAATCTACATACACACGACAATGAAGAAACCTGTCACGTTCAGGGAGTATATATGGCTTCTTGAGACGATATATAAGGAGCAGCGCCTGTCGCTGGCAGAAATCAACGAGCGATGGCTGGCAATGGAGATGAGCGAAGGCATAAGCATACAGCCACGCACATTCCACCGACACCGCTACGCCATAGCCGACATTTTCGGTATTCATATCGACTACGACCAGAAGGCAAAGAAATACTATATCATCAACCGTCGCGACATGGAACAGGGCACCGTGGCAAACTGGCTTATGGACACGCTGTCGGTGGGCAACGAACTCGCAGACTGCGTGGGACTGAAAGACAGAATCATACTCGAGAGCACGCCTTCGGCAGGCATAGCGTTAGAGAGCGTGGTAAAGGCGATGAAGAAGAACGTGCGCCTGAAATTCACCTATCGGAAATACGACGAGACGAAGACCACCACACGCGTGGTGGAGCCTTATTGCATGAAGCTCTACAACCGGCAGTGGTATCTTCTGGGCAAGGAGGACGGCACACTGAAACAGTTTGGTCTCGACCGCATAGTGACCGCAGAGCCGAGCGACGAACGATTCGAGATGGACCGCGACTTCTCTGCCGAGCGATATTATCAAGAGACCTACGGGCTGGTGAACGACGCGAAGATGAAGGTTGAGACAATCGTTGTCAGAGCCTTCGGCAAGGAGATAAGCCGCATAGAGAGCCAGCCCATACATCCTTCGCAGCAACTGCTTCACCGAGGTGACGGCTGGAGCGACTTCAGGTTGGAGATGAAACCATCGTACGAATTTCGCGGAATGGTGCTTGGGCGTGCCGGACTGTTGCAGGTGCTACAGCCCGAATGGCTCGTGGAGGAGATAACACGCATGGCGATGAAGGTTATTGACCGCAGCAAATGCACGGAATGATAAAATACAAACGGGCGAAGGCAGTAGGAAAACTCTTTTCTTTGATAATAAAACGACACCACGGTCCATTGACCTATTTTGGTTGGAAAAATAGTTCGGGAGTATGACACGATTTGTCCTACTCCCCTTTTATATTTGCAGACAAATCATTAATTTGCCTGCGGGTCATGGCTCGCGCTAAAGGAATAATATTATTAAAACAAGCAGCAACTATGAAAAATCTATTTTATCGTTTTTACGTGCAGTGCCTCTGGTGGCGGCTGTGCATGAGGTATTAATCAAACAATGTATAGAAAATAAAGATTGGAAAAATGTAAGGCAGCTATGGATAATGAAAATATATTGAAAGAAGGAATAAACATGGCTATCGCAAAGGTAATGGAGTATCACGACGAGTCTCTCGGGCGTTGGATATACCGTTGCGACAAAGCCGAAGAGACCGTGAAGGAGCAAAACAAGATTATCGCCAGTCTGCAGGTGGAGAACAATCTGCTGAAAAACCATCTCGAGAAACTCCAGACGCGCTCCATAAACATCGTTACGAACACCGACAACTCACTCATTGCCTTTCAGGGTGGGACGAGCAACAACATCTATTTAAGGAATAAAGAAAATGGAACAGACAAGACCACATGACATACAGCTGACATTTGAAGCAGGCAGCATCAACACCATAATAACCGGAGGAACATTCGAGGGACCGGTATACACCTCACCACAGGCAACCGCCACGGACGACAATCACGAGACGGAAATAACCACCGTAGACGAGGAGAACAACATCGCCGGACGACTGGCGGCAGTGTTCTATGGCGACATGGAAGAGGCAAAAAAGTTTCTCAAGACAATCGCCGTGATGCCGCAGAAAGAGATACCTGACGTAGTGAACCGACTCGTCAGCGAGAAGATCATCTCCAACCGCTCACACAAGCACGACCTGTGGAAGATTCTTCACGACGAAGGCATCTACCTGCGTACGGAATCGAACTGGAACATGTACGTCAGATAAACCCTAATCGGTCATTAAACCGCATTTGCTTAGATTTGTTATTACCGTCATGCTTCCTTACTGCTTTAGTCCGCTTGCCGACATCTGCGCTGCCATTTCATCTCAACGTAACCCGCTATGCCTTCGATGAAACGTCAGCACATCTGCTCAACAATCGAACAAAATCAGACAAGGATTCTAATGAACGATTAGGGATAAACCTCGAAAGACACCGTACAAACAGCAACACAAGACTTGTGAGATTTCTTGCCGCACGGTTGAACTTATTTGTATTCATTTACATGCAGAAGGGATAATGAACCAAACATTTCCCTTCTGCTTTTTTTGTGCATACCTTTGTGCCTGACAAAGGAACGAACGGCGATGCTGCAAACGCATCGCACGTGACATACACCTTATTTATATATATGACTATCCTCTTTATCTCTCTCGCCTGACAGTGAGTAGGTCGACATTATCACTGGCATGGGATTACGCAGAATAACCCGGGACAGCAGAAAAAAGAAATAACAATACTCAGCGGCGCAATGACCGTCTTGAGTGCAATCAACAGAACATCATGACAACAAACATCACCTTGGAAGAGATACGAGCACTTATACACACTGAGATGAAAAAACTGCTGCAAGGCAACACCTCCGTCACAGTCAATAGTCAGCCATCACGGAACCTATTGCCACCACAACTCATGGCAAGGATGACGCACCCCGAGGCTTTCGACAAAGCAGTAACGGAAGGACTTATCGAAACCGGCGAGAACGGTAGAATGACATGGACTGCAGAGCGTATGCTGCAGGTGTATTTCTTCGGTCGGTTGTTCTGTGGCGACAAAGCCGTTTACAGTAAAGCACTCGACAAATATATATGGCGACAGCATAAGTGTATTTTCCCCGACAGTGCCCTGAAGCGTCTTTTCGGTATATCACTGAACAAAATGCGACACAAGCGGAGGAATCTTACCGTGCCACAGAACTTCCGGTACATCGACAATCTGTTTGCCGACTGACATTGCAGGAGCCGTAGCCACGTGTTTCAGTATTAAACCCAAAACGGTCAATAGACCACGGTGTCGTTTTATTATCAAAGATCAAGAGCTTTCCTACTGCTTTCGTCCGCTTGTGTGGCATCTTAGCAGTCTTATTTCCTTGCCGTAGCCCGCTACGCCCACGGTAACAAGACTGTTAATCTGCTCAACAATCAAACG
>CAJPPF010000014.1 GCA_905372445.1 uncultured Prevotella sp. | reverse complement strand
ATGATAAGGTGCTGGCTTGGTTCTACGCAAAAATTCAGTTCTTTCATCCTAATTGCTATCAAAATGAATATAAACTCAATATCTTTACTATTTTTAAAGGTTATACTGTTAAAAAATGCAAAACGGACGTATAAATTTTACATTTCGTTTGTTTGTTTTGAATAATTACTATAAATTTGTCGCTAACAGGGGGAGTATGGGTTATGATTTATTTTTAAATGGATGGGAAGAATGAGTGAAATGTAAGTGATGGTTTAATACCGTAATATAGTTGATAGGAAAGAAGTTTACACTATGATTATTAATTAACTTGAGAGATATTATGAACAAAAGACACTTAATGATTATTGTCAGCCTTTTCGTATATGTCGGAATGTCGCTGGCGCAGATCACCGCTTCCGGTGTTGTTGTCTCTTCAGAAAATGGAGAGCCGGTAATTGGTGCTACCATCAAAATTCTGGGCACTAATGATGGTACGATTACCGATATTGATGGGCACTTTTCAGTTAAAGTGCCAAATGCAAATTCCCAACTTGAGGTTTCCTACATCGGACTTGTGACTCAGATCGTGAAGGCAGGCACGAACCTTCGCATTGTGCTCGAAACCGAGAACAACGCGCTCGAGGAGATTATGGTTGTCGCTTACGGTACGCAGAAGAAGTCGTCATTCACCGGTTCTGCCGCAGAGATGAAGTCAGACAAGATAGAAGGACACATTGCTTCCAATGCCACTGCTGCCCTTGCCGGTGCTACAGCCGGTGTACAACTGACGCAGAGCAATGGCGACCCGACCTCTAATGGTACTACAATCCGTATTCGTGGTATAGGATCTCTGTCTGCAAGTAGTGCACCTCTTTATATTATTGACGGTATGCCTTACGAGGGTAGTATCTCGAACATCAACCCGCAGGATATCGAGTCAATGACAGTACTTAAAGATGCTGCTGCAAGTGCCATCTACGGTGCCCGTGGTGCTAATGGTGTAATCATCATCACTACAAAGAAAGGCAAGACGAGCGACGCGAATATCAGGTTCGATGCAAAGTTCGGCTCAAACTCTCGTGCAATACCTAACTACGACGTGGTGAAAGACCCCGGTCAGTACTACGAGTTGCAATTCCGTCGTATGTATAATGCCCAGATACTTGCAGGCAGGGATGCAGATGCTGCTTATAAGTTTGCCAACGACAATCTCTTCGACCAGAAGAATGGCGGTCTGGGATATAAAGTGTTCACAGTTCCTACAGGTCAGTATCTCATTGGCAGGAACTTCCGCATTAACCCTGCCGCAACGCTCGGCTATTCCGACGGCAAATACTACTATAAACCTGATGATTGGTATAATGAGACATTCCATAACTCATTCCGTCAGGAGTATATGGCGAGCGCAAGTGGCAAGACCGACCGCGTGAACTACTACGCTTCTGTAGGTTTCCTTGATGACAAAGGTATCGTAAACAGATCAGGTTACAAGCGTTACACCGCTCGTACAAACTTTGATTTCCAGGCAAAAAAGTGGGCAAAGGTGACTGCAAACCTCGGTTTCACCCACACAGACTCTGACAGACCGTCTTATACAACGGAGACCTGGGCATCATCAGGCAACCTTTTCTATGTAGTAAACAATATCGGACCTATCTACCCTCTGTACGTACGTAATGCCGACGGTACAATAAAGAAAGAACAGGGACGTACGATATATGACTCAAACCAGACCAATCAGGTTCGTCCTTCAGTAGTCGGCAATGCTGTCCGCGACAACGAGTACAACAGAACAAAGACTTACCGCGATATGTTTAACGGTAATTGGGGCATTATAATCACCCCGTTGGAAGGTCTTGATCTGTCGGCAAAGATTGGCGTGACATCCGACAACAGTCGTACAAACCGCCTCTACAGCACATACGGTTCTGCATCGGCACAAGATGGTCAGGCTGAGCTGACAACCATTCGCCAACTCAGTGTGAACAACCAATACCTTGCTACATATCGTACCGACTTCAACGGCATGGACACGCACCATTTCGATGCACTCCTCGGTTACGAGCAGTACCGTTACAAGTATCAGTATTTCAACGGTTACAACGACCACCTGTTTGACCCTACGATAGGCGAGCTCGGAAATGCCAACGGTAACGGTGACTCAAAGCAGCTCAGTTCTTATACCGACAACTACATGACAGAAGGTTTCTTCACCCGTTTTCAGTACGACTACAAGGAGCGCTACTTCGGTTCTGTTTCTTATCGTCGTGATGCTTCTTCACGCTTCGCGCCGGGACACCGCTGGGGTAACTTCTTCTCCGTTGGTGGTGCATGGCAGATTTCTAAGGAAGAATGGTTCAACGCAGATGCCATAGACTACCTGAAGCTGAAGGCGTCGTACGGTGAACAAGGCAACGACGACCTGTCGAACGCTAATACAAACAACTACTTCGCTTATGCCGATCAGTACAGAACATCATACAATGCCGAGAAAGACGAGTATAGTATTGTGCTCTATCAGAAAGGTAATCCAAAGCTTACATGGGAAACATCGAAGAACTTCAACGTAGGTTTTGACTTCGGATTATTTAAGGGACGAATTAACGGTAGCCTTGAGTTCTACAACCGTAAGGCTTACAACCTGCTATACAACAAGCCGACACCACTATCATCGGGCATCGTGACAGGTTACTATCCGGTGAACATCGGTTCGCTCGTGAACCGTGGTGTTGAGTTCACAATCGAAGGTCAGATCGTGAAGACAAAGAACATCAAGTGGGATGCAAACATCAACCTCACAAGTAACCACAATGAGATTACTGACCTCGACCCTGATGTTCGTGAGAAAGGAATAAAGGCTTCATACTTTATCCGCAGAGTCGGCGGCTCTGTATATCAGGCTTACCTCTACAAGAGTGCAGGTATCTGTCAGCAGGCTGACGTCGATGCATCTCAAGGCAAGCTCACCGCATCAGACCTCGGACGCCAGATGTTCTACTATGACATCGTCGACGAGAATGGCAAGGTGACCGGGCAAGGCAAGACAACAACATTCTCCGATGCTACAAAATATGACTGCGGCACCACACTGCCGAAGGTTTATGGTGGTTTCGGAACAAGCCTGAAAGTCTATGACTTCGACCTTACGGCACAGTTCCAGTTCCAGCTCGGAGGTAAATTTTATGATTCTGCATACCAGGCTTTGATGTGGACACAGGACAACCGAGGTAGCGCAATACACAAGGATGCGCTGAAAGCATGGACAGCTGAGAATCCAAACACAACAATCCCACGTCTTGACACAGATTATTCAGTAGGTCAGTCAGCAGTAGATACATATCTGACAAGTTCCGACTACCTCTCTCTGAACAACCTTACCATTGGTTATAATGTGCCAAAGCGCTTCATGGTGAAGCACGGTTTTCAAGGTCTGCGAGTATATGTTGCAGGCGAGAACCTCTTCATACTCACCGCACGTAAGGGTCTTGACCCTCGCTTCTCATTCGGTATTGGTGGTTACTCAAGTGGTACCGGTATGGCTACAGGTAACTACTCTGCCCTCCGTACTCTCACAGCAGGTGTGACACTCACCTTCTAATTCTACGTTGTTGAACAAAATAAAGACGAAAAAGATTATGAAATTAAATAGATTCCTTATATTGGCTATTGCAGGTTCAGCTCTTACAGCCTGCAATGAAATCAACGAATTGGAGCCACAGGGTTTTGCACTCTCGCAGGAACAGGTGAACAATACCTATTACGCAATACCTAAGAGAATAGAGGCTACATTCTCAGGAATGTTCACTATGATGGGTGAGCCGAACGCTGTGTTTGGAGCTAGTCGTGCTGATGACTTCGGATTTATCATGTCTGCAATCTCTCAGGACATTGAGGCTGCCGATATCGTGTATCCAAACTCTGGCTACAACTGGTTCAATGTATGCGGTGAATACACCTCACGTAATGCGGACTATGCTAATCCGTATGTCCGTTATGCTACGCCTTACAACCAGATTAAGAATGCTAATGATATTCTAAAGGCTTATGCCGGACGTGAGGATGCGCCGGCTGTTAATATCATAGCCCAAACGCGTACCATACGTGCCTTCGACTATCTCGCCCTCGCACCATACTTCCAGTTCAAGTATGTGGGCAATGAAGATAAGCCCTGCGTACCAAAGGTGACCGAGGAGACTACCGATTTTGCCAACAATCCACGTGCTACGGTGAAAGAAATCTACGATCTTATACTGTCAGACCTTAATTATGCCGTGGAAAACCTGACCGTTGCCCGCGTCAGTAAGGCACGAATCAACAAGACCGTTGCACTCGGTCTGCGTGCCCGTGTATATATGAATATGGAGAAATGGGCAGAGGCTGCAGCTGACGCTCAGGCAGCCCTCGATCTCTGCAAAGAGGAAGGACTGTCACCTGCTACTGCAAATGCCCTCACTGCACCGGCATTCTATGATATCAACGACAAGAACTGGGTGTGGGGCTTTGATATGACAGAGAGCTTGGCTAACAAGGGATATGCTACGGCAGCTTCATGGATTTCATCTTTCTCTTCCAACGGTTATGCCCCAGCAACTCAGGTTTATGCTTGTATAAACGAGCTTCTCTATAACAAGATCTCTGACAGCGACGTTCGTAAGGGCTGGTGGGTTGACAGAAATCTACACTCCCCACTTCTGGAAAATGCCGGATGGCCAGATCCGAACCAGCCGGGCAAGATTATAAAAGGAGATGCTATAGCTACTCTTGTTATCCCTAATGTCAAGTTAGCATACCTTCCTTATACAAACGTAAAGTTCGGTCTTCCGGTGATTGGCTCCGACAAGAACGACTCAGACTTCCCGTTCATGCGTGTTGAGGAGCTTATACTCATCAAGGCAGAGGCGCTTGCAAAGAGTGGTAACGAAAACGGAGCAACTGCAACTCTTAATGATTTCGTCAAGACATACCGTGACCCGGAATATAATGCTTCTGCATCAGGTCGCAGCCTTGCCGATGAGATTTGGTTCCAGCGCCGTGTGGAGCTATGGGGCGAAGGCTTCGCTTTTAGTGATGCCATGCGTCTTGGTAAGCCTATAGTTCGTTTCCATGACCAGGGTAAAGGCAACGTTCCTGATGCGTACCGCTTCAATATCGACCCTTCAGACCCATGGTTGCTGATGCGATTCCCGATAAAAGAGACGAACTCAAACTCCTCAATAGTAAACAACACCGGTGGTAAAGTACCTGAAATGTATCAGAACGCTACCCTCCGTGACGGTGTAACAGATTAAAAGTAACCTCCAGACCTGCCCCTACCACCCTCTGGTAGGGATGCAGGAACAAGGGAATATTATAAATAATAAAACAAGATCTATTATGAAGTATATGTATAAAGCACTTTCTGTACTTACCCTTCTTGCAGTAGTGGCTGGTTTTACTGCTTGTAGCGAAGATGAGGTTACTACAGAAGTTTTGAACAGTGAACAAGTGTATTTCCCAAATACGCTGCAGAACATTCAGGAGGTCAAGGCTGAGGCTTCGACGGTTGAGATACCTGTAATGCGCATGGGCACTGATGCCGTGACTATTCCTCTCGTTGTCGAACAGGCAGAAGGCAATATCTTAGAGCTCAATATTCCGGATAATGTCGTATTTGCTGCCGACCAGAAAGAGACAAAGCTTGTCATCACCTACAACCCGGAGAAGATTCAATCCGGCAAGTACGACAGTGTGAAACTCTCGTTTGGCGACAAATATAATACACCTTATGGCAATTCTGCGGTTAGTCTGAAGATAGGACAGGCAGAGCCTTGGGTATCGCTTGGCAAAGGAAAATTGACCGACAACTGGATATATGAGAACGTCAAAGAGGCAAAGGTTGAGATTCTTCAGAACAAGCTCTTCCCTAACCGCTTCCGCATTGTAAAGCCATTCAATGAGCTTGCTAAGGCAAACGGTTCAGAACCAAAGGACGGATTTACGGAGTTTATGGACATTACCGTATTGAAGAAGGGTGACGTTTATAAGGATGTCACAATATCTACCGACGGTCTTGTGGTATATAATAATGTCAATTCCGGCTTCTTTAATAGCAAGTATAATGCAGATATCTATGTCTGTCATCCTTCAGGATTCAATAAATATAAGGCAAGCGACGAAGGCTGGAAGAACAATAAGGTTCTCTCTTATCAGGCTAACGAACTTCCTGCACAGATCTCTATTGCGCCATTCTTCTATATGAAGGGCGTCGGTGGCTGGGATCAGACAACTTCTGATAGCCAGCTTGTCATCACCTTCCCAGGTGTTGTCATTGCCGACTACTCTGCAGAGGTGTCCTATGCCGGTAAGTATGAGGCTTCTGATGGCGCGGTATCTATAGTCGCTAATGTGAAACTTGGAAAAGACGTAGCATCTGCCAAGGCTGTCGTTATTACTGGTGGCGTAGTTTCCGAAACCTCTTTTGATGCTTCACTAAGCAATGTCGTTGATGTTACAGAGGCAGGTGATGTCCGTATTCCTATGCCAGAGGGCGCAAGTGCAGGAGTATACAGCATAATCGTGCAGACTTACAATGCTGATAAGGTTGCACAGAAGACCGTCTCTACACAATTTGTTTACTCAGACGTGAACTCTCTGAAGGAGAGATGGAAGAAAGCATTCGTTGGTGACTACACATATAAATACGTGTTTATCGGTGAAGACGGTAAGCCTTCTGTTGATGAGAACTTAGTTCTTTATGTATCAGAATCAAACAATAACCGTTACAAGATAGAGAACTGTTTCTTAGGAGTCGACTTTGTCTTCACGGTGAATCCAGATGATGGCACCATTACATTCGCCGATCAATTCACCGGTTACGTCGATAAAGAAACTGGTAACCTGTATTTATGCGATATGAACGCGTTGATGCCTAAGCAATTCCCCACTAAGAGTAATAAGAAGGACGATCAGTTCTTCTTCAACATCGGTTTCTATACAAGTGCCGGATATTGGGGATATGATCAGAGCAACAACAATAGCAACCTCGAGACTTTCGTGATTAAAGGTCCGGCTCCTTCCGGTGCACCGGCAAAGAAAGACTTCAAGAGAAATGTTCTTCGTATTAAGAACGTAAAGAAAAACGTTAAGGTAAGACCTGTTGCAGCACTGCGTTAAGAACGAATTCAATAAGTCAAACAAAAAGTAAAAGAAGATGGTTTCCCATTGTGGAGACCATCTTCTTTTCGTTTATCAGCGTTGTCAGGAGGAAGATAAATAAACAATTGGTGTCCGATAAATAAATTATAGCTAAGAATTGAGTAAGATGAAACCTGTAGGGGCGTGATTTATCACGTTACGCCTGTTACACTGGGTTCATTTTGTGGCGTGGGAGTGATTGCTTGTTTTCACGGAGAGAGGCGGAACGTGATAAATCACGCCCCTACGCCGTCCGGCGAATATCGACCATTTCTCGGCTTGTGGAAGACACAAAATCAAAAGGAATGTTGTTAGTAGCGATTACTATTTGAAACAAGCAGTAAGCCTCTCCGCGAGTTCGGAAGAAGAAAGTTCTTGTAAAAGTTACAGCAATCTTATCCTAAAACTTTATGTATAGTCAAGAAAAATTACCGTTGCGTTTTTTAGCGAGATAGAAAATTAAAAACAACGATTTGTCAAGTCAGCATGGTATAAAACCGTGTTTTCGAGAACCGACAAGAGCTAAAAACTGTCTAATTCCATGCTTTTTCGCTCAAAAAGCGGCGGTTCTTAATGATAAAAACAGCGGTTTCATCGGCAAGAAACGTAGGAATTAGACTCAAGAAACGGCGGTTCTTGAAACTGTTTTTTAATTTTGTCGGCATTAAACAAGGTTATAATGCTGATTATCAACACCTTGTGCGTAATACCAAAAACAAGCGTTTTTCGGCAACGAACGACAACGCACCGGCAAATATCGGCTGTACGTGCGGTCAGAATAGCCTTTTTGTTAAGTTTATTCGCATATGTCGTAGGGGCGTGATTTATCACGTTCCGCCTAGTGCGATGGGTTTATTTCTCGAGCATTGGATAGATTATTGTTTTCACGGAGGGAGGCGGAACGTGATAAATCACGCCCCTTCGGCTGACGTGCTTGGTTTCGTGCGAGACGGAACGTGATAAATTATGCGCCTACGGCTGGCGCATGGCGGTTGTTTTATGCAGTGCTTATCCCGAACAGAGGTAAGCTCCTATTGGCTGTATGAGCCGTTGCCGATTTATACAACCGGCAGACTGATACCGTTGATCTTCTGAAACACATCCAGAGCATATATGTCAGTCATGCCTGAGATATAGTCTATGACGGCTATGATACGCGTTCCGAGATCGTCGGAATTGATGTCGTACTGACTTGATACGCGGTTGATGAGCTGCTTAGAGTAGTAACGGTCGGGATGTACCACGGCTTCGACCATTTTCTCCATGAGCGTTTCCATTATCTTGTAACCCGACAACTCTACGTCAAGCACTGGCTTTGAATCGTAAATCTTCGTCTTCGATACCATCACGCAGTTGCGGTATGCCTGACGTTCCATTTCGGGAATATGGTCGATAAGACTTCCTTCAAAAGTGCCGGCAAGTATCTCCTCTTCGTGGTCGATGAAGACCTGAGCGCATAATGCCTCCAATCTGCCGATGACCGATGCACGCATATATGTGATATGCTCGTTGAGGTCAGTGATGCCCTCGTCGGAAATTCGCCGGCAAATAGCCGCCCTGACATCCTCCGTGAAGAAGTTAAGCATCAGCGTCGACACCTCCTCATAGTTGAGAATCTTCAGTTTGTGTGAATCCTCGAGGTCCATTATCTCATAGCATATATCGTCGGCAGCCTCTACGAGATACACTAATGGATGACGGCTGTAGCGCAACGGCTCACCATCGGCGGAGAGTTTTT
This sequence comes from uncultured Prevotella sp., assembly GCA_905372445.1. Taxonomy (GTDB): domain Bacteria; phylum Bacteroidota; class Bacteroidia; order Bacteroidales; family Bacteroidaceae; genus Prevotella. The sequence goes on along the minus strand of CAJPPF010000014.1, from coordinate 17,116 downwards.
TGATGCCCAGCTGTCGGGCTATCTTCTCATATATATGCTTCTCCTCGTCGAAGAAGCCGAACTTTCCTTTTTTTGTTATCGCTTGTGCGGAGTACGGATACTTGACAATAGACGCAAGCGTGGAGTATGTCATCGCGAATCCGCCTTCCCGTCGTCCTTTGAATCGGTGTGCGAGCAGTCTGAACGCGTTGGCGTTGCCTTCAAAATGCGTGATGTCAGCCCATGTCTCCGGCGATAGCTTTTCCTTCAGAAAGGCACCCTTGCCCTCGGTGAAGAAGGTCTGTATGGCTTTTTCGCCTGCATGTCCGAACGGAGGGTTGCCCATGTCGTGTGCCAAACATGCCGTTGCTACTATTGTATCTATCTCCTCGAAGAGCGAGCCTTGCAGCTCAGGACGTTTCTTTGTAATGATTCGGGCGATGTCATTGCCCAGCGACATACCTACGGATGCCACTTCGAGGGAGTGGGTCAGACGGTTGTGTACGAAGATACTGCCCGGCAGAGGGAAGACCTGCGTCTTGTTCTGCAGCCGGCGGAATGGTGCAGAGAATATCAGACGGTCGTAGTCGCGTTTGAATTCCGAGCGGTCGTCGTGACGTTCCGGGTGGCGGTGCTCCTGCCCCAGACGGATGTTTGATATCAGTTGTTGCCAGTTCATATCGCAAAAATAGTAATTTTTCTCGAAAACGTAACGTGTTTCGACGGAAAAGTTGTACTTTTGCATAATATACAGATGATATGATTGAAGTAAAGATTGTAAATACCGGTCATCAGAAACTGCCGGAATATGCCACACCCTACAGTGCCGGCATGGATATACGCGCCAACATTGATGCCCCCGTTGTGCTCCGCCCTTTGGAGAGAAGACTCATCCCTACGGGATTAAAGATAGCCATTCCTGCCGGCTACGAGTGTCAGGTACGACCTCGTTCGGGTCTTGCGCTGAAGCACGGCGTCACTGTCTTGAACACACCGGGTACTATCGATGCCGACTATCGCGGCGAGTTGGGAATAGTTCTTGTCAATCTCTCGAACGAGGAATTTACCGTTAATGACGGCGAGCGCATAGCCCAGCTTGTGTTTGCACGCCACGAACAGTGCCGGTTTGTTGCTGTCGACGTCCTTGATGAGACCGAGCGTGGAGAGGGAGGCTATGGACATACGGGTGTGAAATAGTATGTCTCACACCGACAAAGCAAGAATTTTGTTGATGACAATGCCCCGACGTGTAATACTGAAATATCTTTTATTTGCTGTGGCAGTTGCCATAGCTTTTTCTGCATGCTCGCCCGGCAGGAAGGTTGCGAAGCCTCTTGTCAGTGGCATTCATAGCGCAGAATACCAGTATTTCTATCTCGAGGCGTTGCGCCAGTATAATGCCGGACATTATACCGCTGCCTTCGACCTGTTCCGTCATTGCCTTTCGCTCGACTCGTTGGCGCCGGAGGTGTATTACCAACTGGGCGCTTACTACTCCGATCTCGACAATGATTCCGTGACAGAGCTTTATCTCAGAAAGGCGATAGAACTGAATCCGAAGAACGATTTCTACCATGAGCGTCTGGCGCAATGGTTCATACGGAGTGGTAAATACGACAAAGCCATCGATGCCTACGAGTATCTTTACGCTTCAAACCCCAGCCGTGACGATGTGCTGGAGATTCTTCTGCATCTCTATCAGCAGGGAAAGGACTACGATAAGATGCTGTCTACCATTGAGCGCATTGAGCGCATGAACGGTACTGACGAGAAAATCGTGCTGTCAAAGATGCGTGTCTACTCGCTCAAAGGCGACAAGGAAAGGGCGTATAAGGCGCTTAAAGCACTTTCCGACGACCATCCTAACGACGTGAACTATAAACTCATGCTTGGCAACTGGCTGTTGCAGAACGACCGTGCCGATGATGCCCGCGATATATTCCTTCAGGCAGAGAATGACGAACCTAACAATGAGTTCGTCGCTGCCTCACTTTACGATTTCTATCGCCAGCAGAACGAGGACTCACTGTCAAATGTCTATCGCGACAAGATCCTCCTTAACAGATACACCGCCTCGCGCACCAAGATGACGATGATGCAGCAGGTGATTGAGGATAACGAGCGTCATGGCGGCGACTCCACACGGGTGTTGCAGATATTCCGCGATGTCATGGCGGCTGATCCCAATAATTCCGACATAGCACTGCTTAACGCGGCATACATCACGCTGAAGGAAATGCCGGAGGATAGCATAAACAATGCTCTCATGCACGTGCTCTCCATTGCTCCGGATAATGCCGGAGCACGACTGCAGCTCTTACAGAACAAATGGAACGACAAACGCTGGGACGAGGTTATAATGCTCTGCGAGCCTGCGCTGGAGTATAATCCTGACGAGATGGTGTTCTGCTATTATCAGGGCATGGCTTATTTCCAAAAGGACGACATCGATGCCGCCCTGAAGGCGTTTCGCCGTGGAGTGAGCCGAATAAACGAGAAAAACGAAAAAACTTTAGTCAGCGACTTCTACGCATTAATGGGTGACATACTGCATCAGAAAGGCTTACGACAACAGTCGTTCGAGGCTTACGACAGTTGTCTGCATTGGAATCCAGAGAATATGGCGTGTCTTAACAACTATGCCTACTATATCAGTGAGGCCGGCGGCGACTTAAAGAAAGCCGAACAAATGAGTCGGAAAACCATTGACGCAGAGCCGGAGAACACCACATTCCTCGACACATATGCATGGATACTGTTCCGCGAGGAGCGTTTCATGGAAGCAAAGGAATATATAGACCGTGCCGTGGAGCATCGCGACACTACGATGAACAACTCAACCATCTTCGACCATGCAGGCGACATCTATCTCAGTTGCGGTGACCCCACGGGCGCTGTAGTGAACTGGATGAAAGCCCTAGACGAAAGCTCGCTCAATGCGGATGAGATAAGAAAGAAAATAAAGAGACATGAAAAATAATTTTTTCCTGCTGCTTATTGCAGTAATACTGTTAGCCTCTTGTGGCAGTCACAAGACATTGACGGAACAGCCGTCGGGCACAACCGGTGCAAGTTCGGCAATCTTGCAGCGCGATTTTGTCGCAAAAGTGATAAACAACGCAGTCAGCACCGAGAATATCGTCGGCAATGCGAGCGTGACGTTGCAGATGGGAAGTAAAGATGTCACTGTTCCCGGCTCCGTTCATATGCGTAAGGATAAAGTGATACGCATACAGCTGTTCGTCCCTTTGCTCGGTTCAGAGATAGGCCGCCTGGAGTTTACTCCTGACTATGTACTGGTCATGGACCGCTTCAACAGACAGTATGTCAAGGGCGACTACAACCAACTCGACTTCCTTCGCGACAACGGAATCTCGTTTTATTCCCTTCAGGCACTGTTTTGGAATCAGCTGACCGCACCCGGCAGACAGTCACTTTCCACTGCCGATGCAGAGTTATTCTCCGCTGTGCTTGATGGTAATAACGCTTTCGTGCCTGTGATGCTCGACAAGGGAAAGATTAAATACCAGTGGAACGCATCACGGAACGACAACTCCGTGACCTCTGCCGTCGTGACATATAACGGCACAAGTCATGGCACGTCGATGCTGTCGTGGCTTTATTCAGACTTCACGCAGGTCGGAAAGAAACGTTTTCCGCTTACCCAAAGCTTCTCGTTTCAGACTTTTATAGAGGGTAAGACACGTCAGGTAGAGCTTAAAATCAAGATGAACGGAGTGAAGAACGATGCCAATTGGGATCCAGTGACCGAGGTTTCCTCTAAGTATAAAAGGGTGGAGGCTGCGGATGTGCTGTCCAAACTAATGAGTTTCTAAGTAAAAAGGCATGAAGAAATACCTATATATCATACTCGCTCTGCTTGTGTTTGCTATGCCTGTGGAGGCACAGACAAAGAAAAGCACGACCCAAAAGACCACAACCACAAATAAGAAGTCGCCGGCTAAAAAGACTACTACGACAGCTAAGAAGACCACTGCGACAGCTAAGAAGACCACTGCGACATCGAAGAAGAGCCCCGTCTCAATACAAGGACTTAAGAACGAGCGTGCCAAGATACAGAAAAATATCAAGAAACAGGAGCAGGCTTTGCGTGCCAACAGGGTTGACGTGAAGAAGCGCCTGCAGAATCTCATGGTTCTCAACACCCAGATTAACGATAGTAAGAAAGCCATTGCGCTTATAGAAAGCGACATTAGTCATCTTAACAGTAACATCGGTCTGCTCGAGACACAACTCGAGACATTGACCAAACAGCTTGAAGAGCGCAAACAGAAATATGTCAAGTCGCTCCGATATATGTCGCGCAATCATTCGGCAGAGGACAAACTGATGTTCATCTTCTCTGCAAAGAGCTTCGGACAGATGTACCGGCGCATGCGTTTCGTTAAGGAATATGCTTCGTTCCAACGTGCCCAGGGCGAGATATTGAAGAAGAAACAGGCGCAGGTAGAGGAGAAACACGCACAATTAGAAGAGTCAAAGAAGCAGATGAACAACCTCTTGTATAAAGGCAAGCAGGAGCATAACACTTTAGAAAGCCGTCAGGCTGAACAACAGAACATGGTGTCGTCTCTTCAGCGACAGCAGAAGACTATACAGAGTGTCATCGACGACCAGAAAAAGAAAGACGCCGCACTGAATGCACAAATCGACAGACTCATTGCTGAGGAGGTGGCTCGTCAGCAGGCTGAGGCTCGTCGTAAGGCTGAAGCCGAGGAGGCTCGTAAGCGCAGGGCTGAAGAACTGGCACGCAAGAAAGCCCAGGCTGAAGAAGAAGCACGTCAGAACCAACGTCGCATTGATGCTGCACGCGCAGAGGAAAAACGCCTGAAGGAAGAGGCGGCACGTGCGGAAGGTGCAAGGAAAACAAGAGCTGAGCAGAAAGCCCGCGAGGCTGAAGCCGACCGTATGGCGGCGGAGCGTAAGGCTGAAGCCGACCGTGAGCGTAATAATAAAGAGGTGGCAAAGGCGAAGGAGAGTTCGGCTGCAGCGATGTATAGCAGTGTCGATCAGAAACTATCGAGCAACTTCGAGAGCAACAAGGGGCGTCTGCCAATACCTGTCACGGGACAGTATCGCATAGTATCTCACTTCGGACAATATAATGTAGAAGGCTTGAAGAATGTGACGCTCGACAATAAGGGCATCAACATCCTCGGCACAGCAGGTTGCCAGGCACGCAGTATCTTCGATGGCGAGGTGTCAGCTGTGGCAAACATCGGCGGCACATGGCTTGTGCTTGTGCGCCACGGACGTTACATCTCCGTTTATTGTAACCTGCGTAGTGTCAGCGTGAGCAAGGGACAGAAAGTATCTGCACGTCAGACTATCGGTGCGGTTGGAACGGACAATATACTTCAGTTCCAGTTGCGCAAGGAGACGGCAAAACTTAATCCTGAATCGTGGTTGGGAAGATAATACACTGACCTGGCAGTAAATGATACACAGCAATGGATTATAGCCGATATACACACGATGCCGTTGACTTGCTTCAGAGATTGATAGCCACTCCTTCCGTAAGTCGCGACGAACAGTCTGCTGCCGACATAATGGAACAGACCCTGCGTGGCTACGGTTTCTGTGTGCGTCGTGAGGGGAATAACGTGTGGGCACTGTCGCCTGATTTCTCTGATGACAGAGCCACGGTGCTCCTGAATGCCCATATAGACACTGTGAAACCTGTTGCTTCGTGGACGCGCGATCCGTTCGTTCCTGAGATTGTCGACGGTCGTCTCTACGGTCTTGGCAGTAACGATTGTGGCGGAGGACTGGTGGCATTGTTGCAGACGTTCCGCTATTTCTGTAGTCAGGATGAGCCGTGCCGCTATAATCTGGTGTACCTTGCTTCGTGCGAAGAAGAAGTTTCCGGTGCAGACGGCATAGAGAGAGTACTGCCGCTGTTGCCGAGAATAGATGTTGCCATCGTCGGCGAACCGACTGGGATGAATCCTGCCATTGCAGAAAAAGGACTTATGGTGCTGGATATCACAGCCCGTGGCAAGAGCGGACATGCTGCCCGTGAGGAGGGCGTGAATGCCATATATGCTATCATGGACGACCTCCGCTGGCTGCGCGACTACAGGTTCGACAAGGTCAGCCCGCTACTTGGTCCGACGCTCATGCAGGTCACTCAGATAAACGCAGGCACGCAGCATAACGTCGTTCCGGATATGTGTAGCGCCGTTGTCGATGTCCGCACAAATGAATACTACACGAATGAGCAGGTGCTTGAGCTCGTCCATAGGCATCTAAGCAGCGAAGTGAAAGCTCGTTCGCAGCGTCTGCACTCCTCGTCAATAAGCGAGGAACACCCTTTGGTGAAGCGTTGTATTGCGCTCGGCGGCGTGCCTTTCGGCAGTCCGACGCTCAGTGATCAGGCACTGATGCCGTTCCCGTCGTTCAAACTCGGTCCCGGCGAGTCGTCACGCTCGCATACTGCCGATGAGTTTATATATCTCAGCGAGATAGAAAAGGCTATAGAGTTCTATATACGGCTGTTAGCCTGTTAGGCGGAACGTGATGAATCACTCCTCTCCGCTATCACATGGCAAATGCCTTACATTACTGTGTTATTATTTCCGTGTTCATAACTGACGTAAGCCGTAGAGGCATGATTTATCACGTTCCGCTTTGATGTATGTGTGATTAATCACTTTCTCCCTTGGCAATCTTCGCACTATGGAAAATAATCCGTAGCGCCTATGTAATAGTCTCATTGTCAGTTGTTTGGAAAATACCCTATTTTGGTCGACCAAAACACCCTATATTACAACACCAAAATACCCTGTTTTGCACGACCAATATAGGGTGTTTTGCTTTCGTATTACATAGTTCTTTGTTTTTACCCCAAAACGGTCAATAGATTCCAAACTGATTTCGTCTGATTGTGTGGCAGATTAGCAGTCTTGTTACCGTGAGTGTAGCGGGCTACGGCAAGGTAATAAGGCAGGTAAGATGCCATACAAGCGGGCGAAAGCAGTAGGAAAGCTCTTGATCTTTGATAATAAAACGACACCGCGGTCTATTGACCGTTTTGGGTTTACTACAAATTGATCATCATATTTTGCACTATCTACGCACAGTTTTTTTGCGTCGATACGTGTTGGCTTTTTCTGAAAACGTAGGCTATGATGCCGTGGGAAAGGGTACTTACGTTTCCCTTTTCAGTTTTTAGGATAAACTGTTCGCTTGAGGTAAACGAGGCTGTTCTCTGTGAACACGACGACCGTTTTGGATTCTATGACTGACATTGTCAAAAAAACAAATGAATTCTTTTGGAGATCTGCATAAATTAAATTAATTTTGCGAATAGAAAAGATTTCAACTTATGCAAACCAGATGTCATCTTTCTGTGCTGCTCAATGAACAGGCGAAAATTTATGGCGATCGCGAGGCTTTCATCTATAAGGACTTCGGCGGTGGTGAGTGGAAGAGTGTATCATGGCGCGATGCTGCCTATCAAGTTAAGCGCGTCGCCAATGCAATGCTTGAAATGGGTATTCGTCCGGGCGAGAATATAGCCATCTTTTCGCATAACGCACTGCAATTTATCTATACCGACTTTGGTGCATGGGGTGTGCGTGCGGCAACGATTCCATTCTATGCTACCTCGAGCGAGGACCAAGTAGCGTTCATCGTGAATGATGCCAATATCCGATTTATATTCGCCGGCGACCAGCAGCAGTATAATACTGCGCGACATCTGTTTTCTATCTGTCATGGACTGGAGAAGGTCATTGTCTTCAACCGCAATGTGCGCATCTCTACCCACGACCCGGTGTCGATCTATTTCGATGATTTTCTGGCTATGGGCGATGGCTTTCCACGGCAGGAGGAGGTCGAGAGTCTGTATGCCCAGGCATGCGACGATGACATAATGAGCATACTCTATACCAGTGGTACGACGGGCAACTCCAAGGGAGTGGTCCTCACCCACGGTCAGGCACGTGCCGCCATAGAGGCTAACAGCAGCGCACTGCCGCTTACGCCCTATGACAGGATATTGAATTTCCTGCCTTATGCTCATATCTTCGAGAAGGGATGGAGCCTGTTGTGCATCTCCGAAGGCTGTAGAATGATCGTTCTTACCGACACAAAAGACGTGCAGCAAGCCATCCGCGAGACCAATCCGACGTGTATGTGCTCCGTGCCGCGATTCTGGGAGAAGGTGTATGCTGCGATAAAGGCGCGGATAGAGGATTCCAATCATGCCATGCGTAAGGTGTTCCTTCATGCCTTGGAGATAGGAAGGAAGCATAATATTGAATATCTGAGCAAGGGGCTGACACCGCCAATGGCGCTGTCGCTCGAATATAAGATGGTTAACTCAACCATCTTCTCGCTCATACGTAAGGAGATGGGACTGCTGAATCCGCATTTCTTCCCGACGGCAGGAGCAACAGTGTCGCCCGTAGTCGAGGAGTTCATTCATTCGATCGGCATCAATATGATTGTGGGCTACGGACTGACGGAATCGTTTGCCACAGCGTCAAACGACCATGTCGGCGGACCATATACGATAGGCTCTATCGGTCGTCCGTTGCCGGGGCTGTCAGTGAAGATAGGTGATGACGGCGAGATCCTGCTCAAAGGTCCTACGATAACCAAGGGTTATTACAATCGTCCTGACCTCAACGCACAGTCGTTTACCGACGATGGATACTTCAAGACGGGCGATATCGGTTATCTGAAAGACGGTGAACTATACATCACCGACCGCAAGAAAGACCTGCTGAAGACCTCCAACGGCAAGTATATCGCCCCGCAGATGATCGAGGCGAAGATACTCGTCGACCGATATGTAGAGCAGATTTGCATCGTTGCCGATAAGCATCAGTTCGTGTCGGCACTCATCGTACCGGCTTACTACGAGCTTGAGAGCTGGGCAAAAGAAAACGGCATCGCCTTCAAAGACCGCGAAGAACTCTGTGCCAACGCGGTTGTTCATCAAATGGTAAAGGAGCGCATCGACACATTACAGCAGTCGCTTGCCCACTATGAGCAGATAAAGCATTTCGTGCTGTTGCCCCATCACTTCTCGCTCGAACGCGGAGAACTGACAAACACGTTGAAGATAAAACGCAATATCGTCGTCGAACACTATAAAGAACAGATTGACACACTATACGAAAAGAAAGAATGATAACATTAGAGCAACTGAAAGATATACAAAAAAGGGCAGATGATTTGTTTCAATACCTCGACATTGACCGTAAGAAGGTTGAGTTTGAAGAGGAACAACTGCGTACTCAGGCGCCTGATTTCTGGGAGGATCCGGAGCGTGCGCAGGAGCAGATGAAGAAAGTAAAGGACATAGAAAAGTGGCTCACTGGCTATAAGCAGGTACGTTCGGCTACCGATGAACTGGAACTGGCGTTCGATTTCTTCAAGGACGACATGGTGACAGAGGAGGAGGTCGATGCTGACTACCAGAGAGCACTGTCTGCCGTCGAGGCGCTTGAGCTGCGTAATATGCTCCGTCAGAAAGAAGATCCGATGGACTGCGTGCTGAAAATCAACTCTGGCGCCGGTGGCACGGAGGCACAGGACTGGGCAGAGATGCTCATGCGAATGTATATGCGATGGGCTGAGAAGGGAGGCTACAAGGTCACGGTGAGCGACTTGCAGGAAGGTGATGAGGCAGGGATAAAATCTGTCACAATGGAGATTGAGGGTGGCGAATATGCTTATGGCTTCCTGAAATCAGAAAGCGGTGTGCATCGTCTGGTACGTGTTTCGCCTTACAATGCGCAGGGCAAACGAATGACAAGTTTCGCTTCTGTGTTCGTCTCGCCACTCATCGACGACACCATAGAGGTGTATGTCGACCCGTCGAAGATATCTTGGGACACATTCCGCAGTTCAGGAGCAGGCGGACAGAACGTGAATAAAGTGGAGACCGGTGTCCGTGTTCGTTACTTGTATACCGATCCTGATACCGGTGAGGAGGAGGAAATACTCATTGCCAACACCGAGAGTCGCAAGCAGCAGCAGAACCGCGAGAACGCAATGCGACTGCTCAAATCGCAGCTCTACGACCGTGCCATGAAGAAGCGCCTTGAAGCTCAGGCGAAGATAGAGGCAGGCAAGAAGAAGATAGAGTGGGGCAGTCAGATACGCTCGTATGTATTCGACGACCGACGCGTGAAGGACCACCGCACTAATTTCCAGACGGCTGACGTCGACGGAGTAATGGATGGCAAGATCGACGGGTTCATTAAAGCATATCTTATGGAGTTTCCTGTCAACGACGATATGTAATATATATAGGTGAAATCATTTTATTATAATTATATTAAACTCAATAACTATGTCACAGAAAAGGAAAAATCAACGTGCTAATCATGACGCACAGGAGAAAAAACAAGCAGAGAAAGTGATTGTGTGGATATTCGGAATACTCGTTATCCTCGCAATTGGATTCGCAATATATACAATTACACTCTGATGAGCGGGCTGGAGATAGAACGTAAGTTCTTGGTAAGAAAAGGTGGTAGCTATAGAACAACCGCTTTTTCATGCAGTCATATACTGCAGGGATATATTCCCGCAGAGGGTGCAACGGTGCGTATACGCAGACGTGATGACAAGGCATATCTGACAATAAAAGGCAAGACTGCCGATAATGACATCACTCGTTATGAGTTTGAAAAGGAAATCTCGCTTGAAGAAGCAGAGGCGCTGTTCATGCTGTGCAGAGGTGGTCTGATTGACAAACATCGCTATCTCGTCAAGAGTGGCACGCATGTGTTCGAAGTCGACGAGTTTCATGGTGATAACGAAGGGCTCGTCGTGGCAGAGGTGGAATTGGCTTCGGCTGAAGAAGCCTACGAGAAGCCAGAGTTCATCGGTCCCGAGGTGTCATTGAACAAGCATTTCCGCAATGCTTATATTATTAATCATCCTTATTCCGAGTGGCGAGAACTCGTGCCAGAGGAATACCGATGATGCTGCCTAATATTGCTCCGACACTGTTGGCAAGGAAGTCCAGCCAGTCGCCGGAGCGCATTCCGCAGGTCAAGTAGGCCTGTGCCAATTCAACAATGCCACCCATTATGATGGGTGCCAACAGTCCACCAACGAGAAGTCGCTTCTTGTTGATGACATTGTTTCTGTAACCATATTCTGACATTATCACAGCCACCAGAATGGCATACATAGTGAGGTGTGTCCACTTGTCGAAGAACCTGATATTGCTTATCGGACTTTCAGGAACAGGAATCATGCAGATGACACATATCACTATTATGAGTATGACGCTTATAGGCTGATGCTTGAGATATTTTAATATGCTGTTGTTTTGAGTCATTTTTTTTCGATTAACGGATGCTTTTGCTTTATTTCTTATGCAAAAGTAGAAAGAAATTTATATATTTGCAATATGTAAGAGAGATTATTCATGATAAAGTTGGAATCGCAGACATTGTAAACCATCATTACGGCTGATGTCGTCTATAGGCGTTGGCTCTGTCATGATGTTTGGTAGAATATGGCTTTATCTTTGATAAGTATTGATTGTTTAGTGTTTAACGAAGTGTTTTTGTTTTAAATGGAGCAGAACAGAGGAAATTTCGGTAGCCGTCTGGCATCCATACTTGTAGCCGCCGGGTCGGCAGTAGGACTGGGAAACATCTGGCGTTTCCCTTATGAGCTTGGTCGTAATGGAGGCAGTGCCTTCCTTATAATATATATAATGTGTGTCGTATTCTTCGGTGTGCCACTGATGATCAGTGAGTTTGCTGTCGGCAGACATGCCCAGAGCAACACGGCACGCGCCTTCGGTATGATGGGCGGCTCACGGTATTGGCGTTGGGTAGGCTTCCTTGGAGTACTTACCGGCTCACTTATACTATGCTACTATGCCGTGGCGGCAGGATGGACGGTAGAGTATCTCTTCCTTGCCGGCGTTGACGGTTTTGCAGGAAAGACACCAGAACAGTTCACGACAGACTTCAATTCATTCGTCTCCGACCCTGTTCAGCCCATCGTATGTATGATAGTCTTCATGCTGCTGACGCTGTTCGTCATCCTTGCCGGTGTGGAAAAAGGTATAGAGCGAGGGTCAAAACTGATGATGCCGATGCTCTTTATCTTTATTGTATTGCTTGCCGTGGGCTCGTCGATGCTTCCGAATGGCGAGCAAGGACTGGAGTTTCTGTTCAGTCCCGACTTGTCTAAAGTGACACGCTCGACATTGCTCTCTGCTATGGGACAGGCGTTCTATTCACTTTCATTGAGCATGGGATGTCTTGCCACATACGCATCTTATTTCCGTCGTGAAGACCGTCTCGTCAGTAATGCCATGAATGTGGCATGGATCGACCTGCTCGTTGCTGTGCTCGCTTCTGTTATTATCTTCCCTGCAGCCTTCTCCGTTGGCGTAGAGCCGAGGGTAGGACCATCGCTGGTTTTCATCACCCTGCCGAATGTATTCCAACAGGTATTTGCCGGCAGTCCGTTGCTATGCTATGCTTTTTCGCTCATGTTCTACCTCTTGTTAGTGTTGGCAGCGCTGACATCGGCTATGGGACTGCTGGAAGTGCCAACAATTTTCATGAAGGAGGAGTTCCATATACGCCGTCGATGGTCGGCGATAGGAGTCACTTTATTTGCCATCGTCGTCGGCATGGCATGCAGTCTCTCCATGGGACTGTGGAGCGGTTTCAAGATAGCAGGGATGAATCTTTTTGATACCTTCGACTTCTTTACCGCCAAGATAATGCTTCCTGTAGGTGGCTTCTTTGCAGCTCTGTATGTCGGTTGGTTCTGCGATGAGCCTACACTACGCGGCGAGGTGACCAACGAAGGTACGACGGCAGTGAGGTTCTACCCCATATATCGTTTCCTCATACGTTACATCGCACCGTTAGCGATATTGGCAATATTCCTTAATCAGTTTGGCTTGATATAATGAAATCAGATTATAAGATATTGATTTTCTGCCTTGTTGTGGCATGTTTCATCATTGGATTATTCGTTTATGTAGACTCTTCAGTCGACGAGGACGTAATTTCGCGCGATTCAGTCAATGTGGAGAAGCCGGAAGAGGAGAACGTTTATTATTCTGGTTATGCCCCCGTTTCTAAACATCTTGTGCGCTTCGATCCGAACACTGCCGACAGCGTGACACTTCTGCAGCTTGGTCTTCAGCCTTGGATGGTGCGCGGAATATATAAATATCGTGCAATGGGAGGCGTTTACCGCGATGCGAGCGACTTTGCCCGAGTACCGGGACTGACACTGAAACAATATCGTGAACTGTGTCCTTTCATCTCTATTAGTGCCGATTACCGCCCTGCCAGTGAACTGGTAGGTGAGAAAAAAGATTTTCATAAGGAGCTTCGGAACGACACAATGCGCTATCCGCAGAAGATGAATCTCTCGGAACGTCTCGCCATAAATACAGCCGATACCACAGCATTGAAGCGCGTGCCTTCCATAGGCTCATACTTCGCACGCCGATTAGTCGATTATCGTGAGCGGTTAGGAGGATTCGTCAGTCTCGACCAACTGCTCGAAATAAAGAACTTCCCTGAAGAGGCTTTGACGTTTCTGACCATTCCTGACGGCAACATAAGGAAAATAAATATCAATACCGCCGACTTCCGTAGACTTAGCGCACATCCTTATATCGGTTATAAACGCACGAAAGCCATCGTCGACTACCGCCGTCTGAAAGGAAAGATACATGACCTTTCGCAACTGTCACTACTTGAAGGTTTCTCTGATGCCGAACGTGCCCGACTTGAGCCGTACATAGAATATTGACAGCAGAGGTAGTCGTCGTGCAACAAGGACTTTGTGATAAGATGTCAGGATGTGAGAACGGAAAGGAAAAGTCGGGGTGACCGGACTCGAACCGGCGACTCCTGCGTCCCGAACGCAGTGCGCTACCAACTGCGCTACACCCCGTGATATTGTGAATATTATAATGCAAAGGTATTCTAAAAGTTTGAGTTATGCAAGCGATTTCATAAAAATATTCTTATCTTTGTAGCATAAACCTAACAAAGATAAGATGAAAAAGTCACTGTTTTTCTTATTCTGCATCGCCATGTCGGCAGCAGATAAGAATCTGACACGTTATGTCGAGCCTCGCATCGGTACGGCACACTGCCGTGCGTTCCATTTCGCACCCGGTGCTATGCCTTTCGGAATGGCAAAGCCGGGACCGTCAACAAACGGTTCCTTAGGTAATGCCGACGGTTGGCAGGCTACGGGATATGACTATCGTGACTCTTCGATTGAGGGATTTGTCATGACACATGAATTTCAGGTGGGCGGCATATCACTGATGCCTACCGTTGGCAGACTCATTACAATCCCCGGCAACCCCGACGGAACGGGTGAGAAAGGTTATCGCTCAGCCTTTACACACGAGGAGGAGACTGCCACAGCGGGCTATTATAGTGTGAAACTTCGCGACTATGATGTCTTTGCAGAGTGTACCGCTACCGACCGTGTTGCCTTCCAGCGCTTCACCTTTCCTGCGTCAGCAGAGAGCCATCTGCTCTTCGAGGTCGGACATCAGCAGGGCGAGAGCGGCAAGGTAAAGGACTCGGAAGTGTGGATTAACGACGACGGCACTGTCGAGGGTTGGGTCGTTACCCTTCCTGAATATATAAAGAAATATCAGCCTAACGCCGACCAGCGCATTTACTTCAGCGCCGTGATGGACAAGAAACCTACATCGGTGGGTGTCTATAACGGTAAGGATGTGCGTACTGGAGCCACTTATGCTCATGGCATCGGTGCCGGCGCTTACCTTACTTACAATACACGTGCGGGCGAGCACATAGTCGCAAAGGTAGGTATTTCATACACTTCTGTTCAGAATGCCCGTGCTAATCTGAAGGCAGAGGGCAACATCTCTTTCGACGAGGCAAAGACACGCTCGCATGAGGCTTGGGAGAATATGCTCTCACGCATCACTGTAGAGACAAAGAGCGAGCAGGATATGATAAAGTTCTATACCGGTCTGTATCATGCGCTGCTTGGTCGTGGCGTATGCAGCGATGTCAATGGTGCATATCCTAAGCATGACGGAACAATCGGTCAGGTGCCTGTTGAGGGTGGCAAGCCAAAGTTCCGTATGTTCAATACCGATGCCATGTGGGGCGGACAGTGGAACCTCACCCAGCTTTGGGCAATGGCTTATCCTGAGCATCTCTCAGAGTTCGTGTCGTCAACGTTACGGCAGTATGAGGACTGCGGGTGGCTTGCCGACGGTCTTGCCAACTCGAAGTTCGTGTCGGGAGTAGGCACAAATCAATTGCCGCTGATGATTGATGCCGCATATCAGTGTGGTATCCGTGACTTCGACCTTAACCTTGCGTATGAGGCTTGCCTGAAGAATGAGATGAATGGCACCGACCGTCCCGAAGGTGCGGGAAAGGATGATACCGCCGAATTTGTGGAATTGGGATATGCTCCACACCTTGAGCTTGGTCAGCCGCGCGAGGAATTCTATTTCTCCGCTTCTCACACATTGGAATATTCCTTCTCTGCATGGGCTACGGCGCAGTTGGCAAAGAGCCTTAATAAGTTGGACTACTACGATAAACTGATGTGGATGGCTCGTGGCTGGGAACGTATATTCGATGAGAAATCAGGTTATATGCATCCACGTCTGAAAAATGGTGAGTTCATCGCCAACTTCGATCCTATGCAGGTATGGCGTGGCTTTCAGGAAGGCAACGCCGTGCAGTACACTTTCTACGTGCCTCACATGGCTGACGAACTTATCTCTAAGGTAGGCTATAAAGAGTTCAACCGTCGTCTCGATGATATCTTCAAGGCATCGCAGCCACAGATTTTCTCTGGCGGAAAGGAAATCGATGCCTTTGCCGGGTTGCGTACGTATTACAATCAAGGCAACCAGCCATGTCTGCATATATCATGGCTCTTCAACAACAGTCAGCGCCCTGACCTTTCGCAGAAATGGGTTCGTGCTATCTGCGATGAGTTCTACGGCACCGACGGCGTACACGGCTACGGTTACGGACAGGACGAAGACCAGGGACAACTTGGCGCTTGGTATGTGATGTCTTCAATAGGTCTGTTCTCCGTTGACGGGCTTACAGCTCAAAATCCGGAGTTCTTTATTGGAAGTCCTCTGTTCGATAAGGTCACAATTCGCTTGAACAACAAGTACTATTCAGGCAAGGAGTTCATTATCACGGCAAAGAACAATTCAAAGAAGAATATCTACGTCAATCCGGTCAAGGTGCTCGACGGCAAGAAGAACACTGCCGGCAGCATCAGATTTGCTGATGTCGTTGCCGGCGGGACACTCGATCTTACCATGCAGTCAAAGCCTGTGATAAAGAAGAAGTAACAGCCCGCACCTTTATATAATACTCCTGTTCGGGAGAAGTTTTCTCTAAAGCATGTTACGCCTACCGGGAAATGATGTGGCGTCAGCCGTAGAAGAGCCGTGATTTATCACGTTCCGAATTCATAAAACAAGAATGACAATGATTCCTTTGTTAGTCACTACGAACCAAAAAACAGCGTTCTTTGAAATACTGACACCCCCAGAAGCTCTCTATGGAGTGCGGACGGCTACAACACGCGGTCGCTTTTCAGAAAATGGAAGAGACTGATGTAGGTGATGCCGTTATCGTCGATGTACGGCGCAATGTCATCGCCGGTGATGATCTTCACCTCTCCGTTCTCTCGGCGATCGATTAGCCGTTGCAAGTAAAGATCCCTTTTGATGTAGTTCTCCATAACGTTACTTTAAATTTACTGCAAATTTACAACAAATTTCAGATAAAGCAATAGGAAAGGGTGCAAAACAGAGAGTACAATGAGCACAAGGGGTGTCAGTCCTCCCAATCGGAGGAAATTTCAGAGTAGCAACTGGGTAGGGACACACGGTCCATTGGAGATATAGGCTGAATCCTTTCTATTTTATAGGCATGGACAAGGAGGATATCGTTCATTTCATTGGCAACAACTGTGTGGATAAGCATGTTAACCTTAAATCTGTCAATATATTCCGAACTGATTTTGGTATTTGATAATAAAACGGCACCGTGGTCTATTGATCGATTTTATGTTTATTATAGTCATTCCATTAAAAAGCAATGCGACAGAATGACTATACACAGGA
>CAJPPF010000013.1 GCA_905372445.1 uncultured Prevotella sp. | reverse complement strand
CCCCTTCGCTGTACAGATAAATATCGGCATGCAGAGAAATATTATGCCACGCAATGGACAGAACACGCTAAGGTGAAACGTGATAAATCACGCCCCTTCAATATATGCGAATAAAATCAACAAAACAGCTGTCCTGACCGCGAATACAGCCGATATTTGCCGGCACGTTGCCCTTCGTGCCGAAAAACGCTTATTTTTGATATTACATGAAAGGTACTGATAATCAGTGTGGTAAACGATTTTTATGCCGACACGAATACGAATCAGTTTTAAAAACCGCCGTTTCTTGAGGCTAAAACAGTCGTTTCTTGCCGCAAGAAAAGCAGTTTTCAGTGTCAAGAAACGCCGCTTTGCGTTGCGAAAAGCATGGAATTATGTTGTTTGCTGCTTTTGTCGGTTCTCAAAGAAGTGGTTTTATGCCATGCAGACTTAGCAATTTATCGCTTTTGGTTTTCTATTTTGCTGAAAATTACGACGATGATTTTTCTTTACACACGCAGGCTCGGAATAAAGTCTTTATAGAAGAACTTATCCCGAGCCTCTGTATTCATTTGCCAATCCTTTATCATCATTACTCAATGGTTAATTCCTTTTGTATGGGAACGACATTGCTTCTCTGCCAGCATCAGTGTTATTTCCTTGCCGACATCTTGAACTCCAAAGTGCCGCCTTGCATTATCTGTTGCTGGCTGATGTGTAGGTCGGTCAGTGGTCTGCCGTTCAATTTGACGCTCTTGACATATATCTCTTTGCTGTTCTTGCGTGGCGCCTTGATAGTGAATGTGTTGCCGTTGTCGAGATGTATGGTCGCTGTGGTGAAGAGCGGAGTGCCGATGACGAAGTCGTCGCTGCCGGCATTGAACGGATAGAAGCCCATTGACGAGAAGATGTACCATGCCGACATCTGTCCGCAGTCGTCGTTGCCGGCATAACCGTACGGTTTGTCGTTGTAGAATTTCGTGCGCACCTCGTTGATGAGTTCCTGCGTACGCCAAGGCTGACCGGCAAAGTTATACAGGTAGACGGTGTGATGTGACGGTTCGTTGCCGTGGGCATACTGACCGATGAAACCACTGGCGTTCTCGTTGTGGCTGTCAGGCTTCACCTCAAGTGTGAAGTTCTCGTTGAGCTTATCAATGAATTTCTGCCTTCCGCCGAACAGTTCGATGAGTCTCTGCGGGTTGTGTGGTACGAACCAAAGATACTGCCATGCGTTGCCTTCGGTGAACGGATTGCCGCCATTAGAGCCGTATCCCAGCGGGTCGAACGGACGAATCCAGTTGCCATGCTCGTCTTTTGGTGCAAAGAATCCTATAGAAGGGTCGAACAGATTGCGGTAATATTCCGAACGTTTAAGGAACCGCTCGGCGTCGTCTGCCTTGCCGAGCGCATTCGCTACGGCATATACGCACCAGTCGTCGAAAGCCTGCTCAAGGGTTATCGATACCGACTGGCTCTGCAGTGGCTCCGGCATATAACCGTATTTCTCCCATATCTCAAATGGAGAATTGCGGTGGGATAGGGTGGAACTCTCATAAATCGCCTTATATGCAGCTTCCTTATCGATGCCGGGAATGTCGGAAAGTATGGCGCGTGAGAGCACCGGTATGGCGTGATTGCCTATCATGCAGTAGTTGTCCTGTCCCCAAAGGTCCCATATCGGCAGATAGCCGTAGGTCTGTTGGTGAAGAATCATTGAGTTGACGAAATCGGCTGCATACTGAGGACTGATGAGATTATAGAGTGGATGAGCAGCGCGGAAAGTGTCCCACAGCGAGAAAGTAGAGTAGTATTTCTTGCCTTCCGGCATCTGCTTCACATCGTAGTTGGTGTCGAGATAGCGTCCGTCAACGTCGCTCATCACGTTTGGCTGTATCAAGGTGTGATACAATCCGGTATAGAATATTGTCTTTTCCGTCTCTACGCCTTCCACGTCAATCTTTGCCAACTCACGTTCCCACTTGTCGTGGGCTGCCTTGGTGTAGTCGTCGAAGTCCCAGCTTTGGCATTCGGCGGCAAAATTTCTGCGTGCTCCCTCTTGGTCGACAGCCGATAGCGCCACCTTTACCATAAGCTGCGTGTCGTCGTTATTGAACGACAGGGCTGCGCGTAGAGCCTTGCCGTTAACAATCCTTCCTGTGCCAACGCTGCGCTTGCCGTCCATCATCAGCGTCTCGGTGAAAGGCTTGGAGAACTCGGCGCGGAAATATATCTTGCGCACCTTTGCCCAGCCCGTGATGATGCGGTAGCCTTCGATGGTATGGTCGTCGACGATTCTAAGCTGCGCGTTAAGCACAGCATATCTGCGTTGTCCCTCAACAACATAATAGGCATCGTCGCCACGATAGGTCGAACGGTCGATATCGAGCACCACCTGCTGACCGGCGCCCTGTGGGAATGTGTATTTATGTATGCCGGAATGCTCGGTGGCAGAGGTCTCTACTTTCACGCCGGACTCCTGCAGTTTCACCCAGTAATAGCCCGGTGTGGCACCTTCATCCGCGTGGTTCATCGTCTGCGAGAAGTCGCCCTTGGCAAGCCGCTCGGTTGTTGTCCTGTCGCCGGCAACAGGCATAAGCGAGATGTCAATGAGGTCTGTGCATCCCGTTCCTGAAAGATGTGTATGTGTGAAGCCGTAGATGCGGTTCTTGTTGTAGTCGTAGCCACAGCAAGGATCCCACGTTACATACTGTTCATGCTCAGGACACAGTTGCACAAGTCCTAACGGCACGCATGCTCCGGGGAACGTTGAACCGGAGAGAGCTCCCGTAGCGTCGGTCTGTGTGCCTATGAACGGATTGACATACTTGGTGTGGTCTTCAGCATGGACCTGTAAACCTGATATAAGGAATAGTAGAAAGTAACAGATTTTTTTCATTGTCAGGATGTTTTTATACTATTGCAAAAGTAGTGTAAAATGACGACAGTACAAAACAAAAACTGTGGTTTTTGCTGAATGTGATATTTTTTTCGTAACTTTGCAATGTCTTTTTAAAAACGTAAATGTGTGAATAAAATAATAATAATCAGTCTGTGCATTTTTGCCTCTCTGCTGTTTTCGTCATGCTTTAAGGAAGAACCGCTGAATCAGGAGTGCGATATAAGGAAGGCGTCAGTGCATCTTGCCAACCCTCTGGCGACGTTCAGCCACGCCAGCGACACTGTAGCCGGCATTACCAACGACTATGCTTCAAGCGACATCACATTCAATAATGTGCTGCAATATGCCGATCTCTCAGCCCTTGCCCCTACGTTCGACCTCACACCCGGTGCAGTGATAACTCCGGCGAGCGGCACTGTGCGCGATTTCTCGAAAGGTCCGCAGGAGTATGTCGTGGTGTCGGAAGATAAGGTGTGGAACCGTACCTACCGCGTTGGCTTCTCTACCGTGGAGCATGTTTATGACTACAACTTCGAGAATTACTACCTCAGCGAGAATGGGAAGTATTATATCTGGTCCGACCTCTCTAAGGACAAAGCGCCCAACTGGAGCACGGCAAATGCCGGATTCAGCATTGCACGCTCGTCGGCATTGCCGGAGGCATATCCTACAGTGCCTGATGCTGATGGCTTTGACGGTGCGTGCGTGAAACTCACCACGCTTAGCACAGGCATGTGGGGAGCGGCTACTAACAAGCGAATTGCCGCAGGGAACATCTTCCTTGGCAGCTTTGACCTGTCTAAAGCGCTCACGAAGACACTTCAGAGTACCCTCTTCGGACTGCCGACGGCAAAGAAACCACTGCGTTTCACTGGCTATTACAAGTATAAACCCGGCTTGCAGATGCAGGACCGTATGGGGAATAATATCGAAGGAACCGACGAAGCTGCCATCTATGCTCTGGTGTATAAGAACCATGATATGGCGGGCAATGCAGTAGTGCTCAACGGCGAGAATATCATGACCAGTCCTAACCGTATCGGTATGGCGAGGTTGTACGACATCAAGCACAACGAGGACTGGACGGCGTTTGACGTGGCGTTCGACTATTGGGAGAATATCGATGCCGATATTTTAAAGCATTCCGGCTATAATCTGGTTGTCCTTTGCTCATCAAGCAAGGACGGCGATATGTATCAGGGAGCAATTGGCAGCACGTTGTGGATTGATAAACTGGCAATCGTAGTGGAGGAATAAACAATGAAAAAGAACTGTTTTCTTTTCTTGGCGCTCTTTGCTTTCGTTTCTGTTGCATCCGCACAGAACAAACTTGCCGGCAATAGATGCTTTGATTTTTGTCTGGGCTATAACATCGGTGCTACGTCGCCTTTAGGTATGCCTGCCGAAGTACGTTCGCTCAACAGTTTCACTCTGCAGAAGAATATACAGATGGGGCTCGACTATGAGTATCTTTTCACCGACTATTGGGGTATCACCTCTGGAGTGCATCTTGACAGGAAAGCCATGAAGACCGATGCCCGTACCAAAGGCTACCACATGAAGATGGTGCAGGGAGGTGAGTCGATAGAAGGTCTGTTCACCGGTGGAGTAGTGACGAAAGTTTCTGCGTGGAGTATCTCCATTCCTGTTCAAGCCACTTATTGGGCTGCATCAATATTGAAGTTGCGTTTCGGTCCTTATCTGTCGTGGAACATTGATAAGCAGTTTAACGGATATGCTTACAATGGCTATCTGCGAAAAGACACACCGACAGGCGAGTGCATAGAGATTGGCAGCTCTGCAGACGAACGCGGCGACTATGACTTTAAGGACGATATGCGTAACTATCTTTGGGGTCTTGACTTCGGCGCTGATGTATATATACGTGACGGCTGGGGCATATATGCCGACCTGCAATGGGGAATGTGCGGTGTGTTTAAGTCATCGTTCAAGACAATATCACAGACAATGTATCCTATCTACTGCACTATAGGTGTAGTGAAGGGCTTTTAATAACTTTACAGACACAATTATGAAGAAATTAACTACATTACTATTATTAATCACTGTTGCCATGAGTGCAGCAGCTGAGACTTTCAAAGACGAAATGCACGTATATATCAATGGCATGGAAGTAAGTAGCATGGAGAGCATTATCATTTTGCAAAACGAAGGTGAAACATCCTCATTATCGCTGAAGAACTTCGCGCTCAGAACCGGTGAGGACGTTATGTACGTAGGCAATATCACTATCGACGGTATCTCTCCTGTCCGTGACGACGCCGGTATTCATTATAAGAAAACATCGAAGGTGATGATAACTGCGGGCGATGATCCTGCTGATGCCCAATGGATTGGACCGATGCTAAGCAGTACGCTTAAAGGTATTCCTGTATCACTCGATGCTTTGCTCGCCGATAAGCTGACCGCCGAAATAACTATCGACCTGACAGAAACAATGGGACAGCACATAATAGTGACTTTCGGTAAAAGTAATACGACCCGTATTGATATTCCGGAAAGCGAGGGCGCCCGTCGTTCTGACGCCATCTACAACCTTTCCGGCCAGCGTATTGCAGCACCACGCAAGGGCATCAATATCGTTGGTGGAAAAAAGGTGATGTATTAAATACGACCGCAGAAAGATAACGATGAAATGAAACGAATACTGTTCTCCATACTTTGCACGATAGCTGCCTGCACAGTTCAGGCGCAGTCGTACGAGGTCATAACCTTTGAAAGCACCACCGGGAGCGAGGTGATGAAGGCTGTTGGCACTGTCATCACGTTTGTCGACGGCAATCTCGTGGCAAAGAACGATGCCAAGGAAATAGTCTTGCCGTTAGCCAGACTGAAGAAATTTTATTTCGCCGGCGACCCTGCATCTGTCGATGCACTTAGCGCAGAAACAGAAGTTGCTGGCGTAGTGATATACACTCTCTCCGGTATGCGTCTCGGGCACTATAAAAGCATTGCCGCGGCTGAGGCTCTATTACCAAAGGGCATATACGTAATGAAGAGTAATTCGACCTCAAAAAAGATAATTGTAAAATGAGAAAGCCGGCAGTTTTTCTTTTTGGATTGATGCTCACTCTATCGGCGTTCTCACAGACGCTGAATGTCAATCAGGGCAATGTGACCTACGCTTATCCTGCCGCTGCGGTAGGCAATGCGTTGGTGAATGGTAATATGCTGACCATAGGAAAGAAGTCATTTGATGTCAATGCTGTCAGGAGTATTGTCATCGACGATGCCAATATAGAGTCAAACAGCGTCGCTGTTGTTTATGATAATGCGTCCGCCCATGTTGTCATAGCCGGAGGCATCGCTCATCTGATAGATGTTAAGGTAAGAGGCGCGCACGTTACAGTCCTGCAGTCTGCTGAGACTGTCGACGAGATAACATATAAGTTGAGCGGCTCGTCGGCTGATGGCTCGCTCTATATGGACGGTTCGCTGAAGGCAACATTCGTCTTTGACGGTCTTACACTGACCAATCCTGACTCGTGCGCCGTTAATATTCAGGATGGCAAACGCATAAACATCGTGCTCAAAGAGGGCAAGGCGAACAGTCTTACCGACGGCATCCGTGGGGCAAACGACGGCAGTGATGCTCATAAGGCTTGTTTCTATGTCGACGGCCATGTTGAGTTCAGAGGGGCAGGCTCGCTTATCATCAATGGAAAAGTGAACCACGGCTTCTCTTCTGACGAATATTGTCAGTTGAAGGCAGGCACAGGCACTATCACCGTAGCGTCGGCTCCTAATGATGGTTTCCACATCGGTCAGTATTTCCTCGCCAGCGGTGGCACAGTCAATATCACCTCTCAAGGCGACGGTATTGATGTCGGTAAGAAGAAAAACCCTTCAACCGTTGATAACGGCAAGATGTTTATCAATGCCGGTAAGTTCGTTATCCGTGCTGAGGGCAAGGCTTCGAAAGGCATCAAATGTGACGATGCTATGGAGATTAACGGCGGCGAATTAGATATAACCTGCACCGGCGACGCCATATATGATGCCGGGACTAATGATATGTCGAGTGCTTCCGTCATGAAATGCGACGGCAAGTTCACCATGACTGCCGGCATCGTAAAGGCTCTCGCCACCGGTAAGGGTGGTCGCCTGCTCAATGCTGTTGGCAATGTCGTTATCAATGGAGGAAAATTCTCTGGCGCTTCTTGTGGCAGCATGTATGTTAATG
The DNA here is from genome assembly GCA_905372445.1 of uncultured Prevotella sp. Lineage (GTDB taxonomy): Bacteria > Bacteroidota > Bacteroidia > Bacteroidales > Bacteroidaceae > Prevotella. The sequence continues at coordinate 19,347 of CAJPPF010000013.1, read as the reverse complement.
ATAGCCAAAACGACTCTAAGGGACATGGCATAAAGACCGATGCGAACATCATAATTGCAGGTGGTGAAGTGTATGTCGCAGCCTCCGAAGACGAAGGCAGGGCGTTCAAGACCGACTATGCTTTGAATATCAACGGTGGCACAGTAATGGGTATTGGTGGCAAGAAGAGCACGCCTTCGACATCATCTTTGCAGAAGTCAGTGCTATATCCTAAGAAAGGATCCTCTGATATTGTCATAAAGAACGGTCAGACGGTGGCATATGACGGTGTGATTTTCACTGTGCCCACACAGTATACAAACAAAGATGCGAAGATTGTCGTATCGTGTGCAGGATTGTAAGCAATAAATAATATAGACATGAATCAGTATGTAAATACCGTAGTAAAGAGTTTTCGCCGTCTCAATATGTTTGAGATTCTGCTCATGACGGCAATCCTTGTATTGGCGATAATATCGTTTATCGTTAAAGGTGAGTTTGGAATCAACAATTTCATTGCTGCTTTGTCGGCAGTCATGGGTGTGTTCTGTGTCGTTCTCGGCGCCAAGGGCTCAATGGCAAACTGGATATTCGGTATCATAGAATGTTTCCTCTACACATATATATCCATCTCCGGGCATATCTATGGCGATGCCATGCAGCGTATTCTCTACACGCTTCCTATGCAGTTCGTTGGCTGGTATTTGTGGAGCAAGCGTGAGCGTAAGGACGAGTCGACGCAGATTAATACCCGTTATATGACGTGGACTACCCGTGCGGAATATTTCGTTGTGATGCTTGTCATGGTTCTCGGTTTAGGTTATTTCCTTAAATTTGCCGGTCCACACCTCACCGACTTCTTCTCATATATGCACTTCCACGTGCAGGCAAACTATGCCAGTGAGTCGCAGCTGTGGCTTGATGCCACGACGACAGTGCTCGCCATTGTGACGATGTTCATATCCGTAAAGGCATACGTCGAGCAATGGTATATGTGGCTATTCATCAATGTTCTGTCTATTCTCATCTGGATTCAGTCAGACACCGATTTCTCGTTCATGGTAGTGGCAAAGTATTCCGTTTACCTTGTCAACTCTTTCTACGGAATATATATGTGGAATAAGCTGAGTAAGACAGAAGAACAAAAAAGCTAATACTGTGTTTCTAAAACATAAAAAATAAAGGATGCCTTCAGAAAAGAGACATCCTTATTTTTTGCTTTAATGCTTTTGTTCTCGATTACTTACGGAGACCGAGGTTCTTAATAATAGCACGATAGCGCTCAATGTCGCGGTCGTAGAGATAATTAAGAAGAGCACGACGCTTTGCTACGAGCTTTGTCAGTGAACGTGCTGTCTTGAAATCCTTGTGATTTTCCTTCAAGTGCTCTGTGAGATGCTTGATACGGAATGAGAACAATGCAATCTGGCTTTCTGCAGAACCTGTGTCTGTAGCGTTGCCTGCCTTGCTGAACTGGCTGAAAATCTCAGCCTTCTTAGCGTTGTCTAAATACATTTTTTTCTTTAGTGATTAATGTTAAACATCATATCCTTCGCATGCCTTCCTGTCTATCACTATCAACCGGTGCAGACTTGAATACGGCTTTCCTTGTGGAAAAAGCGGTGCAAAGGTACTACATTTTGTCCGTTCCACCAAGGGAAAGCAAAAGAATTTTACATTCGCTGCCTGTTTTCTTGACCTGATATGCTGGAAATGCTCCATACCGATCTTAGAGTGTATGCTTTGAACTGCCGTCGAAGCAGTGCGTACATATCTGGCATTTCTCCAAACCTATAGTCTTTACGATTGTTTCTATCTTTGTGAACTTCAGCGTGTCGAGATTCAGCCGGCGGGCTATCTCTGCCACCATTGCATTATATTCCGGCGAGTCGGTTGTGGCATAAGCCTTCAGGCGCTCCTCAGAGATGTCAACCATCTGTGCTGTATGTGCTTCGTCGAGGGTGGTTTCCTTGCCGTTGCCTGCCTCGAAATCGTTGATGACGCGACGTGCAATTAGCTCCAGTTCGTTCTTGCTTGCTGAGAAGTTTACGAACGGGCAGGCGTAGATAAGTGGTGGACAGGCTATACGCATATGTACTTCCTTTGCTCCGAGTTCTTTGAGAACCTTGGTATTATTGCGCAGTTGAGTGCCTCGCACGATAGAGTCGTCGCAGAACAGACAGCGCTTGCCTTCGAGTATGGCATTGTTAGGTATGAGTTTCATCTTTGCCACGAGGTTGCGGAACTCCTGATTTGTTGGCGTAAACGAGCGTGGCCATGTAGGGGTGTACTTTGAGATGCCGCGTGTGTAAGGCACCTTATGACCTGCCGCATAACCAACAGCCATACCTATACCGGAGTCAGGAATACCTCCTGCACAGTCAACCTCGGTGTTGTCCTCCTCGCCCATGATGCGACCAGTCTCGAAGCGCATGTCTTCTACGTTCTGATTCTCGTAGCATGATGTCGGGAAACCGTAGTAAATCCACAGGAAAGAGCACACCTGCATCTTCTTCTCGGCAGCTCGTAGCACCTCCATAGAGTTTTCGCGCAGGCGGACTATCTCGCCCGGACCGATAAAATATGTCGTTTCGTAGCCGAGGTTCGGGAACGCTGTCGACTCCGACGTGGCAGCCATTGCGTCGTCCTTCTTGCCTACGACAATCGGTGTGCGCCCCCAGAAGTCGCGCGCGGCGATGATACCGTCTTCGGTAAGCAGCATAAGCGAGCATGAACCTTTTACCGTGCGGTACACGTTTTCGATGCCTTCGACAAAAGTCTTACCTTTTATAATAAGAAGACCGACAAGCTCTGTGGGGTTGATTTTTCCGGATGAGAACTCCGAAAGGTGCATACCTTCTGACAGAAGTTTGTCGGCTATCTCTTCGATATTGTTGATTTTTGCCACCGTGACAAGCGCGAAGCGCCCGAGGTGAGAGTTTATCAACAGTGGCTGTGCGTCGGTATCGCTTATTACTCCTATGCCGGAATGCCCCTTGAATTTGCTTAGCTCGTCTTCAAAACGTGTGCGGAAATACGTACTCTCCAGATTGTGTATGGAGCGGAAGAATCCCTCTTCAGTGCTGTAAGTTGCAAGACCTCCACGGCATGTGCCAAGGTGCGACTGGTAGTCAGTGCCATAAAAAAGGTCGGCAACGCATTTGCGTTGCTTCTGCGTGATAGTTCCAAAAAAACCTCCCATAGTGGTTTACCCTAATTATTCTGTTTGATGATGACAAGAAGCCGTGTGTCGTTGCTCAAAGACGAGACCGCTTGTTTGCGTTTACAAAGTTACAACAATCGAGTAAAAAAAACAAGAAACAATCCTTTATTTTTTCATTATTCTGCGTTTAATAGATATAAACTGCTGCTCGGTAGTGTGATGTCTGGTTGTGGTAGGGTTCTGCGTTTGTATATGCGGCATACAAAAAATAGAGGACGTCCTTTCGGAATGTCCTCTATTTTGTCGAGGTGACAGGGCTCGAACCTGCGACAGCCTGGTCCCAAACCAGGAACGCTACCAACTGCGCTACACCTCGATTACACCTCATTTCTAAAATGCGGGTGCAAAGGTACGAATAGTTTTTCGTTATTCCAAATTCTTTGCTACCTTTTTCTTCGTTTGTTGTCATTTCCTTGATTAATGTCGGTAAAAGTGATTCGCTAAGCCTATGACGCTACGTTTTTTTATCACAGAAAACACGGTGCGGCGGAAAGGATTGCAGAAATCGGTTTTTCGTTGCCGGCAGAAGCACGGGGGGGCATGGTTTCTTCCGTCAGCAGTTGACGTAAATGCAGTGCATGAACAGGTGCCTACGAATGCTCTGCAAACAAGAAGTCAACCGCAGCGCGGATGACGTGCTTGATTTTTATCGTCAATTGCGGCTGTTCATATTAAATAAGTATGGAATTATGCGCACTTTACACCGATTTTTTGTACTTTTGCAGAAAATATTATTACATATATTTATGGACGCTCGGCAGAGCGACATAAATAACTCAAATAACTTACAGCATGCAGGATATCAGAAACATTGCAATCATAGCCCACGTAGATCATGGCAAGACAACCCTCGTAGACAAGATGTTGCTTGCCGGAAAACTCTTCCGGGAGAATCAGCAGACAGGCGAGCTTATGCTCGACAACAACGACTTAGAGCGTGAGCGTGGTATAACCATTCTCTCAAAAAACGTTGCCATCAACTGGAAAGGAACGAAGATCAACATCATAGACACTCCCGGACACTCCGATTTCGGTGGTGAAGTGGAGCGTGTGCTCAACATGGCTGATGGCTGCATCCTCCTCGTCGATGCCTTTGAAGGTCCGATGCCACAGACACGTTTCGTGCTTCAGAAAGCCCTCGAGATAGGGCTGAAGCCTATCGTCGTGGTGAATAAGGTCGACAAGCCAAACTGTCGTCCGGAGGAAGTCTACGAGATGGTGTTCGACCTGATGTTCTCGCTTGGAGCAACCGAAGACCAACTTGATTTCCCTGTGGTCTACGGCTCTGCGAAGAATGGCTGGATGGGAGAGGATTACAGCAAACCTACTGACAACATCGACTACCTGCTTGATAAGATCGTGGAGGTCATCCCTGCTCCGACGCAGATTGATGGCGACCCGCAGATGCTCATCACATCGCTCGACTTCTCAAACTATACCGGACGCATCGCCGTAGGTCGTGTGCATCGCGGTGTGCTATGTGACGGAATGAACGTAAGCATCTGTCATCGCGACGGCAAGGTGGAGAAGACAAAGATTAAGGAGCTGCACACCTTCGAAGGTATGGGACATCTGAAGACCGACATGGTAGAGTCGGGCGACATCTGTGCTGTCGTTGGTCTGGATCGCTTCGAGATAGGCGATACCATCACCGATTTTGAGAATCCGGAAGCGCTGCCTCCTATCGCTATCGATGAGCCTACTATGTCGATGCTCTTCACGATAAACGACTCTCCGTTCTTCGGCAAGGAAGGCAAATTGTGCACCTCACGTCATATCAACGACCGTCTGCAGCATGAGCTCGAGAAGAACCTCGCACTGCGCGTGGCTCCGTTCGGCGACAGCACCGACTCTTGGATTGTCAGTGGGCGTGGCGTGCTTCATCTATCGGTGCTTGTTGAGACGATGCGTCGCGAGGGCTATGAGCTGATGGTCGGTCAGCCACAGGTTATCTATCATGAGATTGACGGTGTGCGGCATGAGCCGATAGAGGAGCTGACTATAAATGTGCCTGAGGAGTTCTCAAGCAAGATGATTGATATGGTGACCCGTCGTAAGGGCGAGCTCCTCTCTATGGAGAGTCAGGGCGAGCGTGTAAATATTGAATTCGAGATACCGTCACGCGGTATCATCGGTCTTCGCACCAATGTGCTTACTGCATCGCAGGGCGAGGCTATTATGGCTCACCGCTTCAAGAGCTACCAACCTTTCAAGGGCGAGATTACCCGTCGTGTGAACGGTTCGCTGATAGCAATGGAGACGGGTACTGCTTTCGCTTACTCAATCGATAAACTGCAGGATCGCGGTAAGTTCTTCATCGACCCGGGCGAGGAGGTTTATGCCGGCGAGATTGTGGGCGAGCATGTTCATGACAACGACCTCGTCATCAATGTTACAAAAGCAAAGCAGCTCACCAACGTACGCGCGTCAGGTTCTGACGAAAAGGCACGCATCATTCCGAAGGTCATCATGAGCCTCGAGGAGTGTCTTGAGTATATCAAGGCTGATGAGTATCTGGAGGTAACTCCGAAGTCTATGCGTATGCGTAAGGTCTATCTCGACCATAACGAACGCAAGAAAGCAAATAAAGAAGCCTGATGAATTGTAAGGAAAAATCATCTTTACGATTTTTGACGAAATAGAAAATCAAAAACAACGATTTGCCAAGTCTGCATGGCATAAAACCACCTCTTCGAGAACCGAACAAAGCGGAAATAAACTTAATTCCATGCTTTTTCAGCTAAGAAGCGGTGGTTCTTTATGCTGAAAACGACGGTTTTATCGGCAAGAAGTGGCGGTTTTAACCTCAAGAAACGGCGGTTCTTGAAACTGATTCGTCTTGTTGTCGACATCAAAACATTTTATCTCTCTGATTACCAACGTCTTGTGTGTAATGTCGAAAATAAGCGTTTTTCGCCAACGAAAGGCAGCCTGCCGGCAAATATCGGCTGTATGCGTGGTTAGAACAGCCTTTTTGTTGACTTTATTTACTGACATCCGTAATCGCACGAAAAGGATAACATTAACGCAGCGGAGTGGTTTTTGTATGTAAGAACTTGGTGAAATCATGGAAAATAAGTATCTTTGTAACTAATAATTTCAAACAGCAGAAGAATACACAATCATGATGCTACTCGACGAAAGGCGCGAAAATGAAGATGTTGACGACCGCAGAGGACAGAGCGTCTCTTTTTATGGTATCGACAAAATGGGTATCGGAGGATTGTGCCTGCGTCCTGATTTTGTGTAATAGCTTTCGGTAGGATTTCATTTGCAGGCTGATGATACGTAATTTCTGCTATTGAAATGTTATCACTATGTCGTATGTTTCCAACCACGGAAAGAAGAAGGGTGGAAACAGATGCTGTTTTATTCTGTAACTAATTACGACTACTAATATGAAAAAATTATCACTACTCTCTGCCATGCTCTTTATTACATTTATGTGCATGGCTCAGATTGACACAAGCAAAAGTTACTCACTGCTTCTTGGCGACGGCCTGGCTCTCGACAATGGAGCCACGATGGCGCAAGATGCGTCGATGACACTTGCTAAGTATGACGACAAGGCTGCATCGCAGGTATGGAAGATTGTTCATGTGAAGGACGACATATATCGTCTGGTCAGTGCCTATTCGCTCTTCGCACTCGACAACGGCAATGGTGCTACGGAGCATCCCGTCGTTCAGTGGACCAACGACATGGGCAATGAGAATCAGTTATGGCGCATTAGGAAACAGTCAGGCGGAATGTATATTATCGAGAGCGTGCCGACTAAAATGAACCTTGGTGCGCGCGGCGGACTGCAGCCTGGCGAGCCTGTATGGCAGGTGAAGGCACAGAATAACGCCCCGACACAGTTGTGGAAACTGAAAGCATCGACGCTGAAAGTTGATGTCATTATTCCAAAGACCTCAAGCAAGAATGACTGGGAGAACCAGCACATCATTGGCATAAACAAGCTCGACGGTCGTGTGACCTTCGTTCCTTTCGCCTCGGTGAGCGAAATGCAGGACGACCCGACATACCGTGCTCCTTGGCAGCGCACGAAGTCAAGCCGCTACATGCTTTTGAATGGTATGTGGAAATTCAACTGGGTGGCACGTCCGGAAGACCGTCCCGTCAATTTCTATAAGACGAATTATGACGTGTCGGTATGGAAAGAGATAGCTGTTCCCTCCACTTTGGAGATGCTCGGCTACGGTACGCCTATCTATACAAACGTCACTTATCCGTTTCTTAACAACCCTCCTTTCATTCAGCCTGTAAAGGGCTATACTATCGAAAAGGAGCCTAACCCGGTAGGTTCTTATCGTCGCGACTTCACCTTGCCTCAGAACTGGAAAGGACAGGACGTGTATATCCATTTCGATGGCGTATATAGTGCGTTTTATCTTTGGGTGAATGGTAAGAAAGTAGGCTATTCGCAGGGTGCGAACAACGACGCGGAGTTCGACATAACACGATATGTCAAGAGTGGACGAAACACCGTTGCAGTAGAAGTCTACCGCCTTAGTGACGGTTCATATCTTGAGGATCAGGATATGTTCCGCGTGTCGGGAATACATCGCGACGTCTATCTCGTGGCTCGCCCTAAGGTACATATCGAGGACATTCACCTCTCGGTAGTTCTTGCAAAGGATTATAAGAGTGGCACACTCCGTTGCGACATACATAGCAATGGACGCACGGAGGTAGTTGTACGCGATGATAACGGCAAGGAGATAGCACGTGGCACGGAGAAAGAGATAAAGATTGACAACCTTAAGACATGGTCGGCAGAACGTCCTTACCTATATAATATAGACGTGCTGCTGTACGATGCACGCGGTCAGGTAGTGGAATGTACCACGCAGCGCTTCGGTTTCCGTAGCGTGGAGGTGCGTAATAACAAAGTGTATGTGAACGGCAAACTGACTTATTTCAAAGGCGCAAACCGCCATGACACGCATCCTGTGTACGGAAAGACTATCCCTGTTGAGAGCATGATAGAGGATATCCTGCTGATGAAACGTCATAACCTCAACACCATCCGCACGGCGCATTATCCTAACGACCCTAAGATGTATGCTCTCTACGACTATTATGGTCTTTACACCATGGACGAGGCAGACCAGGAATGTCACGGTAATAACTCTATCACACGTGACCCTGAATGGAAAGACGCGTTTGTTGACAGAGGAGTGCGCATGGTGCGTCGCGACAGAAACCACCCGTCAGTCATTTTCTGGTCGCTGGGCAATGAGTCAGGACCGGGCGTAAACATTCAGAGCATGTATGACGCAGTGAAGGCACTCGACCCTACACGACTTATTCATTACGAAGGACAGAACGATATTGCCGACATGGATTCGCGAATGTATCCGTCGGTTGCCGACATGATCAGTCAAGACCGCAATGGCAACCAAAAGCCTTACATACTCTGCGAATACGCTCATGCTATGGGTAATGCTATCGGTAACCTGCCTGAATACTGGGATTATATTGAGAACGTAAGCAAACGTACGATAGGCGGTTGTATCTGGGACTGGGTCGATCAGGGACTGACTCCAAAGGGCAAGCCTGCCGGCTGGTATGGATTCGGCGGCTCGTTCGGAGACAAGCCTAACGATAATGACTTCTGTTGCAATGGTATTGTGACCCCAGATCGTAAGGTTACACCGAAGTTGCTCGAAGTTAAGTCAGCATATCAGTATATAAAGATGCGCCTCGACGGGCACATACTGACCCTCGACAACCGCTATGCTGACTATGACCTCAATGAGTTTGCGCTGAAGTATGAGGTTCTGATGGATGGACAGACGGTGAAGAGTGTCGTGATGGATATCCCTTCTACCGGTCATCGTGAGTGTCAGGTGCTGACACTTCCTATAGACGAATATTTCAATATCGACGGCGAGTGCTTCCTGAATGTCGATATCAGTCTGAAGAAAGACGAGATATGGGCACAGGCAGGGCACGTTGTCGCAAGCGGACAGTTCCGCTTGTCAGAGGGCAAACCTGTAACTGTCAGTGCAGAGGGCAATGCTCCACGCGTATACGACGAGAGCCGACAGATTCTACATGTTGAGGCTCAAGGCACAGAGGTGGTTTTCAATGAGCAGAAGGGACAGATGACATCGCTTGTCATTGACGGCAAAGAAATGCTACATATGATGCAGGGTCCGAAGTTCAACTGGTTCCGTTCTATATCAAATGACATACGCCGACAGGTGGAAACGAATGTTGAATTGAAGAAGTTCGCTTACTCTGCGGTGGAGAATAAGGTGATTGTAAATACTGCTTTCGTGGCTCATGTGGATAATGAGAGAGTGAACTACAGCGTCGATTATAAGATTCTTCCTGATGGTCGTATCATTATTGATGCACAGTTTGAAATGGCAGGTGAGAAGGTATTGCCCCGTCTTGGCTTGCAGATGTTCCTTGCTCCGGGTATGGAAAGGGTGGAATGGTATGGTCGCGGACCAGGCGAAAACTATCCTGATCGTAAGAATGCTACCCGCGTAGGACTGTGGTCTGGTTCTGTCGACGGCATGAAGGAAAGTTATGTGCGTGCCCAGTCAATGGGCGAACGTACCGACACACGCTGGATGCAGATTACGGATAACACCATGCCCGGTCGCGGCTTACGCTTCACCGCACTCGACGGAACCTGCAGTTTCGCCGCTCTGCACTATACCGATGAGGACTTATGGGACGTGAAATACGGTCACGACCTTGACAAGGTACGTCGTCAGGAGACAGTGCTTACACTTGATGCTGCGATGCGAGGGCTCGGTAATGCAAGTTGTGGACCAGGTCCATTGAAAAAATATGAGCTGGAACACAATAAAACATACAAATATTCGTTTGTAATAGAGAAAGCAAAATAATACTTAATCTGTTATGAAGAAAACCCTCCTTTCGGCGTTATGCCTGCTTTGTGTCGTCGCTGCATGGGCACAGAAACCCGTCGGACAGCTGTCGTTCATCCCTCGTGTAGGATTGAATCTCAGCAATCTCGGCGATATGGATTTCCATTATTTTACTTCAGGAAGTGGCATAGAAAAGAAACATAAGTCAAAGTCTCGCCCCGACTTCATGCTTGGAGCGGATATGGAATATCAGGTTATGAAGCCGTTGGCTGTCAGTCTCGGTGCATATTATTCGCGCCAGGGATGCCGCTGGGCTACATTATATACGCATAACAGCAAAGAATCGGAGACCGGATGGGAGGATATGTTTATTAAATTGCCGTATCTGAACGTTCCTGTCACAGCCCGTCTGTATATAAACGACTACATCTCGTTTGTAGCCGGTGTACAGTGTGGCGTGTATCTTGGAGGAGGGCGTTTGGAATACACCAGCACTGATATTATTGTCGACCCGAAGAGCGGTGAGCGTAAATTAAGCAAGACGGAGGGACACAGCGACAAGATGAATAACATGAAACCTGTAGTAATGTCAATACCTTTTGGCGTGGCTGTGGAATACGAGCATGTGATTATTGATGCAAGATATAATATGCCGATGACGAAATTCAATAAGATGTTTTCCAACGGAGGCAATCAGGTGCTGACATTCAGCGTAGGCTATAGACTGTAAAACGATTATTCCCCCTCTTTATCAGGGGGAATAATTGTATAATGTGAAATCATACTTCCGCCCGCTGTCGACGGATATCTGTTGAATAAGAGTTACACATACAACATCTATGAATCGATTTCTTCTATTATTACTTCTCTCTGCCGGTGTTGCCGTCGGCAATGCGCAGGTTGAGAAAGTGAATATGTCTATGGGGCAGAAGGGCAATTCAAACTGTGTCATTGGTCCTCAGTTACCCCACGGCAGTATAAACCCGAGTCCCGACACACCGAATGGCGGACAGGACGGCTACGACGAGCGCCAACCCATTCGCGGCTTCTCGCAGTTGCATGTGCAGGGTACTGGCTGGGGACGCTACGGGCAGTTGTTGTTGTCGCCACAGACTGCCACCTTTACATCCGACGAAGCAGGGCATGATTCTGACAAGTCGGAGGAACAGGCTACACCTTATTATTATAAGGTACGACTGAAACGCTACGGAGTGCTCGTAGAGATTACCCCCACGCACCATGCTGCACTGTACCGACTTACTTATCCTGCACGATATGTGGCTGACAGCACTGCGTCGTTGTTGCTCGACATCTGCCATAACATTCCGGAGCATGTCTATCCTGCTATCAACGGTCGCTATCTCGGAGGGGAGATAAAATACGACCCTACGGAGCGGCTTATTACCGGATACGGAGAGTATATGGGCGGCTTCGGATCGGCTGATTCATACCGTGTGTACTTTGCAATGAGTTCCGACAATGTCGATTTCAGCAAGGCACAGATTCAGCAAACAGCCTATGACAACGGTCGTGTGAAGACGCGGAAGTATGCAAAGATTCCTGTTGAAGTGAATGTCGCTGACGTGCGTATTGCCGTGTCGCTGCGCAGCGTGGACAACGCCAAGCGTTTTCTCCGTGAGGAGACTGATGGCAAGGACTTTGCCACCGTTGCAGAGAATGGACGACAGGCATGGAACAACACACTTGGACGTATAAAAATTGATGCGCAGACTGACGAGGAGGCTGAACTGTTTTATACCAGTCTATACTTCTCACATGTGATGCCCCGCGACCGTGCTGACGACAATCCGCGTTGGTTGGGCGAGAACTACGACGACCATTACTGTGTCTGGGACACCTGGCGCACGAAGTATCCGCTGATGACGTTGCTTGACGAACAGTTTGTGGCTCGCACGATTACCTCGTTCATTAATCGCTACGAGAGCGACGGAGTGTGTAACCCTACATTCACCGCTGCCCTCGATTGGGCAGAGCGTCAGGGTGGCGACGACAACACGAATATCATTGCCGACGCAATGGTGAAAGGCATAAAAGGCGTCGACTATAAGAAGGCTTATGCCTATGTGAAGGACTATGCGTTGTCGCGCCGCTCGCCTGAATATCTTCGTTTGGGATGGCAGCCCGAGAATGGCGGCATCATGGCGTGTTCCAATGCTTTGGAGTACGCCTATAACGACTATTGCGCCTATGAGGTTGCAATGATAATGGGCGATAAATCCTTTGCCGATAAGATGCAGGAGCGCTCCAAGAGTTGGACGAAACTCTTCAACCCTGAGCAGAAAGATGAGAATGCGGAGTTTCGTGGTTTCATCGTGCCGCGAAAGGAGGACGGCAGATTCATTGACATACCGGTGCGTAAAAGTTATGCCTCATGGGTCGAATATTTCTACGAGGGCAACTCGTGGACATATTCGCTTTTCATTCCTCACAACTTTGAACGCCTTATATCGCTGTGCGGTGGACGCGATGAGATGATACGACGCCTTGAGTACGGCTTCAATCATGAACTCATTGCGCTATGGAACGAGCCGGGATTCCTCTCTCCTTTCATCTTTCATCACTGCGGTCGTCCGGAACTGTCGGCAAAGTATGTGTCGATGCTGAGGCAGAAAAACTACTCGCTTGAGAACGGATTCTGTGATAACGAAGACTCCGGAGCTATGGGCTCATGGTATGTCTTCACAGGTTTGGGCTTATTCCCTAATGCAGGACAGGACTATTACTACGTGCTGCCTCCAGCCTACGCAGAGGCAACGCTGCAACTCGCCAACGGAAGGCAACTGCATATCACACGCGACATAACGTGCTATCCTTTCACAAAGGTCAAGGCGGTATATCTTAATGGAAGGTTGCAGAAAGGATTCACTCTTCGCCACGCAGACATAATGAAGGGTGGGGAACTGAAGTTCGTACTTGAATAATAAAATCGGAGAGCTTCGGTTTTCAGATGTTCCTTAATCCCCAGTTAGGGATAAGCATTGCATAAAACAACCGGCACACGCCAGCCGTAGGGGCATGATTTATCATGTTCCGTCTCGCCAAGAAAACAAGCGCGTCAGCTGTAAGGGCGTGATTTATCACGTTCCGCCTCCCTCCGTGAAAAGAAATAATCGTTTCCACACCACAAAATGAACCCATTGCAACAGGCGGAACGTGATAAATCACGCCCCTACACCTGCCGGATTGCCTGTTTCCCAGAGGATTGCGGAACGTGATAAATCATGTTTCTCGAGTTTTCATCCTACTCGATTCATCGCTATAATTTGTTTACCGGACACCAATATTTAAGAATTATATCACCTTTCGGCTTTTATTTTTCTGTATTCATTATGATGTGCCGAACCGGTTTCTCTGTATCCTCTATCATGCTTACGCCTTCTATTGATGCCTTTGCCTCGTTGGCTTTTGCAAAGTAGTAGACCTCTTCGCTCCAGTATCCCCAGCCGTAGTTATAGTCGTCCCAACTGTTGTTGCTACTGTCGTAAACCTTACGCAGCGAGAAGTAGAGCGGATTGCTATTGTCGTCGTAGATGTAACCTTCGAAACGATTGTTGCTTACTCTGTAGTCGGTGAGGACTACAAAGCCGCCATCGTTCATGAAATATATGTAGAGATCAGTGTTGCGTACCTCCCAACGTATGTGGTTTGCTACATAATCCCAACTGTATCCGCTGTAGTAGTCAATCCAGTATCCGGTGCCCTTTGTGCTGCGGAAAGGGTCGGTTGTGAAGGTTATCTCCGACTCGGAGGCTTTGTATGTATTGCCGTTCCATGTGTTCACAGTGTACATATTGCCCACCCATGTGCCTTGGAGTGTCATTCCTATCATCTGATCCTCTGTGCATGAGGTGAGCATAAGTGCGCTAAGGACAACCATCAGGGTTGTAACCATTGAGTAAAATTTATTCGTTTTCATAAGCAACATTATTTTATATTGTAGAATCTCTTGTTGTATTTCTTGCAGCAAAGTTACAACATGGAGGACAATATGCAAAATGGTTTATCCTAAACCGTCGGGGGAAATCCCTACAGTGTGATAGGGAAAGCGGTCGGTAGTTATTTTATGGAATACTACCGACCGCCTTTTTCTTATCAGATTATTTTCTTTTCTTGCGCAATAACTATACCTCTGTAGTTATACTTTATAAAGGTACATTCGCATTGCTGATAGTTTTTTCTGCCGTCGCAATGCCTGTTGTCTGGAGCAGAGGTTTGTATTCGATGCTGAAATTGTCAAAACAGCACCAGCTGCGACGTTTGTTCTCGTTGCATTTCAGACCTATCTTTATATTGCTCTTGGCATCCAGTCGCAGTTCGATTTTGTTCTCGTAACGTCCTTCAGCAAAGAGCAGAGCGGCAGCGTGCATGCTGTGAGGGTAGCCGTTGAGGTTGTCCATACCGCTGTATTCGCCTGCCTCCTTCCATTCTTCCGAATATAGCGACTTCACTTTTGTGCTCTTGTTGTTGGCGTAGAATACGGTAGGAATCACTTCCGTGCCTGCTTTATACGCCGCGCCGCCGTCGTTGTCGCCAATGCGATAAAAGGCATTGCACCTAATAGTGTATACGCCTGGCTTCATGTCGGTGAGAGTCTGGTTCATGTCGAACGTCTTATCATCTTCCTGTCCGCATCCGGAGCGATATATCGGCTGACCGTTCCAACCGTTGCCGGCAGAGCAATCGAAGTTGATTATGAGGTATGACATATCGAGCGCCTGACCTTCCATAGGCTTCACATCGCTGTTCTTAAGAAACGCTTTGTATGCTGTCTTGAAACTTTCCAAGGCTTTGTTGGCTGTTGTGAAGTTGTCGGCTGCATCGATGGCTGTTTCTGTTAACGGAATCATCTCTGCAAATGTGGTCAGCGCTTCATTGTCTGCAATTCGGCTGATGTTCTGTTGTGCGTTGTTCTTCCATTTCGCGAAGTCGGTGCATACGTTGCCCACCTGAACGATGACATCCATTAATGCGTTCATCTCGTTGATTAATGCCTTCTTCTCGTCAATACATAGTTTGCCCTCGCAGAGCGCAATGAGTTCGCCGGCTTTATTTTTCAGCCCCGTAGTCTCTGCAGCATCTTTCAGGCGAGCCGCATATTCAGCAAGTTGGCGGTTGATGATTGAGGTGCTACCGGCTTTCTCTATCATCATACAGTCAATGTTTGGCATCCAGCCAGAGCCGCTATATAGACGTATGATGTTTGAGCCTGCTTTGAGATTGACAATCGTGTTGTATTCTTCAAACGCCTCCCAGCCGTTGGTCTGCGCTGTGATTGTGCCGTTATCCACACCGTTTACATTGACTTTGAAAGAGCGGCTCTCCTGAGTGGCAACCTTGAAATGAAGCATATATTCGCCCCCTTCCTCTACATATACATCCTGCCACTGAATGTCATTACTTGCCTTGTTGCCGAGCCATCCTGCATATTTGCCTCCATGAGCCGACGCTGACGACTGATAGATGGCAGTGCCTGCAGACACGTTGTTGTAGATTTCCTGATACTCACTAAGGTAGGCTGTCTCTGCCTCATATACGTAACGGTCTATGCGTCGCTCGGCGTCTATGCGTAGAAAGCGTGTGCCATGAGCAGGCACTTTCATGGTCATTGCTGTGAAGTCCTCGTTTTTTATAATGTCCTCGTGGCTGATAAGGTTGCGCACGGTAGCCTTACCGGCAAGGTCGAGCTCGCTTGCTGTAATGGTAATCGTGGCTTCCTTGTCCGACGGATTATACAATGCTACGGCTCTTGTCGTGCCGTGCAGGTTGAGAATGTCCTTAGCAAGAACATAAGTCTCTCCGAAATGCTGAACGACATAAGCCTGCAGTCCCAGCGGGTCTTGATTCAGGGCGATCAGCTCCTTGTTCTTCAGCAGCGACAGTGCGGCAGGCTTTATTGTTTCCATGTTGCAGCCTATGAGTAGCGGACTTGCCATGATACACCACATTCCGAAGTGTGTCTGGTCTTCCTCAGGTGACAATGAGCGTCCCACCTCAAGCATATCCATGTCGTTGTAAGCCCCGTTACGGCAATAGGCTGACAGGTATAGGTTCTCGTCGATGATGTCCCTTATCGATTCCCAGCCGTTGTATATGTCGCCTGTGGTGCGCCATGAGGTGGAGATGTCGCTGCACCATGTGCCGGGATAAGCCCATCGGCAGAGGTTATAGCGTACGTCCTTGCCGGTGTTCTTGATGGCTTGCGATATTTTGCTGTACTGTTCTTTCTCGTTGATGCCAAGGTGTATGCCGCCACAATAGTCGACCTTTATGAAGTCGAAGTTGTTTTCTATGAAATAGAAGTCGGCGTCTTTCTGCTCATGCCCGTAGAATCCCACGTTGGTGTTCTGCACGTCGCCACTGCCCATGCTTCCGCACGTGCAGTCGCCGGCATCGCTGTAGATACCTGCTTTCAGCCCTTTCGAGTGTATGTAGTCGCTGACAACCAACAGACCGTTAGGGAAACGCTTCGGATGTATCCTCACTTTCCCGTCGTCGGTGCGTCCGTATTGGAAACCGTCGTCGATGTTTATGTATTCGTAGCCCGCATCCTTGAGACCTTGATTGACCATTGCGTCAGCCTGACCTTTGATGATATCTTCAGATATGTTCACTGCAAATGTGTTCCATGAGCTCCAGCCCATGGTTGGTGTGGCGACCTGCGCGTTTGAACCTGTAGCCGTGAGCATCAATGCTGCAAGAAGTAATTTGGATTTCATAAATGTTATAGGTTGGTTTGTGAGTTATATATGTTATCAGTCGATTTATCCTGATGTTGGCTTTATTCAGTCGTTGTCTGTCCAGACTGGTTTTTTCGTGCAGACATGGAGCCACACTCCGCCGAGTGATTGCAGGAAGCTGCTGCCATGCCATTCAACCCTTAGTCAGTGTTGTATGCACAGAGCGATACAATAATAATGCCGGGAGCTATCCGCTGTCGGACGCCGACTGGCATTCTGTTTTCAGTATTTGAAACTTGAACCTCCGACGAACTCTCGCATGATTGATGTCGGTGGAATCTCTTTGTCGCTTACCGGTATGAAGTAATGAATGAACTTAAGCAGTCGCTGTGCCTCCTGATATTCATCACAGTTGCGTGGCACTGACGAGAGTATTGGTTCGGCGTGATTGCGCAGAACGGCAAACTCGATGTTCAGTGCAGAGTTGAACATCACGTCAGCATCTTCCTGATAAGGTGTTATCCACTTATCTTCACTGTCGCATACGTTCTTCCATTGTGCTATGGTCTCGCGTGCGGTGAATGCACCTTTGTTGTAATCGCGTATGATGCGGCGCAGCAGTCGGTTGTCGCGTGTAGGGATCCAGTTGTGCTCGTCGAGCGACACTGTCGTCAGTGTTGATATGTATATCTTATACTTCAGCCGGTCGTCGATATTCTTTGTCACCTTAGGATTCAATGCGTGTATGCCTTCTATTATAAGCACGCGGTTGTCGGTCAGTTGTAGTTTCTTGCCGTTATACTCACGTTTGCCCGTCGTGAAGTTATATTCCGGCACTTCCACTTTCTCGCCTTGCATCAACCGGTGCAGATGTTCCGCCATAAGTTCCGTGTCTACGGCAGCGATATTCTCGAAGTCGTAGTCGCCATTAGGCAGCTTCGGCGTGTCTACGCGGTTCACGAAATAGTCGTCGGTTGAGAATGACATCGGTCGCAGACCACAAGCAAGGAGCTGTATCGACAGTCGCTTACAGAAGGTTGTCTTTCCTGAACTTGACGGACCGGTGATGAGTACCAGTCGTGTGGGGTTGTGCGGATTGTTGTAGCGGCGTTCTATCTCTTCCGCTATCTGCACTATTTTCTTCTCCTGCAAAGCCTCACTTACCTGTATGAGTTCCGACGCATGCCCCTTAATACACTGTTTGTTCAAGTCGCCTACGTTCGACTGGCGCATGATAATGTTCCATTTCACGTTCTCTGAGAAGATATCGTAGGCGCTCGGCTGTGGTATGAACTTGGCAATCTTTTCCGGGTTGCGCATGTCGGGAATCTGCAGTAGCATACCTTTCTCGTAGGGTATGAGATCCCACAGAGTCAGGTATCCCGTTGATGGCACCAGACAGCCGTAGTAGTAGTCGGCAGTGTCGCCAAGGGTATAATAGTCGCTGTATATCTGTCCGGAAGTCTCAAGGAGCTTCACTTTGTCTTGGAAACCGCGCTCGCGGAATATGCGTATGGCGTCTTCCGTTGTAGCTTCAATGCGATGGAAATCCATGTTTTCGGCTGTCACCTCCTGCATTTGTTGCTTTATCTTTTCGATGTCGCCTTCCTCCAGACCCTTGCCGTTTTGTTTCTTGAAGTTGCAATAGTAGCCTCCTGACAGCGGATGCTCTACGAACAGCTTGCTGCCGGGGAAGACATCCTGTGCAGCCTTGTAGAGAACGAAGCATAGTGAGCGTATATATACCCGCATGCCGCTTTGGTCGGTGATATCAACAAATTCAACATCACGGTTTTGATAGACACGGAATTTAAGTCCTTGAGATACGTTGTTGACCTTGGCTGAGATTACAGGATACTTTAGATCGATTTCCGGGAAGTCCTTAAATATGTCTAAAAGAGTAGTTCCTTCATGGAAACTCTTGGTTACCATGTTGTTTTTGCAACGAATTTGTAGCATAATGTAAAAAAGATATCTTACTTGCAAAAATACGACTATTTATCTTAATCACCAAAGAAATTATGCGTTTTTTCATTTATTGCGTCAAGACGCCGGTTAAGGATAAGAAGTGGCTTGCAAATCTGAGCATCGCGCTATATATTTGTATCTTTATGTATGAAAAGCAATGAGCCTGCAAAACACATAAAATATAATTGGCAAAGACAACGTCACAGCGATATTCTGTATTATCCAGAACTGGTATATTGTAAATAAAAATCATCTTCGTACTTTTTTGCGAAATAGAAAACCAAAGATAGTGATTTGCCAAGTCAGTATGGCATAAAACCATGTCTTCGAGAACCGACAATAGCTGAAAACCGGCTAATTCCATGCTTTTTCGTTCAAAAAGCGGCGGTTCTTGAGGCTGAAAGCGGTGGTTTTCTTGGCAAGAAACGAAGGTATTAGACTCAAGAAGCAGCGGTTCTTGAAACTGATTCGTCTTATTTTAGACATCATAACATTCTATCTTGCTTATTACCAGTGTCTTGTGTGTAATGCCGAAAATAAGCGTTTTTTGTCAATGAACGATAACGCGTCGGCAAATATCGGCTGTATGTGTGGTCAGAATAGCCTTTTTGTTGACATTGTTCAC
>CAJPPF010000012.1 GCA_905372445.1 uncultured Prevotella sp. | reverse complement strand
CCAAGGACCAGCCCAATAACAAAAGGGCAAACAAAATACTTCCAGTCCGCAATTAACACCTCTGACATAGTTTTCTTAATCTTTAAAACCAGAAAAATACTATTCTGTCATCATCTCTTCATCAGATATTTCCTGCGACTTTATCAATGACATTGCACCCGACTTATCAACGGAAATCTGTATTGACATGAACTCATCAGACATGCTGTCTGGCGAACCTACTGTTGCCATAAACACTGCGTTGCCGCCTTTGTCAGCGCGGTTAAAGGCTATTCCCATAAGTGCACTGTGCACGGGTTTAATATAGTTGGTGTTGATATAAGAAATAAAATCGTCCTTTATAAATGTCTTCTCGAAGAGAACGCCGTCAGGACCGTCTATTCTCAGACTGACCTTGTTATCGTAGTATTTCTGTCCGTCTTCGTCCTTGACTGTAACGTCTTTATTTGCCTTGCGCTCAATATGCGCAGAATAAACTTTATCGCCCCACTCGAACGATTTTATGATAACAGTATCGCCCACGGTAAGCGGTGTCTTCGAAATAGTAGGCTCCTTTATTGTAGTGATGATTGTACGCGACTCTTTTTCTTTCTTGCATGACGTGAATGCCACAGCCAGAGCCATTATAATAAATATTATCCTCTTATTGTTCATGTAAAATCATATTCTAAATGTCTTACAAAGGTACGGCAAAAAAATGACAATCGGAAAGAAAAACACAAAAAAAAGAGGAACTCTTACAAAGGAGCCTCCAATTGCCAACAAACGGTTTTCAACAACTACAGAAAAGAAACAAAGGAATAATGAGATCAAAGATATTTCCTTTCTCAATCCAATCGGTCAATATATTCCTAACTGGTTTCGTCTGATTGCGTAGCAGATTTCCAACCTTGTTACAGTGGGCATAGCGGGCTATGTCTACGGCAGTGTTAGCTTTGCGTTGACGACACTTCTCCGCCAGATTTCCGTCGTCTTTACGTTTGCTTCCAAATATTGTGAATAAAGTTTACAAAAAGGCTATTCTGACCACGAATACAGCCGATATTTGCCAGCGCATTATCGTTCGACGACGAAAAATGCTTGTTTTTGGTATTACACAAAAGTCACTGATAATCAGCACAATATATGTTTTCAACGCCGACTATAATACGAATCAGTTTCAAGAACCGCCGTTTCTTGAGTCTAAAACCGCCGTTTCTTGCCGATGAAACCGTCCTTTTCAACATCAATAACCACCGCTTTTTGAGACAAAAAGCACGGAATAAAGCTCTTTTCAGCTATTGTCAGTTCTCTAAGACGTGGTTTTATGTCATGCAGACTTGGCAAATCGTTGACTTTGTTTTTCTATTTCGCTAAAATTCGCAAAGATGATTTTTATTTACGATACACCAATTCATTTATATCAAATCGGTCAATAGATTCATAACTGATTTTGTCTTATTGTGGAGCAGATTAACAGTCTTGTTGCCGTGGACCAATTTGGGGTTATTATTAGTTGCATATTCCGGTTCGGGATAAACAGTCAGAAAACATCCGCCATGCGCCAGCCGTAGTGGCATGATTTATCACGTTCCACCTTGATGTAGTTAGTATGTTTGCAATTGCTCACGTGCAAAGATGTGAACAGTGTTTAGACAAACATTGACAATGGCGGAACATGATAAATCACGCCACTACGGCTTATGCCATTTATCAGTAGACGCAAAGAACGTCTTTAGAGAAATACTTATTTCAAACTGGCGTAATCCTTAGAACTCGCTGATAACAAAACGGTTAGAGGAACTGACTTTTCTTGTTTTTCATAGCCGTAATGGCTGATGCAAACGGCGGCAGAAATGCAACTTTTTATTGATTCCTACCAAGCGAATAATATATCTCCGATGGATTCAGAATCTTACCTTTAGAGTTGGTAACGACAAGGTTCAGCGTTCCTCCGTTATGGTCGAAATAACGTAACCGTATAGGATGATATCCGGCAGCGAGCACCTTCTGACCAACTGACGTTGTAGGACTCTGCTCGCGGTTCATGTCGACAACCATATCATTGTCAATCATCAAATCACTGCCGTCGTCGCTGAGGAGCGAGAAAGTGTATATTCCTGTCTCAGGCACATAGATATAACCAGACACTATTAGTCCTATATTGCCTTTTACGCCCTCGGGAATAACAACATCTTCAGTAATGAAGCACTGCTTAAATTCAGCTTTCTCTATCTCATTGGTGTTGATTCCTGCAAAGTCATACCATTTCACTTCGAGTCCGTTTTTAGCAGGAGTGATGTCTGTTGAAGGCGTGTAAGCGTCTTTATTGAATCGTGCTGCTACCACATCGCCACGGCTGCCGTCCTTACGGAATGCTGCGAAGTTGATGGCTGTGCTTTCTGTCAGCACGAGCTCTCCGTCGAGGAGCTTCGACTGCGGTGTAGGTATCGTGCCGTCAGTAGTATATCGTATTATCACACCCGGGTCCTTACATGTCACTTTATAATGTCCTTCGTCCACAAAGGCATTGACATCGCAGAATCCCTCAAGAGACATTACCTTGGAGCGTATGCCCAGTTGTGAGAAACGCGGCAGTTGAGCGAGCATGCGATTTTCAAACTCATAATAGTTCTTTGGCTCCGCTGCCGACCAGCCTAATTCGGCGATTGCAAGCATACGGTTTGCTGCCTGATACCACAGACGGTTCACTGTCGGTATGCGCTCGCACCATATATTTCCTTGTAGTCCAAGGATATGCTTACGCAATGGCTCCGGCAGACCACAATAGGTATCGCTGTCGTAGATATTCTTCATTGCATCAGAACCTTCGTTATAGTCGAGATAGAAGACGTCATTACGTGTGTTTATAATGTCATTTCCATGCGTGGCGGTAACAAGCGGCGCATCTTTCACCCATGCTCCCCACCACATGATAGTGGATGTCTTGGAGAGACCGCCTTCAATAATCTCGTTCCAGCCAATCATTTTCTTGCCCTTAGAGTTAAGGAAGCGTTCCATCTCATGGATAAACCACGACTGCAGTTCCTCTTCTGTTTTCAGTCCATTGTCCTTCATGCGTTTCTGACAGTCAGGGCATTTCTTCCAGTTTGCCTTCTCAACCTCATCACCGCCGATATGGATATATTCGTAAGGAAACAGTTCGACAATCTCTTCATACACATTCTTGCAGAACTCCATTGCACTGTCCTTACCCGGACATGCCGGTGAAGAGAACGTTCCCCAACCTATCTCGTCGAAGCAACTGATGCCGGGATAGTTCTGCTCAGCAGCAAGGATATGCCCCGGCATATCGACCTCAGGTATTATGTCGATGCCTCGTACGCGTGCATATTCCACTATCTCGCGTATATCTTTCTGAGTGTAGAACCCTCCATATAGCATCTCGCCATCGACGGTCTTCCGACGGTCTGAAGGTACACGCATATCTTCGTTTTGTTCAATGTCGGCAGTACGGTTGCACAGTTCGTCATGATTGTTATGCTTGCGCCATGCTCCGTTATCCGTCAACTTCGGATAACGCTTTATCTCTACTCTCCATCCCTGGTCGTCGGTCAAGTGCCAATGAAACTTGTTTAACTTATAGAGTGCCATGACATCAAGCATACTCTTCACCTCTTCCTTGGTAAAGAAATGTCGACTCACGTCAAGCAATATTCCACGATAGTCATAGCGCGGTGTGTCGACGATGCTGCAGCAAGGCAGCGACCACTCTATGCCACTCACTTTCTGACGTGACTCTATATCTGCAGGCAGCAACTGACGCAGGCTTTGTATACCGGCAATGATGCCACGATATCCGGCAGAGGATATAACGATATTCTCATTGCTCACTTCAAGTCTGTAACCATTGGCATCGCCTTGTCTGTCGAGCTTTAGCATGATGGTGCCATTCTTCTGCATGGTCTTGAATCTGTAGCCCGTTGCAGGACGTATGACACCAGCGAGATACTCGGCAGCAGCCTTCAGCGAGGCATCGTTATAGCCGATTGTTGCATCGGCGGCAAGCACAACCTTACCGTCATGAAGTTCAAAATGATTAGGCTTTGGAATGATTGTCTGTGCACAGACATCAACACTGATACATTGCAAAAGGGCAATGAACGATAATACAAGGTTCTTTCTCATGAATATAAATAGGTATAAGTTATAGATTTAATATCCGTTTCAGATGATGTTTATCACATCTTCTACATATCGATCAATTCGTCACGGCAGTTCTGTCAGCATCAATCATGGATCGATTTCATAGCACTGCCCAGATGTTCGCTTAGTCTGATTAAACCGAAATCAAAGAGTTTGCCAAAAACAAAAATGGTCCAGAACTCATAAAGAATCCTGAACCATGACGTTTCATAACTTTAGTCCATTCATCACAGAATGGAAATTCGTTTAAGCCTCTACTGGAGCTTCCTCAGCAGCAGGTGCTTCTACTTCAGTCTCAGCAGGTGTCTCAGCAGCAGCTTTCTTCTCTGCTACCTTCTTAGCGATAGCAGCATTAACCTGCTTCTCTGCCTCGAGGTTCTTTGCAGCAACGTCTTTCTTTGCCTTTGCCACAGCCTCGGCAACAGCCTTAAAGGCATTTTCCTTAGCCTGCTTCCACGCATCGAACTTTGTCTGTACAGCAGCCTCATCGAATGCGCCCTTCTTTACGCCACCACGGAGGTGCTTCATAAGGTAAACACCCTTGTCCTTAAGAATGTTGCGTACGGTGTCAGTTGGCTGAGCACCAGTCTCTACCCAGTAGAGAGCACGCTCGAAATTCAGTTCTACAGAAGCTGGATTGGTGTTTGGATTGTAAACTCCGATCTTCTCAGTAAAACGACCATCACGTGGTGCACGCTCATCAGCAATAACAATACGATACACTGCGTAATTCTTGCGTCCGCCACGCTGCAATCTGATTTTTGTTGCCATTGTCTTTAAAATGTTTTTGTAAGAGGAACTCGTCCTCTCGGGTTATAGAATTGAATTTTATGCAATTAACTCGTAATTGCGGTGCAAAAGTACGATTTTTTTCCTTAACTGCCAAGAAAAGAAGGCTAAAAGCCTAAGATTTTAATTATTTTTATTTGGCATCTTACAAAAAATGAGTACTTTTGTAGAGGTTAATATAAATACAGCAGACATGCAACACAGTCAGCAGACAATCCAGCAGGTTGATCGTGCCATTGACAAGATCATTGGCAAGTTTCCTTTGAGTGAAGATTCAGTGGCATTTACTGACATCCATCTAAAAGTTATTCAGGACAGCGGAGAAATACTCGTCTATGATGATGATGACCGTGAAGTTACCCGTTGTGTCATCGATCAATGGATAGAGAATCCTGACGCCTCTTTCTACTGCGAGGTTGCTACATTGCTGCGTCAACGTCTGAGCAATGTGTCAAAACGAATCGACAAGATGGGCATATCAAAGCCTTTCAGCTTTGTAATGGAAGATGATGAGTGCGAGACGATAGCAGAATTATATGTCGCTGACGACGATACAATAATAATAGGCGGCGATCTCATGGGCAACCTTGATTCCGACCTCGATGAGTTCTTTGAGGAATTAATGAACGAGAAATAGTCGCAAGATACAAGAATACATCCCGTATTAGGGCTGAAAAAACAAAAGGACAAGCAAATACAATGCCTGTCCTTTTCTTTTTATCAGCTGTTTATAGAAATCACAGCTTAATGGTCTTTTTCTTTGCCTTACTCTCGTTCTGCATACGATCGAGGGCTGTCACAACGTATGTGTATTTCGTCTTTCCGTCTTCGTAAGGAAGTTTGTAGAATGTATTATTTGTTATAGCTACGATCTTCGACGGATTGTTGGTGTCTGTCTTCTCGCCTTTTGCGAAACGATAGACCACATATTTCACAGCTTCGTCTTTCCAGCCCTTACCCTTTGGAGCAAACCAAAACAGCATATATCCGTCGGACGTCCATATCGGTTTCAGTTTCTTCACCTTATCGGGAGCCTTGCTGTCGATGAAAGGCATTTTAGGCTGCAATGCAGGGTAACGCCAGTAGTTCTGCCGAAGCAGCAAGCCATAGTTGCCTGCATTGTCGACAGCTGCCTTGGCATACCAAAGCACGGTACCATTGACATTCTGCATCTGGTCGTGCAAACGGTATTTTGCTGCCATCTGGTGTGAGTTGGGGTTCAAAGGGTCTGCATGCTTTACTGTACGTTCTATATCCTCTCCGATATACAACGGACGATTGCCGGCAAAACGGTTCCACCACTTGATAAGCGTAGCATAGTCGGCAGACTTATTGCCTATCTCCCAATATACCTGCGGAACACAATAGTCAATCCAACCATTGTTCACCCATAGGAGAACATCGGCGTAAAGGTCGTCGTAGTTTTGAAGACCACTGGTATTAGAACCGTTTAAAGGATCGCTTTTCTGATTGCGATAGATACCGAACGGAGATACGCCGAATTTCACCCAAGGCTTGATACTGTGAATTGTTTCGTGCAGCTGCTTGATGAATACATTCACATTGTCACGCCTCCAGTCGCGTATATCTTTGAAACCATTAGGGTTCTGGTTGAACAGCTCTTCATCGGGAATATTCACTCCTGCCACAGGATAAGGATAAAAATAGTCGTCGATATGGAAGCCGTCAATATCATAACGGCGGACAATATCAGCCGATACCTGACAGATATAGTCGCGGTTTTCTTTCAGTCCGGGATTGAGAACATACAAGCCATCATACTCAAAATACCTGTTAGGGAACTGATTGCATACATGCGACTCTGCAAGTGTCTGCGTGCCTTTTGTCTTTGCACGATAGGGATTAATCCACGCATGCAGTTCCATTCCACGCTTATGACACTCCAGAATCATCCATTGCAGAGGGTCCCAGCCGGGGTCTTTGCCCTGCTGCCCTGTGAGAAAACGACTCCAAGGCTCAATGTCACTCACATACAAAGCATCGCACTCAGGACGCACTTGGAAGATTATAGCATTAACCCCGTCCTTCTGCAGTTCATCAAGCTGGTATGACAGCGTACTCTGCATGGCAGACATGGTCATTCCTTGAAACTGTCCATTGACCGACTGAATCCATGCTCCGCGGAACTCTCTTTTCTTCTGTGCCAATACATTAATGGCACTCACAATAAGGAGTGCCACAAATAATGACCGGTGGAGAAATTTACTATTCAGTATTTTCACAATCGGATTTCTTTTAGTCTTATATAACAATCATTATGCCTCTTCGGGCTTCATGTTGGTATAAACCGTCTGAACGTCGTCGAACTCCTCGAGTTTGTCGATCATCTTCTCAATTGTCGCACGCTGTTCTGCGTCTACATCCTTGAGGTCGTTAGGAATATAGGTGAACTCGCCAGCCACTTCAAAGCCTTTTTCCTCAAGTGCCTTCTGAATCTGCGCATACGACTTTGGATCACCATACATGGTAATAGTGGTCTCTTCCTTATCCTCGTCGTAGTCCTCGTCATACTCATCCTCTACATTATAGTCGATAAGTTCAAGTATAAGCTCATCCATGTCAATAGCATCGTTCTTTTTGAAGGTGAACTGTGCTTTGTGATCGAAGAGGAATGAC
The DNA here is from genome assembly GCA_905372445.1 of uncultured Prevotella sp. Classification (GTDB taxonomy): domain Bacteria; phylum Bacteroidota; class Bacteroidia; order Bacteroidales; family Bacteroidaceae; genus Prevotella. The sequence continues at coordinate 20,604 of CAJPPF010000012.1, read as the reverse complement.
AGCGATCCTGTAGTACCCATATTGCCACTGAACTTGTTGAAGATAGACCGTACGTCAGCTACAGTACGTGTGGTATTGTCTGTCAGAGTGTCGACGAGTACAGCAATGCCGTGAGGTCCGTATCCCTCGTATGTCACTTCCTTGTATTCGCTCTGGTCCTTTCCCATAGCGTTCTTGATAGCGCGGTCGATGTTGTCCTTTGGCATGTTCTCACGCTTACATGTAGCGATTATAGAACGTAATGTAGGATTCGTCTCCGGTTCCGGACCTCCTGCCTTTACAGCTATTGCTATCTGCTTTCCAAGACGAGTGAAAGTCTTTGCCATGTTGCCCCAGCGCTTCATCTTGCGGGCTTTTCTAAATTCAAATGCGCGTCCCATTACTTATGTTTTAAATTTAAATGTTTACTATATATATTCTTCTTTTAATCGTTATTGTCGCCTGACGACTTGACTGCCATAACGTTGAGCCTGTATTAACGCAGCTCCGCTCCAAGTTGTCGCTTCAGATTCGTTATGATCTTATTCATTATAGCTTCAATAGCCTTGTCGTTCAGTGTCTTCTCGTTATCCTGCAGGATGAAGTTCACTGCATACGACTTCTTGCCGGCAGGAAGGTTCTTTCCTTCATAGACATCAAATAGCTCAACGCTCTTGAGGAGCTTTTTCTCCGACTGACGTGCTATCTGTTCTATCTTTGCAAATTCTACATTCTTGTCGATGAGCAGCGCGAGGTCACGCGATACTGAAGGATATTTTGATATCTCAGCGAACTCCACTTTATTCTTTCTTATAGCCTTCATCACTGTTGTCCAGTGTATGTCGGCATAGTAGACAAGAGCGGCAATATCGGCTCTCTTCTGAATGTCTTTAGCTATGATACCCATTTCTACGAACACCTTTCCACCGCGGTTCTTCAGTTCAAGCGCCACCGAGAAGATATTGTTCAGGCTCTTCTCGCTGACGAGCATACCCATAGGTACACCAAGGCGCTTCAGTATGTTAAGTACATATGCCTTCAGTTCGTAGAAAGTAGAGTCTTCGTCAGGATGAGCCCAAGAGCCTTCCACACGCTTTCCTGTCAACCATAGTGCCAGATGTTGCTCTTCCTTATAAGCCTTCATTGGGTTTTCTTCGTCATGGTTCTCTGCATTGAAGTGGTAGCAGTTGCCCATCTCGAAGAACTTAAGGTTTGCCATCTTACGGTTAGCGTTGCGCATGATTGACTCCAGACCGCCGAAAAGCAGTGTCTGGCGCATCACGCCGAGGTCGGCAGACAGTGGGTTCATCACCTTGACAGTGGTCTCCTCGGTGTAGACATTGAGCCCCTCGTAGTAGGATGTCTTAGTCAGCGAGTTGTTAAGTATCTCGTTGAAACCGCAACCGACAAGCTGTTCACCGATGATATTCTCCATGCGGTGTTCCATATCGGTGGTGTCGGCAACGGTGAGCGAGGACTTAAGCTGTGAAGGAATCTCCACATTATTATATCCGTATATGCGCAGGATGTCTTCCACAACGTCGCATGGACGCTGTACATCGACGCGATATGCAGGAATCTCGAGTGTTATTCCCTCGACATTCTCGTTGAGAACTTTCATGTCAAGGCTCTCGGCGATTGACTTTATTGTGTCTTTGCCTATCTCCTTTCCTATGAGGTTGTGAACATATTCGTAAGAGAGTTCTACTACAGCATTCTCTATTTGCGACGGATAAACATCGCGTATCTGCATTGACACCTTGCCGCCTGCCAGTTCCTTACACAATATCGCAGCCTGTTTTATGGCGTAGATCTGTCCGTTCGGGTCAATGCCACGCTCGAAACGGAACGACGCATCGGTTGACAATCCGTGACGACGTGCCGACTTGCGTATCCATGTCGGGTTGAAGTAAGCCGACTCAAGCACCACGTTTGTAGTGGTATCGTATGTACCGGAGCCCTTTCCGCCGAATACACCGGCTATGCACATTGGTTCCTCGGCGTTGCAGATAGCGAGGTCGCGGTCAGAGAGTTTATGCTCTTCGCCGTCGAGAGTGACAAACGGAGTGCCCTCTGGCATTATCTTTACCACAATCTTATGCTCCTTCACCATGTCTGCGTCGAAGCAGTGCATAGGCTGACCATAAGCCATCATGATATAGTTTGTGATGTCAACGATATTGTTAATCGGACGGACGCCGATGATGTTCAGTCTGTTCTTCAGCCACTCCGGCGATTCCTTCACCTCGCAGTCGGTAATGGAAAGTCCTACATAACGGCGGCAAGCCTCTGCATTCTCAATCACAACCTCGATAGGACAATCCTCGTTATCGACGGCGAAAGCGTCGCATGAAGGACGGTGCAGTCTTGTCTCATACCCATTCTGACGCAACCAAGCGTATAGATCGCGTGCTACGCCCCAGTGTGACAGAGCGTCAGCACGGTTGGCTGTGATGTCGATCTCAATGAGCCAGTCGCTCTCCAGATTGTAATATTCCGCAGCCGGAGTACCTACTACAGCATCGGCAGGCAGTTCGATGATACCATCGTGCGACGTACCGATGCCTATTTCGTCCTCTGCGCATATCATTCCGTTCGACTCATAGCCACGAAGTTTCGACTTCTTTATCTTAAATTCCTTATCGCCATCATAAAGCACGCAGCCCACATCGGCAACGATAACTTTCAGACCTGCACGACAGTTGGGCGCACCGCACACAATCTGCTGTGCCTCGCCACGACCAAGGTCGACTGTTGTCAGGTGAAGATGCGTCTCGGGGATGTCCTCGCAGGTGAGGACCTGTCCTACATAGAGTCCCTTCAGTCCGCCGCGGACAGTCTGTACTTCTTCGAGAGAGCCTACCTCCAGTCCGCAGGATGTCAGCGCATCAGCCACTTCCTGTGGAGCAAGTGTGAAATCGACATACTCCTTAAGCCATTTATACGATATATTCATTGTCTTAAAAGTTTTTCCTACCAACATGCCACAGCCTTTGTCGCTGCACAAAGCAGCCATTCTAAACTCAACTTGCACCGTGGCTTTTGCTTAATCTAAAATTATTGCATAACATTTCGTGCAGCCTATAAGACCACACTATTAAAACATCTGCAAAATTAATCATTTTTGGTCACATGGCAAAGAAAACGCGCGTGTTTTTATATAAGCGGAATCTTCTTTAAGCCCATCGTGATGTAATTTTATTTTACATGCTTTCAAAACATGGCAAAATATCGGCATCGGCAAAAGAAACATAAAACAAGGCTTGTAACCCATTGATTATCAACTCGTTTCTAAAACCTACGGTTCTTGCGTCTAAAACCTACGGTTCTTGGCGCTAAAACCGGCGGTTCTTGAGCCAAGAAACGACGCTTCTTGAAATTAGTTTCTGCGGTTTTAGAAAAAACGGTCATAATGATGATAGGAAACCACCGTCAGAACAGGAAATTATTTTTACATTTCGACAGTATGCCAAGAGGTGTCTCTTTATCAGACTTCCACACATACCCTACCCTCATGGCATAAGCAACCCCAAATCGATCTATTGAACGATTTGAGGTTATATTGCAGTTATCATTTTTATTACTACAAATTATTGGTGTCCGATAAAAACTGATGCCGGCAAGCGTAGGAGCGTGATTTATCACGTTCCGCCTCTGCACTGGGTCCATTTGCGAACTATTTGTTACTTGGATATTACGGAACGTGATAAATCACGCCCCTACGCCGTCCGGCAAATGCCTATCTTTCTCGGCTCGTGGAAGACACAAAACTAAAAGGAATGTTTTCAGTAACGCTTACTATTTTTTGCAAAAAGTAAGCCCCTATTGGCTATACATGCCTGTAGTGTCTATAAATAAAGGCTTGCAGAGCTTTCAATCTGTTTTTTACCCGACACCAATATAATATTTAATTTTCGCTTTTAGTAACACGTTCAGATATTGGTCAGATGTTTATATAAATTGGTTCATTTCTTTTATAATTCCCCGTTACCCTTTATCGTATGCACCTCGTCGACACCCTCAACTCTGTAAAGTTGAGTAAGCACCTCCTTCAATTCGTCAACACCATGAACAAAGAATTTTATAGTGCAGTCCACTATATTATCTGATGCGGCTGTATTCAAAGAAATGATAAGCAGGTGGAAGTTCTCGGTAATAGTGTTTGTAATGTCTATCAGCAGATGATAGCGGTCGACACCGGTCAGATGTATAGCCACCGGATAGACCATTGATGCATCTTCTTCAAAGTCGACTGTCACTATCCTATCGCTGTGACTTGAAGCCTCATGTATAGCATCCGGGCAAGAACGGCGATGTATTGTTATCCGACTGTCGCTGTCCTTGAATCCTACAGCCTCGCAGCCTGGAAGCGGGTTGCAGTGCGGACAACGTATGAAATGCAGATGCGGATGGTCGGAAACGCTGTTTCGCACCGCACGACGGGCTTTGTATGTGGATGTCGCCTCAAGCCAGTCGTTCTTTACCATCAACTCGTCGCCCATACCAATCTCTATGCAGTCGCCACGCTTCAGCACCGTCTTGACAGAACACAGCTTCCCGTTGATACGCGCATACTTGGCATGCAGTCCGATGTCGGTGTGCAGTTCGAAGGCAAAGTCGATGGCAGTGGCGCCCTTCGGTAAGACTATTGCCTTGCCACGCGGAGTAAATACCATCACGTCATCATAATACAATGACGTGGCAATACTCTCCATGAATGAGCTTTCATGCGAGCTGTCGGCAATCTCGTGCAGGAACTTCTTGAAGCGATCAATCCACTCTCCAACGTTGCTTTCATCACGTTCTGCCATACAGCCGAGCTTAGATGCCTCGACCATCCTATCCGAACAAATCTGCACATCCTCCCACACTCCTTCCTCGGAAAGTAGCATAAGATTCAGACTTTGGTAGGAATTTTCTTTCTGTTGGTCAATCTGGTTGACAAACGACAGAGGCTTCTCCTTATATATATCGGTTAGTAGGGAATAGATAAGCAGGCATACGTTCTTCTCGCTGAGCACCTCGCCGCAGTGTGTGAAAGTGACACGTACATAGTAACGATTATCAATGTGCATGAAGTCCTTGCCCTGCGACTTCATCTTTCGGTATATACTGTAAGGTTTGCGGTAATATACCTCTGCCTTTGCCCATACGTCATTCATGCGGAGTTTTTCTTCTATAGTAGAACAGAACACATGCAGTCGGTCTCTGTTCTGCTCCTCGTCAATGGCAATGGCGGTCTCAAGGTCGTTATACTCCTTAGCACAACGATACTTGAATGCAAGGTTCTCCAGGTCGGTCTTGACATTGAAAAGCCCAAGACGGTTTGCCAGTGGTGCATAGAAATAATCCGTCTCGCCGGCAATCTTCATCTGCTTGTCAGGACTCATCGATGATAGTGTGCGCATATTATGCAGACGATCGGCAATCTTCACCATAAGAGCACGTATGTCATAGTCCAACGAGTCAAGCAACTGCTTATAGTTATCCACCTGCTTAGACATGTCATAGTGGCTGCGTTTCTTCTTTGTCACCACATTGACAAGGAAGGCAACATCATCGCCGAAGCGCTCGCGTATCTCTTTTACGGTATGCTTGGTGTCCTCCACCACGTCATGCAGAAAAGCACAGATAACGGAGTTCACATCGAGCTTCAGCTCCTCGGCGGCAATAGTAGCCACGGAAATAGGATGTATGATATATGGCGCGCCGGTATTCCTTTTCTGCTTTCTATGTGCTTCTCCTGCGAACATAAGCGCATCATGCAGACGCCTCATATCAACATCACTGGTTCCTCGCTCTCGCATAACATCAAACACATGCCTGGAATGTTTCTCTATGAGAGCGAAATATTCCTCTTCAGTGCAATTTACAGTAGCATCATCGCTATTCAGTTCCACCTTATTAATATCTTCTTTCATGGCACAGTTAAACCATATTTCACCGCAACTATGATATATAAAACGTCAATGCCGTCATAAGAATTGTCACGCTTTATCAAGCTGAAATATCTTATCCATTAGTCTCCACTTCTCCGTTGACTTTGCATTTGGGTCGCACCCCTGGCATTCAGCCACGAAAGCCTCCCACTCCACCTGCTGCGGAAGAGTAGCCAGGCGGGCATTGTCCTTTGCCCAATCAAAATCATCGACAGTATCGCAAATCATAAACAGATGATTGTCAACACAATAAATCTGCATGTCAAGTATGCCTACAGTGCGTATGCCCTCTTGAATCACAGACCACACATTAGCATGAGCTTCTTTATAACGTGCTATCAGTTCCTCGTCATTAGGAATGTCCAGCATCTGGCAATATCTTTTCATCTTGTCACTTTTTTATCGCAATGGCAAAGCCATCACCCGTTATCATGCAAAGATACAATTATTTTTCATAACGCAAAAGCTATTGATAATAAATTGCAAAAAAACGGATATATATTACGTGTTTAGGAAATAAATGATTAAATTTGCAGAAGAAAATCAACCTAATTAGGCACATTACCATTACCCCCTCTCTGATGAGAGGGAGTGATATAGGAATGTATGGATTATGCATATAGCAATAGCAGGAAATATAGGTAGCGGCAAGACAACATTGACAACGATGTTGGCACGTCATTATGGCTGGACACCTCGTTTTGAACCAGTGATGGACAACCCTTATCTGGAGGATTATTACCATGACATCAAACGCTGGGCATTCAATCTGGAGGTGTATTTTCTGAAAGAAAGATTCCGCGACATACTCGACATTCTTGCCAATCCTGAAATAACAACCATTCAGGATCGTTCCATATTCGAGGGAGTATATGTCTTCGTGGCTAACAATTACGCCCAAGGACAGCTCTCCGACCGAGACTTCGAAGCATATATGGAGCTCTTTGAACAGATGACGGAGATAGTGAAGTTTCCCGATCTTATGATTTACCTGCGTGCTCCTATTGAGCATCTCGTGGCAAACATTCAGAAAAGAGGGCGCGACTACGAACAGACAATCTCACTTGATTACCTGAAAGGTCTCAACGCACAATACGAGGATTTCATATTCAACAAATATAAAGGAAAGGTAATGGTTGTCGATGTTAATGGTCTCGACTACCAGCACAATCAGGAAGACTTCATGAAGATTACCGACAAGATTGACGCCGATCTTTATGGTCTGTTCAGCGAACAGCGACCTTAAGTGTTTTTTATAACTCTACATAAAGCAAAACCAATTAGCACATCATACATCTATGCATATAGCAATAGCAGGAAATATAGGTAGCGGCAAGACTACACTTACCAAGATGCTCGCCAAGAGATATGGTTGGATTCCTCGTTTTGAGCCTGTCGACAACAATCCTTACCTTGAGGACTTCTATGCCGACATGAACCGCTGGTCATTCAATCTGCAGGTTTACTTCCTCAACAAACGCTTCCGGGAAGTTGTAGAAATATCAAAATGCAATGATACAATCATTCAGGACCGCACCATATTCGAGGATGCACGTATCTTCGCACCGAACTTACATAATCAAGGTTATATGTCAGACCGTGACTTCAACAACTACTCTGACCTTTTCGACCTGATGATGTCGCTCGTTGGATTGCCTGACCTTATGATATATATACGCTCAACCATACCCAACCTCATTGCACAGATTGGCAAGCGAGGACGTGAATACGAGCAGACAATGCGCATTGACTATCTGCAAGGTCTTAACGACCTTTACGAGGAATGGATAAAGAATTACAAGGGCAATCTGATAATAATCGATGGTGACACCTGTAAGTTTGAAGGATGTACAGAGTCGTTCCAGAAGATTACCGACCAGATTGACTCTGCACTATACGGTCTTTTCCCGCTTGAAGAGCAGAAAAAGTAAAGCTCATCAAGAAGGAAATTCTATTCTCCAGAGTACATAATATGCCGATGCCTTCGGTGCAACACATTGACTGTACGGGCGTTCTATTAGTTCCGTACTATGTAGCTGAAGGTCACAAAGCCCATACCAAGGCTCCGCACAGATAAACGGACAGAGCCTATTCTGTTGCTGCCAGAAGAGCCATACTGGTGCGTATGACGACACCCGAGCCAGCACATTCTTATGTAAATCCAATATCTCCGCACCTGTTATCTGCTTGTGGTCGAATATCAGAGCCTCATTGGCGAAGGTCTGTTCGCTTACAGGAATAAGTCCGTCGACATTGCAGTTGACTTCATGACGCTCTTTGCTCCAGCAACCCTGCTCGCCTGCTCTGACAACTGTGAGGCAATGCGCATCAACCTTTTTCTCATTAAACAGCGGGCGCACATAGCCCACAGTCTCAACATCCTCACTGAAGTAAGGAAGTGCGACGGCAGGATGGCCACCAATTTGGAAAGGCATCATTCGTGCCGGCTCATTATTGTCAACACGAACGAGACACTGCAATGATTCACCATCGAGGACATAACTAACGAACAACTTAAAAGAGAAAGGATAATATCTTCGCGTTTCCTCTGTATCGGCAACGCAGAATGTAAGTCGTCCCTCTTCACTGTCTTCAATCATCTGCCACTCCATTGATTTCACAAAACCGTGCTTCGGCATCTTATAAGTAGTTCCTTCGAGCGAATACTCTCCATTCCACAACCCGCCACAGGCAGGGAAGAGTATTGGCGACGAGCCTTCCCAATACTGCTTATTACCCGTCCACCATATCTCCTTGCCGTTGTTTTTGCGAACAATGCTCTTTACTTCTGCACCAAGACTATTGATGCTGACCTTCAGGAGGTCGTTCTCTAATATATAATTCATTGTTTTCTTCTTTTAATACTCACTCCATGAACGAATATCAATATCATCAAGCTTCACAGTACAGAACGCATTGATGAATGCCGATGCCAGACGAGAGTTTGTTATCAGAGGCACATTAAAGTCGATAGCTGCACGCCGAATCTTATATCCGTTGGTCAGCTCATGAGTGGTTAGGTCTTTCGGAATGTTCACAACCATGTCAAGTGCATGATTATGAAGCATATCGAGAGCCTGCGGTTGCATTCCTTCATCCGATGGCCAGTACACGAGTGTGTTCTCTATGCCCTGCTCTGTGAGGAACTTTGATGTTCCACCTGTGGCAAAGAGATTATAGCCGTGCTTTTTCAAAAGACGCGCAGCTTCGAGCATCTCCACCTTCTCTTTTGCCGGACCTGTAGAAAGAAGGATATTCTTAGCCGGTATACGATGTCCCACAGAGAGCATACTCTTCAGCAATGCCGTTGAAGAATCCTCACCAATACATCCCACCTCACCGGTAGAACTCATGTCAACACCAAGCACCGGGTCAGCTTTCTGCAGACGGTTGAAAGAGAACTGGCTTGCCTTGATACCGACATAATCAAGATCGAAGAGGCTTTTGTTCGGCTTCTCTACATGCACACCGAGCATCACCTTTGTGGCAAGATCAATGAGATTTAGCTTCAGCACCTTGCTCACGAATGGGAAGGAGCGTGAAGAACGGAGGTTGGTCTCGATAACGAGAATATCGTTATCCTTAGCCATATACTGGCAGTTGAACGGTCCGGAGATATGCAGTTCCTTTGCTATCTGTCGCGAGATTTTCTTTATTCGGCGCATTGTCTCCACATAAAGTTTCTGCGGAGGGAACTGTAGCGTAGCATCTCCCGAATGAACACCGGCAAACTCTATATGCTCAGAGATAGCATAAGCAATTATCTCGCCGTCCTTTGCAACACCATCGAAGTCTATCTCCTTTGCATTCTCGATGAACTTGCTCACCACGACCGGGTGTTCAGAACTTACATTCGCTGCCAGTTGCAGGAAACGCTCCAGCTCATCGCGGTTAGAGCAGACATTCATGGCAGCACCAGAGAGAACGTATGACGGACGCACAAGCACGGGGAAACCGACACGATCGATAAATTCATTCATTTCGTCCATTGACGACAGCGCCGCCCATTCCGGTTGGTCTACGCCGATACGGTTGAGCATAGAAGAGAATTTAGCGCGGTCCTCGGCATTGTCGATATCCTTTGCCGATGTGCCAAGTATGGTTACATTCATAGCATCGAGCTTCATGGCGAGGTTGTTAGGAATCTGTCCGCCGGTAGAAACGATGACACCATGAGGCATCTCCAAGTCAATGATGTCCATAACGCGTTCAAAGGTCAACTCATCAAAGTAGAGACGGTCACACATATCATAGTCGGTCGACACTGTCTCGGGGTTGAAGTTGATCATGACAGAGCGGTAGCCCTCCTTACGTATAGTGTTCAGCGCCTGAACGCCACACCAGTCGAACTCTACCGACGAACCGATACGGTAGGCACCCGAACCGAGCACGACGATAGAGCGCTTATCGTTTTCATAATGTATATCGTGGTCCGTGCCGGCATAAGTGACATAGAGATAGTTTGTCTGTGCAGGATATTCTGCAGCAAGGGTATCAATCTGTTTCACCACCGGTACTATACCTAACTGCTTACGCAGGTGGCGTATAACTAATGCAGCCTTGTGCATGCTGTCCAAATCATGTTCGAGATGTACTGCACGTGCCACCTGGAAATCTGAGAATCCGTATTCCTTAGCCTCACGCAGCAGCTCCTTGTCGAGAACATTGACCGACGTGCAGCGGTTCAAGCGCTTGTCGATGTCGATGATATGGTGGAGTTTATTGAGAAACCACTTATCAATCTTCGTCAGGTCATGAATCTGGTCGATGGTATATCCTTCGAGCATTGCCTTTGCGATGATGAATATTCGCTTATCGGTAGGTTCATTGAGTGCCTTGTCGAGATCAGTAATCTTCAGTTCTTTGTTCTCTACAAATCCGTGCATGCCCTGACCTATCATACGCAATCCCTTCTGTATAGCCTCTTCAAAGTTGCGTCCTATAGACATCACCTCGCCTACTGACTTCATGGACGAGCCGAGTTCTTTGTCGACACCGTGGAACTTGCTCAAGTCCCAACGTGGAATCTTACAAACCACATAGTCGAGTGCAGGTTCGAAGAATGCACTTGTCGTCTTGGTAACTGAGTTCTTCAGCTCGAACAGTCCGTAGCCCATACCGAGTTTCGCAGCCACAAATGCGAGTGGATAACCTGTTGCCTTTGATGCCAGAGCAGAGGAACGGCTCAGACGTGCGTTGACTTCTATGACGCGATAATCCTCTGACTGTGGGTCGAAAGCATACTGCACATTACACTCTCCCACTATACCTATATGGCGAATAATCTTTATTGACAGGGCACGAAGTTTGTGATATTCAGAGTTGGTCAGCGTCTGCGACGGAGCAATGACTATCGACTCGCCGGTGTGAATGCCCAGAGGGTCGAAGTTCTCCATGTTGCACACCGTTATACAGTTATCGTAACGGTCGCGCACAACCTCATACTCTATCTCTTTCCAGCCTTTCAGGCTCTTCTCAACAAGCACCTGTGGCGAGAAGGCAAACGCTTTCTCTGCCAGTTTGTCGAGTTCTTCTTCGTTGTCGCAGAATCCTGAACCAAGACCACCGAGGGCGTAAGCGGCACGTATAATCACCGGATAGCCCAGTCGTGTCGCTGCTTTACGTGCATCCTCTATTGTCTCACAAGCCTCGCTCTTGATAGTCTTTACATCAATCTCATTCAGTTTATCGACAAACAACTCGCGGTCTTCCGTGTCGATGATAGCCTGAACCGGAGTACCAAGCACCTTGACGCCATACTTATCGAGTACGCCGCTTTTATACAGTTCCACACCACAGTTGAGCGCAGTCTGACCACCAAATGAGAGTAATATGCCGTCAGGGCGTTCTTTTTCTATCACACGCTCCACGAAATAAGGCTGTACGGGAAGGAAATAAATCTGGTCGGCAACACCTTCCGAGGTCTGTACGGTTGCGATATTCGGGTTAATAAGTATTGTCTCTAAACCTTCTTCACGCAATGCTTTCAGTGCTTGTGAACCTGAGTAGTCGAACTCGCCTGCCTCACCAATCTTCAATGCTCCGGAACCAAGGAGCAGGACTTTCTTTATACTTGAATCTTTCATGAGATGTTATTTCTGTTTCTTAAGGAGATTTACTAACTTTTCGAACAGGAACTCCGTGTCCACAGGACCGGAGCATGCCTCCGGATGGAACTGTGCCGAGAACCATGGATAGTGCTTATGGCGTATGCCTTCGTTTGAACCGTCATTCATATTCACGAACAGTGGCTCCCAGTCACTGCCGAGCGTACTGCTGTCAACGGCATAACCGTGGTTCTGCGATGTGATGAAACAACGCTCCGTCCCCACCTCGCGCACAGGCTGATTATGTGAGCGATGACCATATTTCAGTTTATATATAGTAGCGCCGGCAGCCTTTGAAAGAAGCTGGTTGCCCATGCAAATACCCATACAAGGACGTACAGCCTTACCTTCTTTAGCTTTGGCTTCTTCAATATCCATGAACTTACGTATGTTTTCTACTGCAGCAACACACATATCCGGGTCGCCGGGACCATTGGTAAGAAACAGACCGTCGAACTCGAGTTGGTTGAAATCGTAGTCCCAGGGGACGCGTACCACATCTACTCCACGATCTATAAGGCAACGAATTATATTAGCCTTCACGCCACAGTCGACAAGAACAACTTTCTTTCCTACAGGCTCGCCCTTCGCCGCATAGCGTATAATCTCCTTGCATGACACCTTGTCGACGAAGTTTACACCTTCATAAACCGCCTCCGGAATATTGTCAGGCTCATCGTCAAACAGGATCTTTCCCATCATTACTCCATGTTCGCGGAGCACTTTGGTAAGCTGACGCGTGTCGATGCCCGTCACTCCCGGCACCTGTTCGCGCTTGAGCCAGTCGCCGAGACTCTCCTTAGCATTCCAGTGGGAATACTCTTCGCTGTAGTCGGAGACGATTATCGCAGAGGCATAGATTCGGTCACTCTCCATGAACCGAGGTATGCCATTCTCCTCTATGGTGAACTCCGGCACGCCATAATTGCCTACAAGTGGATAGGTAAGTGTCATCAGCTGACCGGCGTACGACGGGTCGGTGAGACTCTCCGGATATCCCATCATTGCCGTATTGAACACTACTTCTCCGGCTACAGGAGCATCATAGCCAAAACTCTTACCATGGAAACGTGTTCCATCGCTTAATAGTAAAGTTACGTTACGCATAAATATAATATGTATTCTTTAGTTTCGATGTGAGTCCGAAAAGGGTTGTTATATAAAATTCAGAGCCAAGGGGCAATGCTCCTCGGCTCTGTACTTTTATCTGATAAGATTAATGACGAAGTTACCGTGGTAAACGGACGACTGCTGACAGGGAGCCGCAACGTGGCAGAAGGGACCTATATCAGACTTTTTTGCGCCTGAAGCATTATCCGAAGCGACATCTGTAAGATTGAATATCACAGCCGCTGCCGAAGCGGAAGGGTCGGCAGAGACCTTTCGTTCGTCAACAGGCATAATATTTGCATCGCAAAGAGCCTGCTTTTCAGCAGACGTCATTTCATTGATGTTATGTAAAGATGCAATATTCTTGGTATTTGCACAAATGCCAATTAACGGGAGCACTGCAATTATAAAAATAGAGGCAAATAGTTTTCTCATATTTGTAATAGCGCTTGATTAGTGCAAAAGTAATTCTATTTTTTTGATTTGACAAATAATTCGTATGATAATTAGTGGAAAATGGACTTTTTATCCTAACTTTTATATCAGGTGAAAAAAATGTTGTACTTTTGTAGTCTAAATATAATAAACACTATAACTATAAAATTAAATCAGGAATGAAAAAGTCCTTTTTTGCTGCGGTACTGATGTTCACATCGACCGCCACATTTGCTACTAATGACATCACCGTTGGCGAAACATCCTCCAACCAATCAGAATTTGGCAATGAAGAAACTGTCGAATACGGCATGCTCAACAGTTTTATCGAGAAGGCTGCCGGCATCTCCACCGCATCGTCGATGCCTGAATACGGTGCAAAACTCACCGACTATGCTTCTGTGCCAAAGATTGGCGGCTACGGCATAAGCAAATACTCATGGAACTCCGACAACGATAAAGACGCAAAGGAAGGATTCTCACAGCGACTTATCCGTTTTTATGTAGACGGAACGATACTCAAGGACTTCGCCTACCGCTTTCAAATGCAGTTCACCAACGCCTCTCCTCACATGAGAGACTACTTCTTGGAATGGGGCAAATACAAGGAGTTCAGAATAAAAATAGGACAGTTCAAACGTGCTTTCACCTTCGAGAACCCCATGAACCCATGGGATGTAGGCACAGGCGATTTCTCACAGCTGGTAAAGAAACTTGCCGGCATGGGCGATTACAATGGCGAGCCGGCATCTAACGGTGGGCGTGACCAGGGCATACAGTTTCAGGGCGACCTCTTCCCTATCGGTAAGGACAGACACAGACTTATCCACTATCAGGCAATGATTGCCAACGGACAGGGTATCAACTCTGCCGACGCCAATCAGCACAAGGACTTTATAGGAACCATTCAGGTGCAGCCTGTCAAGGGTCTCTTCCTCGGTGTGTTCGGCTGGACTGGCAACTATACGATAAACAACATTACAGTAGATCGCAAGCGTTATGCCATTGGTGCGAAATATACATGGCACGACTGGGTGTTACGTACAGAATATGGTCATTCCAAGGGACATAAGATTTCCGACTATAGAGCTGACGGTAGTTGGCAAGGCACCGGCGAGGCTGACGCTTTCTATGCAACAGTGGGCATACCGGTAGTGTCATGGTTCAACGTTTACCTCAAGTACGACCAGTATCGTGACCAGGCTACAGCGACAAGTCGCAACACGATCTATTCCGTTGTGCCGACATTCCGCCTGCACAAGAACCTGATGCTACAGATTCAATACAACTACAACGACAACAACATTACTAATTCGACATACCATCAGGTATGGATTGAGACTTATTTCCGTTTCTAATCAGACACGACCGCACAGTCGGTTTGCTATAATAATTCTTTACAAGCGCCTGCTCCCAAATGTGGACTGGCGCTTGTTTCATTGATTGTAAGTTCTAATAACGGCGGTTTTAGCGTCAAGAAACGACGGTTTTAGGCGCAAGAAGCAGCGGTTCTTGAACCAAGAAACGGCGGTTTTAGAAACGCATTCCTAATATACTGAAAATCAACACTATAGAAAGCACGAAAACAATACGCCCGAGACTGATAAAGCCTCGGGCGCGCATGTATATGTATATAAGATATTTCTTTACAATACGGCTGCGTTGATCCACTCCCAGAAGAAGCTTACAACACCACAAAGCAGCACACCTGCCATACAAAGGAACAGCGCCAGACGTGTGTTGGTGTCGCTCTTGAAGTAAGGCAGCGCCTGTGCATCAGACTTGATATACATAGCTTTGACGATGAGCAGGTAGTAGTAGAGTGACACTACGGTGTTGATCAAAGCCACGAACACAACGACATAGGCAGCCAGAGAGCCTGCCTTGAGTGCTGCCATGAACACGAAGAACTTCGAGAACATACCTGCAAACGGAGGAATACCTGCCAGAGAGAACAGTGCCAAGGTCATCATGAAAGCAAGCTTGGGGTTTGTAGAGTACAGACCGTTGTAGCTGTCCATTGCTGTCGTGCCGCCATTATTCTCTTCTACCACGCTTATGATAGTGAACACTGCCATGTTTGCCACTACGTAAACGAGCACATAGTAAGACAGTGCAGCAACGCTCATGCCGTTATTGCCTATTACGGCAAGCATGATGTATCCAGCCTGTGAGATAGAACTGAACGCCATGAAGCGCTTCAGTTCGCTCTGGCGGATAGCCATGAGGTTGGCAATGGTGATTGAAGCCATGATGACTACATAGAGCAAAGGCTCCCAGACATCCGACATGGCACCGAACACACGGAAGAGAATAGTCATCAGTGTGAATGCGGCAGCGCCTTTTGACACTACAGAGAGATAACCTGTTACTGTTGTCGGAGCACCCTGATAGCTGTCGGCGGTCCAGAAATGAAATGGTACGAGCGAAATCTTGAAGCCAAGTCCGGAGAAGAAGAACACAAGACCGAGGATGGTCATTGGTGTTATCTGAATCGTGGCAGCGATGTCGTTGAAATAGAGTGTGCCCATAGCACCATAGATAAACGAGATACCATATAGCATGACACCACTTGAGAATACTGCTGTGAGTATGAACTTAGCTGCAGCCTCGGCTGAGTAGTGACGGTATTTATCGAACCCAACGAGGCAAGCCATCGGAACAGATGCCATTTCAAGACCAAGGAAGAACATAAGGAAGTGACCTGCAGAAATCATCATGTTCATACCCAAGAGGGTGGAAATGACGATCATGTAGAACTCTCCTTCTTTGTATTCTGTGTCAGGACGTGACATCCATTTTCTTGATTGAATGATGACAATGAGCGTACCGACAGCGAGAATTGTCTTCATCACACCGGCAGCGGCGTTGGTCTGATACATTCCGCCGAAAGCAGTAAGCTCCGCTGTTGGGAACACGTTGATGATAATGTGAGCGAACATCAGCAGACTAACCAGAGGGTTGAACCAACGGCGGTTCTTCGCGTCTGTAGTAAAGAAGTCGCAGATAAATGTTATAACCAGAAGTGCCATCAGTGTAGCCTCTGGGACCATATTTAAAAATTGACTGTAATTCATATCCTTCTGATGTTTTATAGTGTTCCTGGAATGACTGCGAGAATTGGACCTATCGCGTCAGAGATGACATTGCTTGCCCAGAATGGGAATGAACCAAGGGCAGCAACACAGAAGATAAGACAGCTTACTGTGAACTTCTCATCCCATGTAGCGTCGGTGAGCTCTTCGAAATGTGGGTTTGCTACCTTACCGTAGAGGATGAAACCGACTGTACGGAGAATGTAGACAGCAGTGACAACGATTGATGTACATGCAATAAGTACACTGACACGACGGAACAGGTCAGCATTCTCGAATGAACCTACGAAGATTGTCATCTCTGCAATGAAACCTGAGAAACCCGGCAAACCGAGGTTGGCAAGACCGGCAACGACATAACCTACCGAAAGGAATGGCATTATCTTCATAAGTCCGCCAAGCTCACGGATGTCGCGTGTGTGGGTTCTGCCATAAATCATACCGATAAGTGCGAAGAACAATGCTGTCATCAAACCGTGAGAAAGCATCTGCAGAACTGCACCGGTGCAGCTCACGCGGGTCATCATCAAGAGTGCGAAGAGCACGAGACCACAGTGTGACACTGACGAATAGGCATTGATGAACTTAAGGTCGGTCTGCACACAAGCGGAGAAAGCACCATATACTACAGAGATTGTGGTGAGGATAAGGAATATCCAAGCCAGATCATGTGCGGCATTAGGAAGCAGATACATCGCTATGCGGAAACAGCCGTAGCCACCAAGCTTCATCAACACTCCGGCATGGAGCATCGACACTGACGTCGGAGCGCAACCGTGACCAATAGGTGACCATGTGTGGAATGGGAACAATGCGCCGAGCACACCGAAACCAATGAACACGAATGGGAACAGAATGTTCTGAACGGAAGAAGGGATATTGTGCAAGGCTGCAATCTCGTGGATGTTCATCGTGGTAGCACCAGAGAAGAAATAGATACCGATAAGACCGATGATGATGAGGGCAGAACCTCCCATAAGCATCAGCGTCAGTTTCATAGCAGCATACTCCTTCTTGCCTGAACCCCAGTAACCGATAAGACAGTACATCGGGATAAGGGCTACCTCGTAGAACATGAACATAGTGAACATATCGACTGAAATAAAAAAACCGTATACACCTGTAGAAAGCAACGTGTACCAAAGGAAGAACTCCTTGGTCAAAGGCTTTAGTCGCCATGAAGCGAATGTACCGGTAAACACTATTATGCTCGACAGAAGAAGCATAACCACAGAGATTCCGTCGACACCAACAGAATAGTTGATGTTGAGCGATGGGAACCATGCTACGCTATCAGCGTAGAGCATAACGTCGGTAACACCGGCAGCACGCTGACGGATGAAGTCAATAGTGAGCCATGCTGAAAGAGCAAGGAGGCAAGATGAACCTACCACCATTACAGTACGTACCTGATTGAGATTGCGAGCAGCCCAGAGACCAAGCAACATCAGCACAGGGATTACTACAAATAATGTTAATATACTCATATTATTTTTCCTCCTTAATTAAATGCACAACAAAAACAAGATCAACCCAACAGCACCTGCAAGGAACCATATTGCGTAGTGGCGTACGTCGCCGCTCTGCCATCCACGAATGCTTTCGCCTCCTTCGTTGGCACCCCATGCAGTGAAATCAATGAAGCCGTTGATAATGGTATTGTCAACCCAACGCGCAGACTTTGAAAACACACCGAACATGATCTTATGAGTGACATACTGGTAAACGTCGTCCATGTAGAATCGATTCTTAGCCCATTTGTGCAGACGTGGGAATGTATTATACAGACGATCAGCTACCGGCTGTGAGTCGCCGATATATATGTATGTGGCGAGTGCTATTGAACAGATGGCAACTACCGTTGATGTGATTGCAATCTGTGCGTTGAAATGCACCGCATAGAACTCGCCGCTTGCTGTCACGAACGAACCGAAGTTCCATGTCTCCGGTGCAAGACCGAAGCCCGCGAGGGTGGTCACAACACCTACTCCTACCGTGATGACGGTGAGGAAGATAAGCGGGAACTTCATAGCCCAAGAGTGCTCGGCTGGACGATGTGCCTCATGAAGCTCCTTGTTCTCTGTGCCCCAGAATATACCGTAATAGAGACGGAACATATAAAAGGCGGTCATTGCTGCTACGCCCGTCATCCACCAGCCACAGAGTGGTGAGTATTCAAAACAAGCAGTGATGATCTCGTCCTTTGAACTGAAGCCTGAGAAGAAAGGAATGCCCGAAATGGCGAGACAAGAGATGAAGAATGTCCAGTTCGTCACAGGCATATACTTGCGCAGACCGCCCATCGCTGACATCTCATTTGTATGAACAGCATGGATGATAACACCGGCACAAAGGAACAGGCAAGCCTTGAACATGGCATGAGTGAACAGGTGGAACATACCAGCCATGTAGCCAAGCTGTGCGTGGTTGTCAAGAACAGAGCCATGATGTCCGGGCAGGCTCACACCGAGAGCAACCATCATAAATGCTATCTGCGAAATGGTTGAGAACGCAAGACCGCGCTTGATATCGCTCTGAGCACAGGCAACAGCGGCTGCATAGAATGCTGTGAAAGCACCAACAACTACTACTATAGAGAGAGATTCAGGGGCATACTCAATCCATATAGGAAACATTCGAGCTATCTGGAACACTCCGGCAACAACCATCGTAGCAGCATGAATCAATGCTGATACCGGTGTCGGACCTTCCATAGCATCCGGCAACCAGATGTGAAGTGGGAACATTGCTGACTTTCCTGCACCACCGATGAACATAAGAACCAGCGCTGTAGGAAGAACCATGCCGCCGAGGAACAGTGCCTTTGACGCTGCTGCAGTGTTGCAGGCGGTAAACTGCGCCATACCTTCTGCTACAATAGGATCGTTGGCAAACGAGAAGTTGAAACTTCCGGTGTAGTATCCGAAGATGAGAATACCGACAAGGAAGAACATATCGGCAAAGCGTGTCACGATAAATGCTTTCTTTGATGCGTGAACTGCTGCCTGAAGTGGATAGTAGAAGCCAATAAGCAAGTATGAACTTACACCTACAAGCTCCCAGAACATGTACATCTGGAAGATGTTGGTCGCAAGAACGAGTCCGAGCATTGACATTGTGAAGAGACTCAGGAAAGCGTAATAACGCTGAAAGCCCTTCTCTCCGTGCATATATCCGAATGAGTAGATATGGACCATTAACGACACTGTTGATATGACAACGAGCATCATCACTGATATCGGGTCAAGTAATACGCCGAGATCAAAGTGCAGATTGCCGAGTGGTAACCATGTGAAGTTGTAAGGAACCAATGTGGCAAAGGTGCCGTCAGCGGCGCGCTCACCACCGAAGTACTGGAATGCCGCGATATAGCTCAGCAGGGTTACAACGCCCATAGAGCAGGTAGCAATCAGTCCGCCCAACTTTGGCGACCATCCCTTCTTGCCTCTGAAATAATCAGTCAAACCCACAACGAGGAATGAAAGCAGAGGTAAGAGAAGAATCCAGATTGTATAACTGAAATTATTCATTGTTTTTCTGTTTTTACTTTTAAGTGTGAGTTGATAATTAATTCTTCATTTCCTTTATAGCATTTACCGAATCACTGTTGTAATTACGATAAACGTTAATGATGATTGCCATAGCAACTGCCGACTCTGCTGCACTCACGCCAATAGAGAAAAGGGTCATGAACATGCCTTCATTGCCCATTGGAAAGAGCAGACGGTTGAACGCAGCGAACTGCAAGTCAACGGCATTGAGTATAAGCTCAACGGAAATGAGCATGGCAATAAGGTTTCTACGTGTTACAAAACCAAAGAAACCAATGAAAAACAACAGTGCTGAAAGCACGAAAAAATATTCTACAGGAATTACCATAACTTATTTCTCCTCTTCTTTATTTTCGCTATCAATCTTGTAGGTCGCCGCACACTTCAG
>CAJPPF010000011.1 GCA_905372445.1 uncultured Prevotella sp. | reverse complement strand
ATCGGCAAGAAACGGCGGTTTTAGACTCAAGAAACGGTGGTTCTTGAAACTGATTCTTGTTTTTGTCGTCATCAAAATAGTCTATTGCTCTGATTATCAGTGTCTTTCATGTAATGTCAAAAACAAGCGTTTTTTGTCAACGAACGACACGCACCGGCAAATATCGGCTGTACGTGCGGTTAGGATAGCCTCTTTGTTGAGTTTATTCAAATAGAGTTTCTTAATCGTACACCATGAAACATTTGGAAGTTCAACGTTGAATATTCCTATAAGAAATGTGTCACTTATTGAAAATCAAACTTGACGATTGCGGCATATGCAGGTCGACTTGTGTCGAATTTAATGAATCGATTCAGATCAAAAACATCTCTTTAATCTCCTTATTATCGTTTTTTTAATGTAACTTTGTGGGCACAAAAGCCTTTCGCACGTACCTATTATATTATCATTATATGAAGAAATACTGTTCTGATTTAATTGTTAAGGCTGTAGAACATCCTACTCCTCAGCATGTACTCCTGAAATTGACCGATAGAAAGCCTTTACCCCAGATGTTTCCAGGGCAGTTTGTTGAAATCAGAGTTGATGGTTCGCAGTCGACATTCCTGCGCCGCCCTATATCAATAAACTACGTTGATTATGATAAGAATGAACTTCATCTTCTTGTTCATGTGGTTGGTGATGGCACACAAAAGATGTTTGAACTTCGTGCAGGCGACAGGCTTAATTGTGTATTTCCTTTAGGTAGAAGTTTCACACTGCCGGAATCATCTGATGAGAAAATCCTTCTTGTCGGTGGAGGTGTGGGAGTTGCGCCGCTCCTTTATCTTGGAAAACTCATTGCTGATATTGGTGCTACTCCGATATTCCTTCTTGGTGCAAAGTCAAAAGATGATATTCTTCAGTTAGAGCAGTTCGGCGAAATAGGCAAGGTGCATGTCACCACGGAGGATGGAAGCCTTGGAGAACGAGGTTTTGTCACCAATCATTCTGTTCTTGAGCGAGAGAAATTTACGCGTGTTCAGGTCTGTGGACCAAAGCCAATGATGCTTGCTGTGGCTCGTTATGCAAAGGCTAACGATATAGAATGTGAGGTGTCGCTTGAGAATCTTATGGCTTGTGGTGTAGGTGCTTGTCTTTGCTGTGTAGAGAAGACAGTGGAGGGTAATTTATGTGTGTGTACAGAGGGACCGGTGTTTAATATTAAGAAATTGTCATGGCAGATCTAAATGTAAATATAAATAATCTGTATCTGAAGAATCCCGTGATGACAGCATCGGGTACTTTCGGTTATGGTTTGGAATTCGCCGATTTCGTTCCTCTTGATGAAATTGGTGGAATAATAGTAAAAGGTACAACGCTCACTCCTCGTGAAGGCAACGACTATCCCCGCATGGTTGAGACAGCTCAAGGCATGTTGAATTGTGTCGGATTACAGAACAAAGGCGTCGATTATTTCTGCGAGCATATTTATCCACAAATAAAAGATATTAATACCAATGTGATTGTTAATGTCAGCGGTTCATCGCCTGAGGATTATGCCGAGTGTGCCGCCCGTGTTGATGCTTTGGATCATATTCCTGCCATAGAGTTGAATATCTCATGCCCGAATGTTAAAGACGGTGGTATGGCTTTCGGTGTCACCTGTGCTGGTGCAGCCAGTGTAGTCCGTGCTGTTCGCAAGCGCTATAATAAGATCCTGATAGTGAAACTCTCGCCCAATGTCACCTCTATTGCTGACATTGCGAAAGCAGTAGAGGCAGAGGGAGCAGATTCTGTATCGCTTATCAATACGCTCATGGGCACATCAATTGATATAGAGCGGCGCCAGTTCCGCCTGTCTATTGGCACAGGAGGTCTGAGTGGACCTGCCGTTAAGCCCGTAGCGCTTCGCATGGTATATCAGGTGGCAAAAGCCGTTGGAATACCCGTCATTGGCTTAGGAGGCATCTCCAACGCCACTGATGCCATAGAGTTTCTAATGGCAGGTGCTACGGCTATACAGATAGGTACAGCCAATTTCCTTGACCCGGAGGTGACGATAAAGGTCCGTAACGGAATGAATGAATGGCTCGACAGGCATGGATGTAAGTCGGTGACTGAAATAATTGGTTGTATGTAAGGCTACGTTATATAAGCAGTGGAGTTCCTTCTGGGATTCCACTTTTTTTATGTATACCATATACAAAAATTTAGGGCTGCCAATTGACAGCCCTAAACCAACACAAAAACTAAACTAGACTTAACTAAACAATCTCGGGAATTTCCCAATCCCCACATGTCGAGTGCAAAAGTATACATATTTTTTTAATTACGAAAATAAAACCCGTAATTTTTTCATTTCCTTAGAGTTTTTCCCATTGTTTGTTCTATTTCAACAACAAATTGTCCAGTATTACCAATGCAGACATGGCTTCTACGATAGGAACGGCGCGTGGAAGTACGCATGGATCATGCCGTCCGCGAGCTTCAAAAAAAGTTGAGTTTCCATATTCGTCGACTGTTTTCTGCTTCATTAGAACCGTTGCAACAGGCTTGAAAGCAACGCGGAAATAAATATCCTGCCCATTGCTTATACCGCCTTGTATGCCTCCGCTATTGTTTGTCGTTGTCGTTATATTTCCGTTTTCAGCCACGAAAACATCGTTCTGCTCACTTCCTCTTGTTGCAACACAGTTGAAACCTTCGCCATATTCAAACCCTTTCACGGCGTTTATGCTTAGCATTGCGCTACCCAGTTGTGCGTGGAGTTTACTGAATTCCGGTTCTCCCAGTCCAATAGGGCAACCTTTGATAACGCATGTTATTACTCCGCCGATTGTATCGCCCTCGTGTTTCACCTGCGTTATGAGTTCTTCCATCTCGCGTGCTTTGTCGCTGTCAGGACAGCGTATAGCATTTGTCTCCGTAAGTGACAGGTCGTATTTACTATAGTCGCGGTCTAAAGCAATGTTTCCTACCTGCGATGTATAAGCTTGTATCGTAATGTTGTAGCTTTTAAGTACGAGCTTGGCAAATGCTCCTGCCACACACCGGCTTATTGTTATACGTGCTGACGAGCGTCCACCTCCACGGTAATCGCGTACTCCATATTTCTCTGTGAATGTAAAGTCGGCGTGCGATGGGCGATACAAATGGCGCATATTGTCATAGTCTGCCGGATGTTGATTGGTGTTGCGCACGATGAAACCAACAGGACTACCCGTTGTCTTTCCTTCGAATACTCCACTCAGAATCTCCACCTTGTCAGCCTCCTTCCGATCTGTTGTTATCCGGCTTTGTCCCGGGCGGCGGCGGTCAAGTTCGTTTTGGATGAACTCCATGTCTACCACAATGCCTGCCGGCATACCGTCGATGACACCACCTATAGCCTCTCCGTGGCTTTCGCCAAATGTTGTCAGCGTGAATAATTTGCCAAAAGTATTACTCATAATCACGACTTTACTGTTTATTCTTTAATTTCCGCAGCTACATCCTCCCTCGTCACAAGAGCCACATCCGTCGTCACCGCAAGAGCCACAACCTCCGTTACCGCATGAACCACAGCCACCTGAGCACCCGCCACCACAGCTATGGTTGTTCATCTGGTTCATCAGTGCCATGATTTCTTCCTGCGACGCGTCGTGCGACTCAATCACAGTGCCTTTGAATTTCAGGGTCTTGCCTGCAAGCGGATGGTTCAAGTCGACCTTCACCTTGTCTTCTTTTATTGCTACGACTTGCGCCATGAAGCGTTGGTTCTCTTCGTTCTGCAGAGGGATTATTGCCCCCGGGACTATGTTGACTTCGTCGAAGACTCCATTGACGCAGAATATCTGCTTGTCGAGATCAAGCACGCGTTCTGTAATATACTCGCCGAAAGCCTCTGCCGGAGCAACGGTAAGTTCGAAGCTCTCGTTTGTTGACAGCGTCTTGAGTTTATTTTCCAAAGCCTCTATCGGCATCATGCCGAAATCGGTAATAAAACGAAGAGGCTGAGCCTCGTTAGTTGCTTCGAGCAGGATCTCATTTCCGTCGGTGATGTCGTACATCTCGTATGAGGCAACGATTGATTTATGTGTCAGTTCTTCCATTATTTCTATATTTGATTTTTACGCAAAGTTAATAATTAAAATTGGAAAAACTATCTAATAACGCTTCTTTTTGCTTCTTTTGCCATTCAGTCGTGCATCCGGCAAGTCGTTTTGAGCACTATGACTGTCATAAATTAGCATAAAAGAGTTTCTTGAAATCAGCCTCGGCGATATTATGAAGCCGCGACTTGGAAAATACTGAAAACAACCATAAGAATGGCGTTGCTGTCGAGATACTCGACGTTCATCTTGATAATTGTTTTCTCACCAATTTTATGTGTGTGTTTGTCGTCAGTGCATCAAAAAAACAGCATTATTCAAGCACAATACAAAAAAAAGCATTACCTTTGTCGTTGATGAACATGCCGGCAGTCACTTGTAAGACTTTGTAAATCAACGCCATATAATAATACATCTGCCCACTAATCATCTACTTTACAGATACTTATAATTCATCTGACTGGCATTCTTATAAATCGATTAACACATGAGAAAGAGGTTACACCTTATTATATATATACTGTTCTTTCTGTCCTCCATGCCGGCACATGCACAGAAAAGTGTGTTTCGCAAACTGTCACCGTCGCTGCGCCAGATGGTATTCCAGCAGGAGTCGTCCTCTTCAAAGCGCCATAATGTCAAGGGCGAGGCTTTTAGAGAAGCCACACTCTGTGCTTTTGTTAAGGCAGAAGACGATGTCGACAGTCTGTTTTCTGCAAACAATGCTAAGCAACTCGCCAAGGTTGACGATATATATATAGTCGACATACCTATGACACGAGTAAAATCGTTGTCGGAGGACAGGCGCATACATAGGATAGAGGCGGGTAGAGGCATGTCGTTGCACAATCACCACATGGCACGACATCTTAATATCGACGGTGTTTATAAAGGCACAAATCTCCCTCAGGCTTATAGCGGTCGTGGTGTAGTCATGGGCATTCAGGATGTGGGTTTCGACCTTACTAATCCGAATTTCTATTCCTCTGATATGTCCGACTATCGCATACGCTCCTTCTGGGACATGCTTTCGGCTGACACGGTCAACAGTGGTCAGTATGTGGGGCGTGCCTACGAGGGACGCGATGCAATACTTCAATATGCCCACAGCCGTGACGGTCTGAAGCTGGCGCATGGTTCGCACACCCTCGGGACGGCGGCAGGAAGTGGTTTCGGCAGTCCTTATCGCGGTGTAGCCTACGATGCAGACATCTGTATCGTCAACAATGCAGTGTCCGAAGACAAGGAGTTCATTGCCGACGCCGACCAAGATAAATACACATACGCTACGGATGCACTGGGTTTCAAGTATATCTTCGACTATGCAGAGAGGGTGAATAAGCCGTGCGTCATTTCTTTCAGTGAAGGTTCAATGCAGGATCTCTACGGCGAGAACATTCTTTATAACGAACTGCTTGAACGGCTCACTGGTCCTGGACGTATCATCGTTGCTTCGGCAGGCAACAGTTCGCATAATCCGTCCTATATGTATAAACCCGTTGGAAAACACTCCGTGGGCACTTTCATCGAGTCATGGGACGGTCGATGTTATTTCATGTCAACAGGTACTGCCGACTTCTCCACCCGCATGGTGTTCTACGGAGCTGACAACGACACGCTGACGGTATCGTCCGAATGGCTTTGCCAGCAGACCGACTCGCTACATTCCGACACGCTGCGCATTGCCAACAGCGATTATGTCATTACTGAGGGAGCCTATCCCGACTGCTATAATCCCGACCGGTTGGTGGTGGAAATCTATATCACCGGTCCCGATCATCTCGGTGGAGCAGGCAATCTCATCAGTGTGGAGATTGTCGGCGAAGGCGCAGAAACCGAGACCTATCTGCAGAGTGGCTATTTCGTTAAGAAATCACGAAATCCCACTCTTGCCGATGCTCGTGTTGGCAAGAATATCAAAGCTCCGGGGTCGTTGCCTTCAGTGATATGTGTCGGAGCAACAGCCTACAGTACCGGTTTTGTCAATATGTACGGCAATGCCATTAACTATAACTTTGGAATTGATGGTAAGCGCAGCACATTCTCATCCATAGGACCTACCTTCGATGGAAGAGTAAAGCCCGATGTCATGGCTCCGGGAACAAATATCATTTCCTCTACCAATAGTTTCTTCTTTGAGGCAAATCCCGACAGTCGTCAGAAGGACAACCTCGTCAGCAGCTACGAGCATGCCGGTCGCACCTATTTCTGGAAGGCAGACAATGGCACCTCTATGTCGTCGCCAGCTGTAGGCGGTGCTATCGCTCTGTGGCTGGAGGCTAATCCCAACCTGACACCTCAGGATGTACTCGATGTCCTCGCACACACAAGCAGTCATCCCGACCCGTTGCTCAACTATCCAAACAACGAATACGGCTACGGACAGATTGACGTCTATCGTGGATTGCTGTATATACTTGGTGTGGATGCTGTCGAGGGTATCAGTCATAACCAGGCGGAGCAACTTCAGTATCGTATAAATAACGATGGGAGTTTTTCAGTTGTCTTTCCTGAACAGCTCGATGAAACAGCCGACATCAAGGTTTACAATACCTCCGGACAGCTGCTGCTGACCGATGCCGCCGTAGTGGGCACAAACGAAAAACGTGTCAGCCTTCCGGAGCGTGTTAGCGGTGTTGTCGTGGTTCAGGTCAACGGAAACACTCCCAAAACCACTGGTTCTACTTTGCTGCGTCTCTGACGAATATAGCAAAAGGACTAAATTACCGTGGCTTTTCTTTGTTTATTACGGTATTTTCATTAACTTTGTCCTATACTATCATTTGAATAAATAAGAATATATGCATATATGTCTCATGACCGGTGCTCGCCCCAACTTCATAAAGGTAGCGCCGTTGATTAACTCCATAAAGAAAGCACAGACGGATGGGTGTGATGTCGACTATCTGCTTGTCTATGCCGGTTCGGCTTCCGACCCGACTCTTGAAGACTCTCTCTTTGAAGATCTTCAGATGCCTCGCCCTGATGTATACCTCGGAGTGAGCAGTCTGAACGTGAACGAGATAACAAGTGGTGTGATGAGCGCCTTCGAGAAGTATCTCAATGAATACCCTACAGATGTAGTAATCGTTGTCGACGACCTTGCATCGACTATGGCGGCAGCCATCGTGGCAAAGAAACACGGCATACGTCTGGCTCACCTCGTGGCAGGCACACGCTCCTTTGATATAAATATGCCAAAGGAGATTAATCGTCTTGTCATCGACGGACTGTCCGATCTGCTCTTCACTGCCGGCTCAGGCATTGGCACTACTGCAGAGCAATCGAAGATTTATGTAGTGGGCAACATCCTTATGGACAGCCTCCGCAGAAACCTTCCACGCTTCTCTCGCCCTGCTGTGCTCGATGAGAACGGTGCAGCCGATGCGGAGTATGCCGTGCTCACCATCAACCGTCGTGCACTCCTTGCCGACGAGGATAAGCTGCGCGATATGCTTCATGCTATGTCTCATGAGATGAGACACCGTAAAATATTCACCCCATTGCGTGGCGATGCAGCTGAAGTAGTGAGCCGTCTGGCAGAAAGCTTGTCGAATATCGTACTCATTAATCCACTGTCTTATCTTGAGTTCGGTTATCTTACAGCCCATGCCCTGTGCGTCATCACCGATAGTGGCAATGTGGCTGAGGAAGCAACGTTCAACGGTGTGCCGTGTATAACGCTGAATAGTTATACCGAGCATATTGAAACTGTAAAGCAAGGCACTAATGTACTCGTCAATGAAGACGCCGGTCTGCTTGCTGAGACGCTCCATGCTATAGTAGCAGGTGATGCAAAGCCATATTCTATCCCTGAACGTTGGGACGGACGTACTGCCGACCGCATACTTCAGACACTGCTCGGGTAAAGACTGTTATGTCGGATTTATCGGTGTCCGGTAAACAAATTATAGCGATGAATCGAGTAGTATGAATCGTGTAGGGGCGTGATTTATCACGTTCCGCCTCGCACAACCTCCGTAAACGTTCCGGTAAATGACGACATATTTGTCTAACATGAGTAACCGTCAGAGCGTGATTGCCAAGGAGGGACGTGATAAATCACGCCCCTACGATAGATGTGAATAAAATCAACAAAAAGGCTGTTCTAAGCATACATATAGCTGATATTTGCAGTCGAGTTGTTGTTCGTTGACGAAAAACGCTTATTTTTGACATTACGCAAAAGGTACTGAAAATCAGAGTGATATACTTTTTTGATACCGACAAAAATGAAAAACAGTTTCAAGAACCGCCGTTTCTTGAGTCTAATTCCTACGTTTCTTGCCACTAAAACCGCCCTTTTCAGCATAAAGAACCGCTGTTTTTTGAGATAAAAAGCATGGAATGAAGTTATTCGTAGCTATTATTAGTTCTTGAAGACAGGGTTTTATGCCATGCAGACTTGGCAAATCATTGCTTTTATTTTTCTATTTCGCTAAAAATCGCAACAATTATTTTTATTTACATACGCTATCTCCTGATAAGATTTCTGTAACTGTTACAAGAACTGTCTTATCACAAACTCACGTAATAAATTGATCGCTTTGGGTTTACTGGGTGAGCCACAGAGAGGTTGTTGCCAATATATATACTTCTGATTTTCAGGTTCCTATCTCTGTCAGAACTCTGAAGTGAAATGGAAGCGGATGTTCTCGAAATCCTGCTGTGCCATTGACAGAACATATCCGGAATCAGCGAGGAACACGTCGCGACCGTCCTTATCCTTTGCCATATATTGGTATTTGCGTTTCTTGAATGCATCCAGTTCCTTCTCGTCGTCGCTCTCCACCCAGCATGCCTTGTGCAGATGCACTGGTTCCCAGCGGCATTTTGCGTTATATTCGTTTTCTAAACGATACTGAATGACCTCGAACTGCAACTGTCCTACCGTGCCGACAATCTTTCTGCCGTTGAACTGGTTGACGAACAACTGTGCAACACCCTCGTTCATGAGCTGGTCAAGTCCCTTCTGAAACTGTTTTGCCTTCATCGGGTCGTCGTTCTCTATATATTTGAAAAGCTCAGGCGAGAATGACGGCAGACCGCGGAAATGAATCTTCTCACCTTCGGTCAGAGTGTCGCCAATCTTGAATATGCCGTTGTCAGGCAGACCTACGATGTCGCCAGCCCAAGCCTCGTCGATAGTTGATTTGCGCTGTGCCATGAACTGTGTAGGCGAAGAGAACCTGAGAGTTTTGTTTTCGCCGACATGCAGATAAGGCTGGTTGCGGACGAATTTGCCCGAGCAGACCTTACAGAATGCTATGCATGAACGGTGATTAGGGTCGATATTTGCCGTTATCTTGAATATGAATCCCGTGAATTTTGATTCGTCAGGGTTGACCATACGTTCCTCCGCCATAGTAGGTTTTGGCGACGGCGCAATGTCTACGAAGCAATTGAGGAGCTCCTGAACGCCAAAATTATTCAGTGCAGAACCAAAGAATACCGGTGCAACCTCTGCTGAGCGATATGTCTCGACGTCGAACTCCGGATAAACACCGCTTACGAGTTCCAGTTCCTCGCGTAGCCGCTCGGCATCTTGAGCGCCTACCTGCTCGTCAAGTTCAGAAGAAGAGATGTCAATAGCAACCTTCTCCGTCACGCGTTGTTTGTTAGGTGTGAAGAGATTAAGCTGCTGCTCGTATATGTTATACACGCCCTTGAACTTCTGTCCTTGGTTTATCGGCCACGACAGAGGGCGTACATTTATCTGAAGCTCCTGCTCCAGTTCATCGAGAATATCGAAAGGGTCGCGCCCCTCGCGGTCCATTTTGTTTACGAAGATTATTACGGGAGTATTGCGCATACGGCACACTTCCATGAGTTTGCGGGTCTGCGCCTCCACGCCCTTGGCGCTGTCGACAACGATTATAGCCGAGTCGACGGCAGTAAGTGTGCGGTATGTGTCCTCGGCGAAATCCTGATGACCGGGGGTGTCGAGAATGTTTACTTTGTATGGTTGAGCGTCAGCAGGCTGGTTCTCGGCATCAGGCAGATAGTCGAATTCCATCACCGATGTCGACACGGAGATGCCGCGCTGCTTCTCAATATCCATCCAGTCGGATGTTGCTGTCTTTCGTATTTTGTTGCTCTTTACGGCTCCTGCCACCTGAATCTGACCACCGAAGAGCAGAAATTTCTCTGTCAGTGTTGTCTTTCCGGCATCCGGGTGGGAGATTATGGCGAAGGTACGGCGTCTTTCTATTTCCGGATTCATGTATTATATGTGGATATTTTTATTTGTTATTCTGTAGATTATTAATGCAACGGCGGAGCGACTCCGTCCAATACGGTATTACTATGCCGAAAGTGTTTTTTATCTTTGTCTTGTCAAGGACACTGTATGCAGGGCGCTTCACCGGACTTGGGAACTCATCGGAGTGGCAAGGCTGTATGTCGCAGTCGGCATGACCGGCATATTCGGCAATCATTTTAGTGAAGTCGAACCATGAGCAGACACCCTCGTTGGAGTAATGATATATGCCTGAATGCCCCTCGTACTTACGGTTTTCAATGATGTAGAAGATTGCCTGCGCGAGGTCGCCGGCATATGTTGGCGTGCCGCATTGGTCGAACACAACCTTGAGCTGTGGCTTGCTCGCTGTAAGGTTAAGCATTGTCTTGCAGAAGTTATTGCCGAACTCAGAGTATAGCCATGCCGTGCGGATTATGAGATGGTTGCATCCGGTTGCTATGATACTCTGCTCGCCATGGAGTTTCGTCAGTCCGTAGATGCCGGTAGGAGTACCGGTCTGGTCCTCACGGCACGGAGTGTTGTATGGGTCGCCGCCGAAGACATAGTCGGTCGAAATATGTACGAGCAGTCCGCCCACCTCCTTCATTGCCTTGGCAAGATTCTCTGGCGCTGTTGCGTTTAGTGTCTCCGCTTTCTCGCCGGCAGTCTCTGCAGCATCAACATTAGTCCATGCCGCGCAGTTGACTATGCACTCAATGCCATGTTCTTTGACTGCCCGA
The DNA here is from genome assembly GCA_905372445.1 of uncultured Prevotella sp. Taxonomy (GTDB): domain Bacteria; phylum Bacteroidota; class Bacteroidia; order Bacteroidales; family Bacteroidaceae; genus Prevotella. Next base: position 18,002 of record CAJPPF010000011.1, on the reverse strand, counting down.
CATACGGCTTCAATATTAGTGATGTCGAGATGTGTATATCCGTCGCACACATCGGTGAAGATATATTCATCAGTTGAGTTGTTGCTCACGAGCTGCATCTGATTACCCAACTGCCCGTTGGCTCCAGTTACAAGTATCTTCATGTTTAAAATTCTAATCCTTCTTCTTTGTCCTTCTTGTAATAGTCGGCAAGCATACCGAGGAATGTCGTTATCTCTTTCACGGCGTTCTGCGTCTGTTGCGACACCTCTTTATTCTGCAGACGCAGCATCATAACGCCATAGAGCGCATTCAGGCAAGTCTCAATCTCGCTTACGTCCTTGTCGCCTTTATTGCGCAGTTCGACGATGTATGGCAGTACGCGGTAATACTCCGCATTGTAGAACGGGAACTTAGTGCTTGCCAGCAGTTGTGCGGAGAGGTCGCCGAGGTCCTGCACGATGATGTCGTTTATATTGAGATGACCTTTCTCGCGCTTCCCCTCCTGATTCATCATGCGTATGATGTTGCCATACCAGTCAACCATCTCTTCGTATATCTCGATGTCGTCGACCTGAAAGCGTGCTATATATTCACTTTTCAACTGTGTCAGCGAGCAGTTGTATGCACGAATTATATCCTCCACCTGCCACATGTAAAGCAGATACTCGGCTATATTCTCTTTTCTTAATTTCTGTGCTATTATCATAGTCTTCCGTCTTTTGTACTGTTTGTCATCAATACCATGAGAGGCTGTATATATTGAACACGGTGCCAACAAGGAATATAGCTGACACGATGATGACGATTGCGCCTATGACCTTGTTGATGATAAGTATTCCATTTTGGTTGAACCTCTCTTTTATCTGGTCGACAAGCCATGTCAGTCCGAACCACCAAAGTAAAGCCCCAACAAATATGCTCAAGTATCCTATGCCCATCTCCAGCGGATGGTTAGGCACGACAAAGGACAACTGCGCCATGACGGCAATGAAAAGCAGTATGATGAGAGGATTGGCAAAGGTGATCCAAAATGCTGTATGGGCATTGTATCCCAGCGACATATTTGCCTTATTCACCAGATGAACTTCTCGTGGTCGGCTGCGGAAACAGTAGACTCCGAATGCCATGAGCAGTAGTGAGCCTACCACTTTCAGGATGAACAGTGGGGTAGGTTTAGTAATGAAGTCAAGCATGAATCTCATTCCAAGACCAGTCAGCAGAGCATATATTATGTCGCTGAAAGCTGCTCCGACACCAGTGGCAAAGCCTTGCCAGCGACCCTTGTTCAGCACACGCTGGATACAAAGCACACCTACCGGTCCCATCGGCGCTGATGCGATGATGCCTATAAGTATACCCTTGAAGATTAGTTCTATTATATTTATTGGAAATAATACCTGCATAATGCCTGCAAAGTTACTGTATTTTTTCGAGAAAGCGGTGAAATTGTACCTTTATTTAAGTTTAATACATTTTTTTCGTTTAAAACCTTTGTTTTCTTCTGTTTTTTTTCTAACTTTGTTCACAGAATACGGCTTTAGCTTTCAGGTATATATAAGCCGGTTCTGCATATTTATATATGATTTTTATTAACTAAAAACACTTAATACAAAAATGGTAGAAACTACAGAAATGAAGCCATATGTGATTGGGCTTGACCTTGGTGGAACGAACTCTGTGTTCGGAATTGTTGACAGTCGTGGCGATATTCGTGCCACAACATCTATTAAGACCCAAGGATATGGTGACGACGTTAATGCTTATGTTAAAGCTGCATGCGAGGCTCTTAAGCTTATAATCGACCAGGTTGGAGGTATTGATCTCATCAGGGGTATGGGTATCGGTGCACCTAATGGCAACTATTATAACGGGACAATAGAGTTTGCTCCTAACCTTGAGTGGGGTCACGATGGTGTCGTTCCGTTGGCAAGCCTGTTCTCAAAACGCCTTGGAATCCCTGTAGCTTTGACCAACGATGCCAACGCTGCTGCTCTTGGTGAGATGACTTATGGTGTTGCCCGCGGCATGAAGAACTTCATCATGATAACCCTCGGCACAGGTGTAGGCTCAGGTATTGTTGTCAATGGTCAGCTCGTTTATGGCTGCGATGGTTTTGCGGGAGAGCTTGGTCACACAATTTCTGAGCGCGACGGACGCAGCTGTGGATGTGGACGCCGTGGCTGTCTTGAGGCTTATTGCTCTGCAACTGGTGTCGCACGCTCGGCTCGCGAGATCCTTGCAACAACCGACCGCCCTTCTATTCTCCGTGAGTTGAATCCTGAAAAGATTACTTCTCTTGATGTCTCAATCGCTGCCGGCAAGGGCGACGAGGTGGCTCTCGATATCTATAAGTTCACGGGTGAGATGCTTGGTCGCTCATGTGCTGACTTCAGCGCTTTCTCTTCACCGGAGGCATTCGTGTTCTTCGGTGGTCTGACAAAGGCTGGCGACCTGATAATGGACCCTATCAAGAAAGCTTACGACGAGAATGTTCTGAACATATTCAAGGGCAAGGCAAAATTCCTTGTAAGTGCTCTCGACGGCAGTTCTGCTGCTGTTCTTGGTGCAAGTGCCATTGCTTGGGAGATACAGGATTAGTTCCTCTTAATAAGAAAATTGACAATATAAAGGGGAGGACGCTGTGTGCTTCCCCTTTTCTAATTACATAAAGATGAAAAAGTTGTTTTTGATTGCTATCGTCATAGCTTTTATAAGTCAGTCGTTTGCGTCTTGTAATGAGAGAACGACGCGTGTGAAATGGGCGACATTTAACATTCGCTACGATAATCCCGAAGATTCGCTCAACAACTGGAAATACCGTCGCGACTCTGTTGCAAACTATATTAAATCGCAGCATATCGACATCTGTGGTATGCAGGAAGTGCTCTGGAATCAGCTTGTTGACCTTGGCGAACGTCTTCCGGAGTATGATTATGTAGGTGTATGTCGTGACAACGGCAAGGACAAAGGTGAGGCATCGCCTATATTTTTCCGCAAGGATCGCTTCGACGCAATGGACAGTGGCACGTTCTGGCTGTCGCAATATCCTGATTCTGTAGGCTTTATTGGTTGGGACGGAGCCTGCTGCCGTATTGCCACATGGGCAAAATTCAAGGATAAGAAGAACGGTAAGATTTTCATGGCTGTGAACACACATTTCGACCATGTAGGGATTGAAGCACGCCGTAAATCAGCCCTGCTCATCATCGACAGAATAAAGGACATTGTCGGCGACCGCCCTGCAGTGCTCACAGGCGACTTCAATGTCAATGACACATCGGAGGCTTATCGCACCATTACGACAAATGAATTCGTACTGCACGATGCTCATAAGATGGCAACACATAGAGAAGGTCCTTCATATTCATGGCACGACTGGGGCAAGCAGCCAATGGCTGACCGTAAGAAGATAGACTTTATCTTCGTCACGCCAACCATTAAGACAGGTCATGCCTTTGTCTATCAGGAGCACCAGATAGACGCAAATAAGCCGGAATCACGCTGGGGATATATTTCCGACCACAATCCTGTAGTAGCAGAACTGGAATTCTAATAGTTCTTTTCTGCAGTATGAAACATATTGCGTTTTAACCCGAATCGGTCATTAGAATCCTTGACTGATTTTGTTAGATTGTTGAGCATATGTGTTGATGTTTCATCGAAGACGTAGTGGGCTACGTCAAGATGTAATGGCAGCGCAGATGTCGGCAAGCGGACTAAAGCAGACAGGAAGCATGACGGTAATTACAAATCTAAGCAAATGCGGTCTAATGACCGATTAGGGTTTAAACCAAATCATTCAATAGATTTCAAACTGCTTCGCAATCAGACGAAAGCAGTTTGGAATCTATTGAATGATTTTGGATAAAAGAATTTTTCGCATATTATGTGTATTGAAATAAAAAGGAGCTATGCAGACATTTTTCTCTACATAGCTCCTTGTCTGTGTTATTTACAGCAAGCGCAAGGCTTCAGCTGCTTGAAGAAATCGTTGCCCTTATCGTCGACGAGGATGAATGCAGGGAAGTTCTCTACCTCAATCTTCCATACTGCCTCCATTCCTATCTCTGGGAACTCAACACACTCTATCGACTTGATAGAACTCTGTGATAGTACCGCTGCCACGCCACCGATAGTGCCGAGATAGAAACCGCCGTGCTTTTTGCAAGCCTCTGTGACAACATCTGAACGGTTGCCCTTGGCAATCATCACGAGTGATCCGCCGTTAGCCTGGAACTCATCAACGTATGGGTCCATGCGGTTGGCTGTGGTTGGTCCCATTGAACCGCAAGGATAGCCCTCCGGAGTCTTAGCCGGACCAGCGTAGAGAACAGGGTAGTCCTTCAGATACTGTGGCAGTCCCTCGCCGGCATCAAGACGTGCCTTGATCTTTGCATGAGCGATGTCGCGTGCTACGATGATAGTACCCTTCAGGTTGACGCGTGTAGACACTGGGTATTTAGTAAGTTCCTTAAGTATAGCATCCATGCCATTGTTAAGGTCAATCTCTATTCCGTTAGTGCCTTCGCCAGGCTTACGATACTCTTCAGGAATGAGTTCTGTAGGATTAGAATCCATTTGCTCAATCCAAATACCGTCGCGGTTGATCTTTGCCTTGATGTTACGGTCGGCTGAACAGCTTACACCCATACCTATAGGACATGAAGCGCCATGACGTGGAAGACGTATCACACGGATATCGTGAGCGAGATACTTACCTCCGAACTGTGCGCCAAGACCAATCTTATGCGCCTCCTTGAGCAGTTTCTCTTCGAGGTCGATGTCGCGGAAAGCACGTCCTGTCTCGTCGCCGGTGGTAGGCAGTGAGTCGTAGTACTTGATAGAACCAAGCTTAACGGTGAGGAGATTCTTCTCAGCCGACGTGCCACCTATTACGAAGCAGATGTGGTAAGGAGGACAGGCTGCTGTGCCGAGGTGCTCCATTTCCTTTACGAGGAATGGCAGGAGAGTGCCCTCGTTCTGGATTGTAGCCTTTGTCATAGGGTAGAAATATGTCTTGTTGGCAGAGCCACCGCCCTTTGCCACGCATACGAAACGGTACTCTGCACCTTCTACTGCCTCTATGTCAATCTGAGCCGGGAGGTTGCACTTGGTGTTCACCTCGTCGTACATGTTGAGCGGAGCGTTCTGAGAGTAGCGCAGATTGTCGTTTACGAATGTGTTGAAAACGCCCTTTGACAGTGCTTCCTCATCTTCGAAACCAGTCCATACCTGCTGACCTTTCTCGCCATGGATGATAGCTGTGCCGGTGTCCTGGCAGAAAGGAAGTACTCCTTTGGCTGCTGTCTCGGCATTGCGGAGAAACTGCAGTGCTACATACTTGTCGTTCTCTGATGCCTCTGGGTCAGAGAGAATCTTTGCCACCTGCTCGTTGTGCTCACGACGGAGCATGAATTCCACATCGTGGAAACAGGTCTCTGCAAGGAGCGTCAGCGCTTCTTTGGACACTTTGAGAATCTCATGTCCTTCAAACTCGCTAACTGTCACGCCTTCCTTTGTCAGCAGGCGATACTGTGTCTTGTCCTCGCCAAGCTGGAACATAGGGGAATACTTAAATTCTACATTTGCCATAATGATTTGTTTTTATATTTTTTCCTAACTCGTTGATATTGTCTGTTGGGTTGAAACGAAGGTTTAATAACCGAAAATCTGCTCTAAGGTCAGCTTCTTTACAGGTCCAACCTTCTCAAGTGCCTTCATGTCAAGCTCTTTCTCGTCGCCGAGTATGATGTAGTGTAGAGGCTTTCCTGCGATGTTTTTCTGCTCGAAGTTGACCACATCCTGCATTGTCAATGAAGGGATTTCCTCATAGAGAGGCTTATTGATATCGTAATCTATCCCACGCTCCTTATTATATAAATAGGTGGTGATGAGGTTATACTTTGTTATGCGGTTTGCTGCTATGCTCTTCATCAGACTCTGCTTTGCGATGTCTAAGGCTGCATCGTTGGCAGGGAGCTTGTCGGTAATCTCCTTGAAGACATTGATGCAGTCCATCATCTTGTCGTTTTGCGAGATGATGTGCATGAGTGTGTACTCAGGGTTGTGTAGCTTTGGTGGTGTGACATAGAAAGCATTGGCATTGTAAGCCAGTCCACGTGTCTCGCGCAACTCCTGGAATACGATGCTGTTCATGCCTCCGCCGAAGTATTCGTTGAACACGTTAATTAATGGATACTCACTGACATTCCACGGCTTATTGCTGTTATTGAGCATTCGCATATAGATGTTCTTTGCCTCGTATGGTGCAATGAACACCTCTGTCTGTGGCGTTGTTGTCCACTCGTATGCCTTGTTCTGTGGTACGGCACGGAGTTTCTTGCTTGTCTTATGTGCATTGGTGATTATTGCAGACAGTTCTTTCTCACTTGCAGGACCATAGTAGAGCACGGTATGCTCCATTTCGTTAAGTCTCTTTATCAGGTCTGTGAATGTTGATGGCGCAGTCGCCTTGAGTTCACTCTCGCTCATTATGTTTGTGTAGACGTTACGTGGTCCGTGCAGAGCATAGTTCCAAAGGCGTAAGAAACAAGCGCGTTGCTCCTTCTTGTCGTCCTGACGCATCTTGAGAATCTGGTCGACGAACTGTGCATAGACTTCCTTGTCGGCAACAGCATTCTGCATCACGTCGTTCAGAAGAGTGAGGGCTGCCTGCATATTCTCATGAAGACCGGACAGCGTAACGGTCAACTTGTCGTCTGACACGTTGATTTTATAGTCGCATGCAAGTTTGTAGAACTGTTTCTGAATCTCCTCGGGTGTGAGTTTCTTTGTGCCTATCAGCATCTGGTAATTGGCTGCTATATCGTATCTGTTGTCAGCTTCTGTACCGAAGTCATACATGAATGTGAGGTTGAAAAGGTCGTTCTCCTTGTTTTGTACGTATATGACAGGGAGGTTACTCTTTGTCTTTGTGAAGTTCAGCGCTTTCTTGAAATCTACAAACTCCGGCTGTATCGGTTTCACATTCTCGGCTGCCATGTCAGCGAGGAATGTGCTTTGCAACTCTCTGTTGGCTGGGATAGGGGTAATGACAGGCTTCTCTATCTTCTTCACGGAGGTATCCTCGCCCATGCGTTTTTCCACATATATGTATCCTTGAGTGAGGTATTTGTTTGCGAAGCTGACGATATCTGCCTTGGTGAGCTTCGCCATGCGGTCAATCTGACCTACGTGCTGCGCCCAGTCCTCGCCGTTGATGAATGCATCGACTATCACCGACACTCGTTCTCTGTTCTTCTCGAGACGCTTAAGATACTGGAGTTTCTCGTTGTTCACGATTGATACGAGGAGATCGTCGTCAAACTCGCCACGTTTCAGTTTCTCTACTTCGCCGAGCAGCAGCTGTCGTACTTCATCGAGGGGCTGTCCATCGTTAGGCGCACCACCGATTACAAAAACAGAATAATCCTTTAGTGGCAGTGTTGCCGCAGATGCTTCTTGTACGAGCATCTTTTGGTTAAGATTGAGATCTATCAGTCCTGCACTGTTATTAGAGAGCACTTGCGACATCATCTGAAGAGTGTCGTTCTGCAAGTCGGCGGCACCTTTGAAGCGCCAGCCCAGCATGATGTTCTCCTGCTCCTGACCCACTACGAAGGTCTCCTGTGGGGTAGTGAACACAGGTTGCTCTGCAAAGGTGCGACCAGAAGGGTCATTGCCCGGCTTCCAATCGCCGAAATAATTGTCGATAGTGGAGATTGTACTGTCGAAATCAAGGTCTCCTGCCATTACAATTGCCATGTTGTTAGGAACGTAATAGCGGTTGTAATAATTCTGTATGGCAATCAGTGATGGGTTCTTCAGGTGCTCCTGAGTACCAATTGTTGTCTGTGTGCCGTAGGAATGGGTTGGAAATAGTTTCAGCATAAAGGCATCGAAAGCCTTCTCCTGATCGCTTGCCAATGATATGTTCTTCTCTTCATACACAGCCTCAAGCTCGGTATGGAAACCGCGCATTACGAGATTCTGAAAACGATCCGCCTGAATCTTTGCCCAGCGCTCCAGCTCGTTGCTTGGCACGTCTTCGGTATAGCACGTTATTTCCCATGAGGTGTATGCGTTGCTGCCTTCGCTGCCAATGAGCGCCATAAGCTTATCATATTCATTAGGGATATTGTATTGTGCGGCAATCTGGCTGACAGAGTCTATCTCATGATACTTTGCCTTGCGTTGTTCCTTGTCGGTCAGTGTACGATACTCCTCGTAGAGTGCCGTGATCTTGTCGATATAAAGTTTCTCCTGCGTGTAATTCGTTGTGCCAAACTGCTTGGAACCTTTAAACATCAGGTGCTCCAGATAGTGAGCCAGACCTGTGTATTCAGCCGGATCATTCTTTGAACCGGTGTTGACTGCGATGTATGCAGTGACACGTGGCTGCTCCTTGTTTACCGACAGATAAACCTTCAGACCGTTGTTGAGGGTATACATCCGTACTCCCATAGGGTCGCCTTCAACGGCAGAGTACTTGTAGTCCTTCGCACTTGCACCGAAGCACAAAACGATGGATAATGCCAAAAGACATAGTTTCTTCATAAAATATTGTTTAAATAGTATTCTTGTTTTACATATCGTACTTCAGATTCTCAAATTCCACTTCCTTGTTGAGGTCGTTGATGAAATTCTGATACGTTGTCTCGTCAACATCGCCTAATTCAAACTCACGCTCTGCATCCTTGCGAATCTCGGCAATCCATGCCCTGCGCGCTGTGATATAGTCTTTGTGAATCTTTGCCGCTATCTCCTTTGTTATTTCATCTACTTCGTAGTATTCGCAGAGCAGGCGGTAACTCCACGCCCAGCGATATTCGGCGTAGTTGTTATGTGCTGTCCGTAACTCTTCGCGAATCTGATGTGTGGAGGTTATCGTGCCGTTCTTGATGCTCTCTACAATACGCTGCTCTTCTGTCTCGGGAATGAGCAGACCCGACAGGTCACTCCATTTGCCCTTACCGATTTCTGATTTAGGATATTCAAGACGATGACGTTTCATTACTGCGCCCATATAGATGCGCAGGGCGATGTCGTAGTACTTTATACCCTTACGGAGCGAAGAAGCCTTAATGACATAATCGTGGTAATTGTATGATTGCACATTATCGCCCGAGACCCTACGCAGGTCTTCCAACGTGCGTTTTGCTGTCATGATGCGTCCGGCAGAGAAAGGTGAGAGCCAATCGAAATTCACAATCGACAGCCGTGTTGACAGTGGGCGTTTGTCACGGCGTGGCCATTTGCGTATATCGCGGTAGAGACCTACTGTTGTCAGTGTGCGTCCAGGCACAAGTATCATCTCGTCGCCGTATGCCATAAGATATGAGAAAGGCAACTTGCGTGTATCCGGATGAAACATTATCTTACCGAAACAAACGGAGAACTGACCGATATAGGCTGGCATGAGAATATATGAGCCACTGGCAGTCTTCACACCACGCTCGAATTTACCGAAGTGCATCGGTCCCATCTTGTAGGCATGGTTTGAGAAGTTGGTGGCAGAGCCGGCATTATAGAATGAAAATTCGCAGCCGATGAGTAGCGAGCTCTTATGGTGACTTGCAGAGAAAGGACCGCAGAAAGCAGCGCAAGCCTCACCGTTTGCCATATACGAGTTGGCAAAGAACAAGGAACTCTCGGCAGAGAACCCGCTTGTAATCTTACATGCTTCACCTACGAAACAGTTCTCTACTCGTGAGTTATCGATGATACTTGAGCCATCGAACACAATTGAGTTCTCACAGATAACGCCGCTTCCGATGAAGACACTGGCATCAGGTGTGCTTTGTATAGTGCTGTCGGCGATTCGAGTAGCGCCGCGTACCTCGCAGTTGTCGGTTATTATAGAGTTTGTAATCTCTGTAGTGTTGACAATCTTCACGTTGTCGCCAAGGAAACCACAGTCACGAACCTTGTTGTCTATCTCACCGATTACCATATTACGTATGGCTTGCGTGAACTCTATATCCTTCTCGTATTTGACCATTAACGCTGCTACCTGTGAGGTAAGACCGTGGAAAAGCATTACGTTGCCTTCTCCTACTTCGTTGAGTACGGATATGATATTGCCCTCGCCGTAGGTGGCGCCTTCGGTAGTTTCTATCGTGCTGACATTAGATATTATACAGTCGTCGCCTATGATATAGTTGTTTATATACGAACCGATGTTCTCTATAAGGCAGTCGTCGCCTATCGTACAGTTTCTGAGCGTTGCATTGCGTATTCCTGAATGTTTGTAGAATCCTCGGCTTATTTCTATGGTCTTTGTGAATGAACCGAGGTTTACCTCACCGTAGAAATCCACATAATATATATATTCAGGCGAGAAATCCTCACCGACATTAATTGCTGTCCAGTCTTCTGCGGAGCAGCCGTGGTCTTTCAGCACTCGTATCTCGTGTTCTGTTAGTAATCTGCTCATTACTGTATTGGGTTTAGTGTTTCTTTGTTTACATCATATTCTTTTGTGGCATTACTATTCTTCTACTACAGGATACAAGAAGTCGTTATAAGGATATTTCTGCACATGAAGCTCTCTTACCTTATTGTATAGCGTGTTTTTGAACTGCTCTATGTTCTCCTTTTCCCTTGCAGAAATGAATATACAGTTCTCGTTCAGGCGTCCCATCCATGTCCGTTTGAGTTCATCAAGCGAGATTTCATTCTTTTTTATTGGTGTCAGGTCGTCCTCATCTTTCTCCACCCATTTGTAGTTGTCAATCTTGTTAAACAGAATCATCGAAGGCTTGTCCGCACATCCAAGTTCAGCCAATGTGTTCTCAACAACCTTTATCTGTTCTTCAAAGTCAGGGTGGGATATGTCAACCACATGCACCAACATATCAGCCTCGCGGGTTTCGTCGAGTGTCGACTTAAAGGAGTCGACAAGGTCGGTAGGCAACTTGCGTATGAACCCAACGGTGTCGGCAAGGAGGAACGGCAGATTCTCTATTACAACCTTCCTTACGGTGGTGTCAAGAGTGGCAAAGAGCTTATTTTCGGCAAACACTTCGCTCTTCGAGAGTAGGTTCATTATCGTTGACTTGCCTACGTTGGTATATCCTACGAGTGCCACTCGAATCATCCGTCCACGGTTCTTGCGCTGTGTCGTCTTCTGCTTGTCAATCTCTACAAGACGCTCCTTAAGCAGCGATATTCGCTGTAGGATGATGCGACGGTCCATTTCAAGCTGGGTCTCTCCGGGACCTCGAAGCCCTACAGCACCACCACGCTGACGCTCAAGGTGTGTCCATAGCCGCTGCAGACGCGGCAGCATATAACGATATTGAGCTATCTCTACTTGTGCCTTTGCCTCTGCTGTTTGGGCACGCATGGCAAAGATATCCAATATAAGACTTGTGCGGTCAAGAATCTTCACCTTCAGTTCGCCCTCGATCACTCGCAGTTGCTTCGGCGACAGCTCATCGTCGAATATTACCATTCCCACCTCGCACCACGGTGTTCCGTCTGGCATTACCTCTTCATTTTCGGCGCGGTCCTCACATTCTTTTATATATTGCTTTATCTCATCGAGCTTTCCCTTTCCGACATACGTTGCACCGTGTGGACCGTTCACCTTTTGAGTGAAACGCTTCACGATATGTGCGCCGGCGGTATCGGCAAGAAATTCAAGCTCGTCCAAGTATTCGTTTGTACGGTTCTCATCCTGCTGGGGTGTGATGAGACCAACTATGACAGCAGTCTCTGTCTTTGCTTCTGATATTACAAATTCACGCATTTGATTTTCCCGAGCGCAGTCTGCGCATCGATATTCTATAATATTATATACTTACAAGTGCAAATTTACAATATATTTTGCGTTTCTGCAAAAAAAACACTACTTTTGTAATCGGATTTAATATAAACTTTATGATAATGAAAAAAATCACGCTGGTCATTTGCAGCTTAATGGTTACAATGACTCTTTTTGCCCAGAAGGCTGACTACAATGTAGTGCCTATGCCACAGAGCGTCAATCTATCTACTAACGCTCCTTTCGTTCTTAATGCCCGTACTCGTATTGCCTTTATCGAGGGCAATGAGGAAATGGAACGCAATGCCATGTTCCTTAAGGAGTATGTACAAAAGAATACTGGCTTACTTCTGGCACTTTCAACCAACACTGCCAAGGCACCTGCCAACACTATAAAACTGATGCTCGATCCGAAGATGACAGAGGATGAAGGTTATTCTATTACTGTTGACAACAAGGGGATTATCGTGCTTGGTAAGACTCCTGCAGGAGTATTCTATGGTATTCAGACTCTCCGCAAATCATTGCCTACCACAAAGGTTGATCAAGTGGAGTTTCCTGCGGTAAAGATTGCCGATAATCCTCGCTTTGCATACCGCGGAATGATGCTTGATTGCGGTCGTCATTTCTTCCCTGTTGAAAAAGTCAAGGAGTTCATTGACCTCATCGCAATGCACAATATGAATCGTTTCCACTGGCATCTGACAGAGGATCAAGGCTGGCGCATAGAGATTAAAAAGTATCCTATGCTCACTGCTATCGGCAGTGTACGTAAGGAGACGACTGTAGGACATAACTCTCAGATATACGATGGCGTTCCTTATGGCAGTTATTACACTCAGGATCAGGCACGCGATATCGTGGAATATGCCCGTGAGCGTTACATAACGGTTATTCCGGAGATTGATATGCCCGGTCATCAAATGTCGGCTTTGGCTGCTATGCCTGAGCTTGGTTGCACTGGTGGACCTTACGAGGTGGAGACCAATTGGGGCGTATTTCCAGATATTCTTTGCATGGGCAACGAGAAAGTTTATCAGTTCTGTGAGGACGTGTTATCAGAGATAATCGATATCTTCCCTTCAGAAATGATCCACATCGGTGGTGATGAGGCACCGAAGAAGCGCACTGCCGACTGTCCGAAGTGCAAGGCTCTCATGGAGCGTGAGGGATTGAACACCGGTACTATACAGTCATATTTCACAAATCGTATTGAGAAATTCGTCAACTCACGTGGTCGCCGCATCATGGGATGGGACGAGATTCTCGAAGGCGACATAAATAAGAGCGCTACAATTCACTGCTGGCGAGGAATGGAACATGGTATCGCTGCAGCTCAGGCGGGTCATGATGTAGTCATGTCGCCTACAACATATTGCTATCTTGACTACTATCAGGAGGATCCGCGGAAAAGCGATGAGCCTCAGGCAATAGGCGGCTACCTGCCACTCGAGAAGGTTTATTCCATGGTGTCAATCCCTGATGATATCTCACCGGAGAACCGTAGCCATATCCTTGGCGTTCAGGCAAACCTTTGGACCGAGTATATCCCGACACCTATTCAGGCAGAGTATATGCTGCTCCCACGTCTTGCAGCCATTGCCGAAGAGGGTTGGTGCAATAAGAAAGGCACTTACGATGAGTTCCTTCCACGTATAACACGTATGACCGACCTCTATGATTTATACAACATGACCTATGCAAAGCATAAGTTCCCTGCGAAGAAAGTGTATAAGGAGTGGTAATCCGAGGATGCAGAAAATAGCTATCTAACAGTTTGAAATTAGTAATATGTTATTATGCGAGTAATTATTGAAAAAGACTATGAAGCTCTGTCACAATGGGCTGCGGAGTATGTAATCAAGAGAATCAACGAGTTTGAACCTACTGAGGAGTGTAAGTTTGTCCTTGGACTTCCTACAGGTTCTTCTCCGATAGGAATGTATAAGGCTCTCGTCAAGGCTTATAAGGAGGGGCGCGTGTCGTTCAAGAATGTTGTCACATTCAATATGGACGAGTATGTAGGTCTTCCAAAGGAGCATCCGGAAAGCTACTGGTCGTTCATGCACCGTAATCTGTTTGATCATATCGACTGCCCTGCCGAGCAGATACATATACTCAATGGCAATGCAGAGGACCTCTATGAGGAGTGTGCCAACTACGAGAATGCAATCGAAGAGGAAGGCGGCATCGACCTCTTCATCGGTGGTATCGGTCCTGATGGTCATATCGCGTTCAACGAACCGTTCTCTTCTCTCTCATCACGCACCCGTCAGAAGACATTGACAACCGACACAATCATCGCCAATTGCCGATTCTTCGATAATGATATCAATAAAGTGCCAAAGACTGCGGTCACTGTTGGTGTTGCCACCGTGCTCGACGCGCAGGAGGTAATGATCCTCTGCAACGGCCACAATAAGGCTCGTGCTCTGCAGGCTGCCATCGAAGGACCTATCACACAGGCATGGACTATCTCTGCACTACAGAGCCATCCTGCAGGAATCATCGTTTGCGATGAGGCTGCTACCGATGAGTTGAAGGTGTCAACTTATAAGTACTTCAAGGACATCGAGAAGAAATAATATGTTCTCATAGTTTCCTTTGTGGAGTAATTGCCACAACGTAAAAAGCAATATCAGCAGCAAGTCTCATGCCGGTCGACAGACGGATTGGGCTTGCTGCTTTTTTCTATCGTTTATTTTATTCCTTTCATTCTGATAAATCCTGTAGCCCAATCATGCGATTCACTCCCGACTCAAGCCAGAAAGCCGTTATCGAAATAAACAGTGGCAGTCATTTAGTGTTGGCACCTCCGGGGTGTGGAAAGACACAGATACTGACCGAACGCATCCGCTACGCCCACAGTATGGGTGTCAACTATGAGAATATGCTCTGCCTGACGTTCACCAATCGTGCTGCCCGCGGCATGAAGGAGCGAATAATGCAGACCCTTGGCGGGACTTTAAACACCGACACAGCCTCTGCAACAGGGGCTTATGACAATATGGAGCATGGGACTCATGTCGTGGAGGTTGCGACTTCCGGAGCGGGGCATGACGACAACGACGCTGACGTTCGCGGCGTTGATAACATCTTCGTGGGTAATATTCATCGTTTTTGTGCACGGTTCTTGTTTGAGAATGCTCTGATTCCTGCGGAGACGAGCGTTATCGATGACGCCGATTCAATAAGCATCATCGCCCGTTTCCTCAATGAGGACGAGACGTTTGTAGCCGTCAACAACCGGCGTCGCAGAGAATATTTCAACGCCATACAGTTGTCGGCGCTGATGTATCAGATTAAAAAAGAACATCCAAAATCCATACGCCTGCATCCGGAAAGCCTCTCTGCAGAAGATGTTTCTACGCTTAAGGAACTATGCCAGCTGACACGTCAGCCATTTACGCCACAAGTACTGCTCAACATTTACCACCATCCCGACACATACCGCACTATGCTCAACGAACGCCAGGTGTCTGTTGATATGCCGTCGTCGCCGTCAGTACATGCCACGACGGACAGGCATGATGCTCATAATCATGATTGTGAGAATGGCATACACTCGCTTGACGTTTCTGAAGGAGTAGTGAGTAGCGGCATCGGAAGCGACATCGGGTTTATGAGAGCTGTGGAATCTCTGTTAAAAAAAATGGAGGCGGCACTGTTCTATACTAATTACAAACGTGAGAATCACCTTGTCGATTTCGAGGACTTGCTGCTTCTGGCTTACGATGCTCTTGCAGAAGACATCGTTATCGCTAATGGCAATGGTAAAGACACTGATGCCCATTCTGACCGCGCGACGGCGGAAGCAAAGTATCAGTTCAGGCGTTATCCTTGGGTACAGGTTGACGAGGTGCAGGACTTAAACCCTATGCAACTGAAGATTGTCGACCTGCTTTCTACTGATGCCCTTGTTGATTCTCACGTGATATACTTAGGCGATGAACAGCAGGCTATATTTTCTTTCATGGGAGCGAAAATGAGTACGCTGGAACTGCTGAAGGAACGCTGTCGGGGCAACATACACCGATTGGTGAAAAATCATCGCTCGCCGAAATATCTGTTGCAGGTGTTCAATCATTACGCCTACCATGTGCTGCACATCCGGAAGGACATGTTGCCCACGTCCGACTATGTTCCTGTGCGTAGCGGAAACGAGTTGTGCATTATGTCGAGCAACACCCTCGATCAGGAATATATGGATGCGGCTCAGCAGGCGATGCGCCTTGCAGGGTGGAAAGCCAACGAAGGCAGAGAACTTTCGGCATCTAATGATAACGGCAGTGATGAGACGGTGGCTGTGATAGTCAGTTCCAACAATGATGCCGACATCATAAGCAGCCGTATGACCGACCTTGGAGTGAAGCATTTCAAGGTTTCCGGAACGGATATGTTTGCCCTGCCCGACATGAAACTCATACTGGCTCATCTGAGTGTTTTCGCCAATGAACATAACTTCATTGCGTGGGCACGCATTCTGAAAGGCTTCCGTGTGTACGAACAGAATGCTTCTGCACGAAAATTCATACGCGAAATGATGAATTGCGCCCTTCTGCCTACCGATCTGTTTGCCCACGGCGAGGGCGAAGTGATAATGGATAGTTATGTCATGAGGTTTGAGCAGGCTTGCAGTGATGCGTCGAAGGAGATAGTCGTCTTCGACACGGAGACTACAGGTCTTAGTGTGACTGAGGATGACATAGTGCAGATTGCCGCTGTCAAAATGCGTGGCGGCGAGGTAGTGCCCAACTCGGATTTTAAGGTGTTCATACACACTGACAGAGAGATTCCGCAGATGCTCGGTGACATAAAGAACCCCGTCATTGAAGAGATGAAGCACAACACATTGTATCCGGCGAAGGAAGCCCTGCGGATGTTCATGGATTATGTGGGTGACGGAGTGTTGTTGGGACATAATGCCGACTACGATTACAATATTCTTGACTGGAATCTGAGACGCTATTTGCCTGAGGTTGACCTGAGACGAAAATGTAAAGTTTATTTCGATTCTTTAAAACTGGCAAAGTTGCTTGAACCTGCGCTGTATCAGTATAAGTTGAAATACCTGCTTGAGGTGCTTCATCTTGAGGGTGAGAACAGTCATTTGGCTGATGCCGACGTGGCGGCGACGTGTAATGTGGTGAAGCATTGTCTTGAGCGTGCCAGAAATATTATTCCCCTGCAGAAGGAGTTTCTCGGTCAGAAGTCGGTAAGGGAAAAAGCTGCAGTGCTAAGACGTAACTATCAACCTCTGTACGACATGACACGTGATGCCCAATACCTGATGCAGACGGAAATCGGCGAGCCTCTGATAATAAATATGTTGAGGCGGGTCTATGAGCGTGCCCGTGAGGATAACTATGTGAAGGAGGTGAAAGGCTATGAGTATATGCTCAGATATGTGGCAAAGGAATTGGTTGACGAAAAACAGGAAAAAACACTTCACGAACAGATTGCTGATCACATTCTGGAAATTACAACTCTGAAGGAAAGCGACCTCTGCTCGAGCGACATCGTTGACGAGAATATCTTTGTTACGACAGTACATAAGGCAAAGGGACTTGAGTTTGATAATGTCATAGTTTTTGATGTTGCAGACGATAGGTATCCGGGTTATTTCTCCAAGGACAATGCCCAGCTTAAGGCAGAAGACGCAAGAAAGCTTTATGTGGCAATGACCAGAGCACGAAAGCGGTTGATGATTATGGTAGGCGCCATAAAGCACGACTATCACGGAATGCCGATACATAGGAATATCTCGCGATTCATGACACCGGTATTGAAGTTCTTTGATAGTGGAATTATTGAGCAGTAGGCATTCATGATGCGTAGTGTGTCGAATAATACGCCAATAATGATTTCTTGATTTTTGCAATTTGCCTCTTTTGAACGACTTGGAAAAGGACGACGGGGGACGGAACTCATGTAAAAAAAGGAACGGCGAATTATTGGTGTCCGGTAAATAAATTATAGCGAAGAATTGAGTAAGATGAAACCTTTTGGGCGTGATTTATCACGCTTAAGCAATCCTCTGGGAAACAGGCAATCCGGCAGGCGAAGGGGCGTAATTTATCACGTTCCGCAATCTACGAGAAGCAAATAGCTCGCGCAATGGACTCAGAGCTGAGGCGGAACGTGATAAATCACGCCCCTACGCCGTCCGGCAAATAACGCCCCTTTCTCGGCTCGTGTAAGACACAAAACTAAAAGGAATGTTTTCAGTAACGCTTACTATTTGAAACAAAAA
>CAJPPF010000010.1 GCA_905372445.1 uncultured Prevotella sp. | reverse complement strand
CCAGGTAAGTTCTTCAACAAAATTCTTCATTAAAATAGACTTTTCTTTTTTTGCCTGTCTATTCAGGCTGTTATATATTAATTTATCGGGGCGCCTTTCGGACAAGTTACGGAACGGGGTCATACCCGCTTCCACCCCAGGGATGACATCTTAGTAATCGTCGTATTGCAAGATACGATCCTTTAATGGGACCATGCTTGCTTAGTGCTTGACGTGCGTATTCAGAACATGTAGGCACAAACCGGCATGACGGAGGAGTGTATGGTGTGATGAATGTCTGATAGAAGCGTATTGGCAATATCATCAGCCACACAAGACTTTTAGATATGTAGTGCAACAGTTGCTTCATGGCTGTATTGTTTGCTCTCTGCCTTTTTCGTGCCTAACCTTCTCCTCAATGCGTTGCAGAAGGTTCTTTATCTTTTGTTCCACTGTCTTGGAGTCGTAGAGTTTATTTTCCATCCAGATGAAGGCAATCATAAGCGACATTCCTTCCAGACTGTTCACCTTATTTATAATAGAATGTTTATTCTTCCTGTATGCCTCGCGCAACTGGCGTTTCACCCTGTTGCGCTTTACTGCTCTTTTGAAACATTTCTTCGGCACGCTGGCAAGTATGCTCACTGGAGTTTTCTCGCCGTCGGTCCTTTCGAGAAGATACACCGCCCGGATAGGGTAGGAAGTAATCGAACGACTTCCACCTCCTCCGAAGAGTCTGTCAATCTGTCTTTTGCTCGATATTCGTTCTTCCTTAGATAATGTGAAGCGAACGGCTTCGTCCATAAGCGGTGTTGAAATTGTATTTATTTGTTGTTGTCGCGTAGATATTCGCGTAGTGCGCCTGTCATCGATGTATGCTTTTCTGATGGTGCCTCAAGGTCGAGACGCAACCCTTCGTTCTTTACTGTCTGAGCTGTTGCCGGACCGAAAGCACCTATCTTGATGTTGCCCTGCTTGAAGTCGGGGAAGTTCTTCTTCAATGCCTTTACGCCTGTAGGACTGAAGAATAGCAACATATCGTATGAGAACTTTTCTTTCTCCTCATCTGTGAAGTCGTTGCTGACGGTGTTATACATAACACACTCTTTATGGAACAGCCCTTTTGAGTCGAGCAGATTCTTGATATCATCGTTGTGAACGCCACTCTGCGGAACGAGAAACTTCTCGTTCTTATGTTTCATCATGTGTGGTATGAGGTCGTCGAATTTTCCTGTCGTACCGTATGAGACCTTGCGCTTGCGGTATTGTACGTACTTCTGGATATATAATGCAATCTTCTCAATGACACAAAAGTATTTCATTGTCTCGGGGATGGTTATTCGCATCTCCTTTGCAAGTGAGAAGAAGTTGTCTATAGCATGACGTGAAGTGAATACTACTGCTGTATAGTCGAGTATGTTGACATGCTGCTCGCGGAAGTTCTGTGCGCTTACTCCCTCTACTTTGAAGAATGGGCGAAAATCACACTCTACGCCAAAGTCATTCTCAAGGTCATAGTATGGTGATTTGTCGCTTGCAGGTTTTGGTTGAGATACCAGAATCTTTTTTATCATTTCTGTACTAAAAAATTACTTTCAAAAAATCACTAATTAACAGAAGTAAACTCCACAATATGAATAGAGGTATTATTTCCAATGTGCAAAAGTACAAAAAAATCTGCAGAAAACGATTGTTTTGCTGGAAAAAGATTTGTGTGTCTTTGAAAAAAGCAAGTAATTTAAATAGTACTATTACAATGATGATATAAATCGTTGAGGAATTGAATGGTATGTAGAAGAATGACTGTATGAAAACCAATGGCATGAGAAATACTCCTTCAGATGCTGTCAGGAATAGGAAGGCACGGTTCCATTGTTGTGATTTTTTCTTATCAAAGAAAGTCCAGTTTACAAGCGAATGCAGCAATTGTTTCATCAGGAAATATACTGCGAAGATGCCCGTGAACAGTATTATTATCTGGTATTGTTCTATGGTGAATGTCTCGGTGACGTTCTCGCGTAAATAATAAAAAAACAGTACCGAGAGCAACAGGCATGCTATTATTCCAAGCACAATTTGAAAACGTACCTCTGACAATGTCTCCGACTGTATGGTTGTGTTGGCGCGCTGAACATAGAAGAATGATTTTATCTGTCTCATAATGAATCGCCATGAGCGCATTATGGATAGCGTCATCACGAGGAAGCTCGTCAGTAGCAGTGACGATAGAAGGTTGTCGCCGGCAATGGTATAAGGCACGGGGTCGCCGGCAACGCCCTGACGCCCACCTGTAAGCTCTGGGTGGAAGTAGGGTTTGTCAGAGAAAAAAGACTCTTTGTAGTATTGTGGGATGTTGACGTCGTATACGCTCTTTCCCTTTGTTTGTCCCGGAAGATGCAGGGTGTCAGGGCATTCGCTCCAGTGTATCTCGCTGGGGCGTATGTGTCGTTGGACGGCAGAATCCTGCTGTTCGGGAGTGGCAGTCTTCGGCAGACGGCTAATAATCTCGGCTGGTGTAGGCTGGCGGTACTTTTGTACCGTATTGCCCGTACCAGCCGAGATTGTCGTTGTTATAGAATCTGTCTGTGTCAAAAAACGTTTCTTGTCTTACAGATTAAACTCTTTCTTGATAGCATCCACCTGATCAAGCTTCTCCCAAGTGAAGAGCTCTACGCTGATGGTCTTGTTTTCGTGGTAGAGGCTTGTGAAAGTCTTCTCCACTACTTCGTTCTTACGCCCCATATGTCCGTAGGCTGCTGTCTCTGAATATATAGGCTGTCGCAGGTTCAGTGTGCGCTCGATGGCATGTGGACGAAGGTCGAACAGCTTTTGTATTCGCTGTGCAATCTCGCTGTCAGAGAGGTCCACGTTGCTGCGTCCATAGGTGTTCACATAGACGCTGACAGGCTTTGCCACGCCGATGGCGTATGCAAGCTGTACGAGCATTTCGCGTGCTACACCTGCTGCTACCATATTCTTTGCTATGTAGCGGGCGGCATAAGCTGCGCTGCGGTCGACCTTTGAAGGGTCTTTGCCCGAAAACGCTCCACCACCGTGTGCTCCCTTGCCACCATAGGTGTCGACGATAATCTTACGTCCAGTAAGACCTGTGTCGCCGTGAGGACCTCCGATAACGAATTTTCCTGTTGGGTTCACGTGATAGATAATCCGGTTGTCGAAGAGTGCGAGTATCTTCTCATCGCAAACCGCTTTTACGCGTGGGATGAGAATCTCAAGCACATCCTTACGGATCTGTGCAAGCATCTGTTCGTCGGCTTTCAGCTGGTCAGCCTCTGATGAGGATGCTGGTTGGATGAAATCATCGTGTTGTGTACTTACAACGATTGTGTGGATGCGCTTTGGCGTATCGTCGTCGTTGTATTCGATAGTTACTTGACTCTTTGAGTCTGGACGCAGATACTGCATCTCTTTGCCCTCTTCGCGGATCTTTGCAAGTTCCTTGACGAGGATGTGAGAGAGTTCAAGGCTGACAGGCATGTAGTTTGCTGTCTCGTCAGAGGCATAGCCGAACATCATTCCCTGGTCGCCTGCTCCCTGTTCTTCTGGCATTTCACGGCTGACACCACGGTTTATATCCCTGCTCTGCTCGTGTATGGCAGTAAGGATTCCGCAGGAGTTGCCATCAAACTGATACTCAGACTTTGTGTATCCAATGCGGTCGATAGTCTTTCGCGCAATGGTCTGCAAGTCGATGTATGCCTCTGATGTCACCTCGCCCATAATGCACACCTGACCGGTCGTACAGAAGGTCTCAATAGCACAGTGGGCGTTTTCGTCATAGGCCAGAAACTGGTCGAGTAAAGCGTCAGAGATCTGATCGCTCACTTTGTCGGGGTGTCCTTGTGACACCGATTCGGATGAAAACAGATAAGACATTGTTAATGAATGAATTAAAAAAATAATTATATGGTTCTCTTTTACCATATTCTTTTAAATGCAAATCGGTCTATTGACCGACTTGTGTTAAGCAACCGACCTCCTCCCGTTAATGGGAGAGGTCGGTTTTTTTTGTTATTTATGCTTATTCGCGTCAGAGAGGTTTACTCCTCCGGCAGCATCACTACCTGTATGCGGTTACCCTTTATAAATTCCTTCATGAAATCCTTAAGGGTTTCCGTGGTCTGCTTCTCTATGATTGTGCGACCATCGGTCTGGATGTCTATGCCATACTTGCGCCACATGGTTATCACGTTGTCCCAGTAAGAGTTCTTCTTCTGGTTGTCTTCGTAGTGCTTGAACATGAGTTCCTTCACCTTTGTGAGCTTCTCGTTGTCGATGGTCTGTGTAGCATTCTGCACTTCTTCGCGCAATATCTGCAGTGCGAGTTCTGCTTTCTCCGGCTTCATAGGGCAGTAAGCCTGTATGACATAGTTGTGGAAGCCGTCGGTGCCTATCTGTGCTGCGCCTGATGCTCCACAAGAATAAGATGCGCCGGCATCCTCGCGAATCTTCTTCAGATATTCCATTGAGAGGATTTGTCCTATCATGTCAATCTGTACATCGCGTTCGTAGGTGTAAGGCATATCTCTGTTGGTCCATACCATAACTGCTGTAGCCTTTGGAGTCTCCTGCTTGCGACGGAAGATGTTGTCGACATTTTCTTTTGTCATGATGCGTGCACGCTTGCTCTCCATGTTCTTCTCCTTTGCCGGCAGTGCACCGAGATACTGGCATACAAGTGGTATGATTGTTGCCTCGTCGTAGTTACCGATGATGGTGAACTCCCATCCCTCGGCACTTGCTGTGCGTTCTTTTGCTATCTGCAGGATACGGTCGTAAGACACTTCCTTCAGTCGCTCTGCTGTCAGTGGTGCAAGTCGTGGGTTGTGAGCGTAGATAGTTGCTGTGATTGAGTCGGAGAATGCGATGTCAGGGTTGAGATCACGGTTCTTCAACTGTGTCTCAAGTGTGCTCATTATCGTGTTGAACGACTGCTCGTCTTTCTTGATGTTTGTGAAGTAGAGGTAAGTGAGCTGAAGCATTGTCTCTACATCTTTTGGTGTAGAAGAACCATTGATTGTTGTGAATCGTTCTTCTATGCCGAGGTCAGAGTTTGCTATCTTGCCGGAGAGTGCCTTCTGCAATTCCGTGTTTGAGAAGTTGCCAAGACCGCTGGCAGAGATTATATCATCGAAGAGCTGCATGTTTGTATAGTCCTGTGCACCATAGAGTGTTGAGCCACCCTTGCCAAGACCGCTGAGTGTCACCTGATCTTTCTTGAAGTCAGTCTGCTTCATGATCACTTTCACACCGTTTGAGAGCGTGAGTTCTGTGTAACCGAACTTGTCGTTCCTCTCAGTCTTCTTCACCTTACCGGCTTTTGGCAGCTTTGCCATGAGAGGCTCGTTCTTTACGTTGTCTACAAAAGCTTCTATCTTCTCTGCACGAGCATCAGCAAGTGCCTTGAGCAGTGATTCCTTTGTAGGATATGTAGCACCTTCTTTTTCGTTGTTGAAGTTGAGGATTACCACATTCTTGTTGTCCTGTGGGAACATTTCCTTCATCAGCTCGTTCACACCCTGAAGTGGGAGCATCGGCACAATCTGCTTCATCATCTCATACTTATCGTCGAGTGATGGTATCGGCTCATGTTCAAGATAGTTTATCCAATATTCCTGACAGAACTGACGGCTTGTGCGCTTGTCCTTATTGCTGTAAGCCTTCTCCAGCCGTGACATGTAGTTTTCCTTGAAACGGCTGTACTCTGTCTCTGTGAATCCGTACTCTGCCGCTTTACGTGCTTCTACGAGGGCTGCCTTCAGTGCGTTCTCTATCTGTGAGGGATCTTTTGGCATTATGTTCATCTCGAAACAGTCTTTTGTGCGTGCAAAGATATACTGTCCGTAGTCAGAGCTTGCGCCTACGAATGGACAGTCGGCTTTCAGTGCAGCTTCCTGCATACGGTCGTTGAGCATTGATGTTGCTGCGTTGATCATGTACTTCATCACCAGGTAGCTCATATCCGACTTCATCTCTGTCGGTATTGGGTCGCTCTTGACCATCAGTGCTACGAAGCTCTGCTGCTGCTCCTTGTCTTTATCGACGATAACGATTGGCTCGTCGTTGTCAGGAACTTCCGTGTCAACGACAGCAATCTGGTTCTCAGGGTTCTTGATGCCAGAGAAGAGTTCCTTTATCTTTGCCTCTATGTGGTCTACATTAACGTCGCCCACGACTACGATAGCCTGGTTTGTCGGATGATACCATTTCTCGTAGTAGTCGCGCAGCTCCTGTGGTTTGAAGTTGTCGATTACTTCCATTTTTCCTATAGGGAAGCGACGGCCGTACTTTGAGCCTGGGTAAAGTGCTTCTAAGTTGCGCTCGAACATACGGTTTGAAGCCGATGTGCGCAGACGCCACTCCTCGTGGATGACACCACGCTCCTTGTCTATCTCCTCGGGATCGAGGGTAAGACCGTCAGCCCAGTCGTGAAGGATGAGCAGACAGGAGTCGAGTGCTGACTCGCGTGTTGTCGGCACGTTGTCTATATTGTATACAGTCTTATCTATTGAGGTGAATGCGTTCAGGTCATTACCAAACTCCACACCGATCGACTCGCAGAAACGAATCACACCGTTGCCCGGGAAATTGTCGGTGCCATTGAAGCACATGTGCTCGAGGAAGTGAGCAAGACCACGCTGTGACTCCTCTTCCTGTATTGAACCTACGTTCTGTGCGATGTAGAAGTTCGCACGATTCTCTGGCCAGTTGTTGTGGCGGATGTAGTAAGTCAGACCATTGTCAAGCTTACCGATGCGCACGTCCTTATCTACAGGGATAGGACCCATCTGTGCCTGAACTGCAGCGCAAACCATTAGGAGCGCGGCAACTAATAGATTTTTCAATTTCATGTTGTTGATATTATAAATTGGTACATTGTTGCAACTTTACCGTGAGCAGTGCGTTATTAATCGCCGAAAATGATATCATCGATAGTCTTACGCACCGTGTCATACGACTTATTACATTGATCAGCGCACAAAGTTACATTTTTTTTTTGAAACACATCTAATTTATTAGAATAAATTAATGTAGTGGCGCGATTTCTCGCGTTCCGCATTGGTGTAGTGGGAGGCATCACGCTCCGTCTTCCTCCGGAGACAGGTAATCACACTCAACCCAAATCTCTAAGTTTGCAATTCATATTGCAAACTTAGAGTTTTGGGTTAAACGCGACAGCAAAACGTGATAAATCATGCCCTTACGATAGGCGAATAAAATTAACAAAACGCCTGTTCTAAGCATACGTGCAGCCGATATTTGCCGGCGCGTTGCCGTTCGGTGATGAAAAACGTTTATTTTTGTCATTACATGAAAGATGTTGATAATCAGCGCAATATACTTCTTTGGCGGATAGAAAAATACGAATCACTTTCAAGAAACGCTGTTTCTTGAGTTTAAAAACTGCGTTTCTTGCCGATGAAACCGTTGTTTTCAGCAGAAAGAACCGCCGCTTTTTGATATAAAAAGCACGGAATGAAGTTTGTTTTTGCTCTTTTCGATTCTCGAAGATACGGGGTTTTGCCATGCAGACTTGGCAAATCATTGTTTTTGGTTTTCTCGTTTGCTGAAAATCACGAAAGCGACTTTCTTTTACAAAACCTTCCTTATATCGAACGCGCATATAAGGAAAAATCTGATAACCGATGTGGGTTAAACCCTAATTGGTCATTAGACCACATTTGCTTAGATTTGTTATTACCGTCATGCTTCCTGCCTGCTTTAATCTGCTTGCCGACATCTGCGTTGCCATTTAATCTCGCCGTAGCCCGCTACGCCTTCGATGAAACGTCAGCACATCTGCTCAACAATAGAACAAAATCACTCAAGGAGTATAATGACCGATTCGGGTTAAAGACATTTGACAAATACCTCTATCACATGTTTTTACTTTTGCAACCCGGTTGCATACGTTATTGTCTATCTTTGCATTAGAATCAATTAAACGTGAATATTATGTGTAAAGAATGTTGTACGTCAGGTCATTGCCATACTCATCATCATGAGCATCATCATCATGAGCATGAACATGGTGGACTTAAGGGAAAAATTATCCTTGTCGCCATTACTGTTGTCCTGCTCATAAGTGCAGTATTGATTGAGAAGCACGCATCACTTGCCACATGGCAGTTGCTGTTAGTATATCTTGTGCCTTATCTTCTTATCGGTCACGACACCTTGAAGGAGGCTACCGAGGGCGTTATGGATGGCGACATGTTCAACGAACATTTCCTTATGTCCATAGCCACTATCGGTGCTCTCTGCATCGGTTTCCTGCCGGGCACGGAGACGGAATTCACGGAGGCAGTCTTCGTGATGCTTTTCTTCCAGGTAGGCGAACTCTTCGAAGGGTATGCCACAAACAGAAGTCGCGAGAGTATCTCTCATCTGATGGACATCCGTCCCGATGTAGCCAATGTCGAACGCGACGGGAGTGTGGCTGTCGTCTCTCCTGACGAGGTTGCCGTAGGTGAGACCATCGTTATCCGTCCGGGCGAGAAAGTGGCTCTCGACGGAAAGGTTGTCGAGGGCTCTTCTGCGCTGAACACGCTTGCCCTGACAGGAGAGAGCATGCCGCGCGAGATTGCTGTCGGCGACGACGTGATCTCAGGATGTATAAATCTGACCGGTGTAATCAAGGTCTGCACCACAAGCACCTTTGGCGACAGCACCGTATCGAAGATTATAAAACTTGTTGAGAGTGCCGACGAGAACAAGTCGAAGAGCGAGTCGTTCATCACGCGTTTTGCCCGTGTGTATACCCCTATCGTCGTCTTCCTCGCCATTGCTCTGGCAGTCATTCCGCCACTGGCAATCTCTCTCTTCTCTGCCGGCACTCCTCTCACCCTTCAGCTCTTCACTCTCTGGCTCAGCCGTGCGCTTATCTTCCTCGTTGTCTCTTGTCCTTGTGCGCTGGTCATCAGTGTGCCGTTGACATTCTTCGGAGGTATCGGCGGAGCATCGCGAGCAGGAATCCTCATCAAGGGAAGCAATTACATGGATGCACTGGCTAATGTCGACACCGTAGTGTTCGATAAGACCGGCACTCTGACCCACGGTCAGTTTGAGGTGAGTTCCGTTCATCACGAGAACTTCGACGAGCGCGAGTTGCTTCATCTGGTTGCCCATGTAGAGCATTTCACCACCCATCCTATCGGTGCCGCCCTTTGTGCAGCATTCCCCGACGCGACCGGCGACGACTGTGAGGTCGCTGATGTTGAAGAGGTTGCAGGTCATGGCATCCGCGCCAAGGTGGCAGGACGAAAGGTATTGGTGGGAAATACGAAGATGATGTCGAGTGAGGGCATTGCCTTTAGCTATGTCGATTGTGCCGGTACTGTCATTCATGTCGCTGTTGACGGACAGTATGCCGGATACATAGTGATAAAGGACAAGGTGAAAGCCGACAGCCGTGATGCCATAGCAAAGTTGAAGTCTATCGGCGTGAAACGTGTTGTCATGCTCACCGGCGACCGTCGCGAGGTGGCTGACGAGGTGGCAAAGCAGCTCGGCATAGAAGAGTACAGCTCGGAGCTTCTGCCTGCTGACAAGGTAGCGGAAGTGGAGCGGTTGCTTGGCGAGAAAGGCGAAAACAAAGGTCTTGCTTTCGTCGGCGACGGCATAAATGATGCTCCGGTGTTGAAGCGTGCCGATGTCGGCATAGCTATGGGAGCCTTAGGTAGTGATGCAGCGATAGAGTCTGCAGATATAGTGCTTATGGACGATAACACCGGCAAGATAGCGACAGCCATCTCCATAGCCCGTCGTACAATTGCCATAGCACGGCAGAATATCTGGTTTGCCATAGGCGTTAAGGTTGCAGTACTCATCTTTGCGTCCTTTGGCATTGCCACAATGGGCATGGCGGTCTTTGCCGATGTCGGTGTGATGGTGCTGGCAGTGCTCAACGCTATGAGGGCACTGAAAGCAGAACCTGCATTTACAACCGGTCGATGATAAGCTAATTATTTGGACATAAGAAAACTCTAAGTTTGCAATATGAATTGCAAACTTAGAGTTTTGGGATAAATCATGCCCCTACGCCTGCCGGCAAATGCCAACCCTTTCTAGGCTCATGAAGGGCACCAAACTAAAAGGAATGTTTTTAGTCACTTCGACGTTCTGTCCGTTACGTCGCAACGCTGTTATTATAGTATACTGTTCAGAAGCCATGCCAGTCGCAGTCCGCCGTTAAGCAGTTGCTGCTCCACGGTCTTTTCCCATGTTCTGATGTAGCCATAGCTCAGTTCGGAACTCTCGGGAGTGCCGGCGTAGATGTCCTTGGCAATGGCGTACGACTCTTTTGCCCAGTCGTCGGCAGTGCCTCGGCAAATCTGTCTCACCGCCGCTGCATCTAATCGATCAAGTTCCTCTGCCCACTCGGTATGTGCCCATGCGTGGGTGCTTTCTACGAGATCGGTGTCCCACACGGTGTGTAGGTTTGTGTCGTGACCAAAGAAATTCACTCGCCATCTGTTACCTCCGAGGTCGGTCTTGTGACCTAAGTGCAGTGGCTGATGCAGGTCGCCTACGAGATGTATGAGCATCTTCAAAGCCAACTGGCGTGTTGCCTTGTCAAGCTTTTTGTCGGCGAGCAACTCTTTCTGTGCTTCTATGGCACGTACCACATCGCCCGTCTCGAGCAGTGGAGCGGTCTCGTAAGTGTCGGCAGCATCAATATTCTTGTAATGCCATGTCTTTGAGTAGGCATACTCGTCGGTGTTGCTTGCGTTGTCAAGCCAGTTAGCCCAGTATACAATTGACTTGCCGTCCAACAGTGCCGTTATCTCCTGCAGGGCTGCTGGTGTGAGATGTCGTTGTGCGATTGCACAGGTTGTGTCGTGACCCTTCTGTCCCCATGCCATACAGTGTACAGAGAGTGACAGACAAAGAAAAAGAAATGAAATAAAGCGTGCAGTTGTTTTCATTTGTAGATGTGATGTTTTTATTATGTAGTACTGTGTATTTCGGTTTGCACCTTAGATGCAAAAGTAATAATATTATTTCGTATATCAGCTGTTTGTGCTTTGGGTTTACCATTCTGCCCTGTCGAGCATTCGGTATGATATTGCTTCGGCGAGATGCTCCGTCCTTATATCATCAGAGCCGGCAAGGTCGGCTATAGTGCGTGCCACCTTCAGTATGCGGTTGTAGGCACGGGCGGAGAGCGACAACCGCTGCATGGCTATTCGTAGCATTTGTATGCCCTGCTCGTCGGGTTCGGCATACTTATGAATCATCCGCTCGGTCATCTGTGCGTTGCAATGGATCGACTTGTGTGCCTTGAAACGCTGTTCCTATATCCTTCGGGCGGCGATTACTCTCTTGCGTATCGTCGTGCTGGCTTCGCCAGGTTGCATATTGGAGAGAGATCTTTTAATGGAACCGCACTTATCTCGCAATAGATGTCTATTCGGTCAGAGAAAATGTGGTCCGCTGATTTTACTCTCTTTTTGTACTGCTTCTAATTATATCATCCTATTTGTTATTGATTTCCTATATCTATCCTAGTAAAGGTGGTTCCGTCTTGAAAGGAGTACTGCACAAGTCCGTGTTTCTTACTCCAAGCATAGCTCACTAGCGAATTGTTGGTGTTTTTATTAGTTGTAGTTGTTTCGAACAACATTATATCATTGATTGTGGTTCCATTTATTTTGAGGCATGATGTTTTCAATTGCACTTCATTCAACCAGTCACTATCTAAGAGTACAGAAGAGAAACATATTGGTTCACCATTGAATTTTTTCCATATTTCCAGTATGCCACCATCTCTGCGATTATTGAATCCATATCGTACTTGAGCATGAGCAGTGTATTCTTTATTACTTGTATTGTAGTACCCCCAATTGATGGGATTTAAGTTATTACGAATGCAAACCTCTAATACATTAAGAGTGTCTATATCCGTATATTGGGATTTAAAATACATCCTTTCACCTTCATGTCTATTTGCTATCCATTCAAGTTCGTCATTACTCATATGTGTAATACTATGATAAACACAGGTGTTGACAAACCATACAATGAAGAGGATGCAAAGTGACCATTTCAACATCTTTTTCATGGTTCAGGAAGTTTATGTTTCAAGAAATCATCTATAGTATGAGTCGGTATTATTCCCGTTGGAATTCCTATTGTCTTTCCTGGTAGAGAAAGACCTATCTTTTCTTGAATATTATTCAGCATATCTCCACCAATTCTTATATTGCCGATACCAATCTTAGTTCCTATTGCACGATAATTCACAACATCAGGAGTTTTGTTTAATCCCTCAAACTGTTTAGTCAATCCGCTAACGGATGCAGGGTTAAAGGTTATTGCTGCTCTGCCCGTAGCCATGCTTGAAGCTATAGCCTCACCTCCACCAAGAGAATGTCCCACAAATGTCAACT
Source organism: uncultured Prevotella sp. (assembly GCA_905372445.1). Classification (GTDB taxonomy): domain Bacteria; phylum Bacteroidota; class Bacteroidia; order Bacteroidales; family Bacteroidaceae; genus Prevotella. The sequence continues at coordinate 17,560 of CAJPPF010000010.1, read as the reverse complement.
CGTTGTCGCCTAATTCATTTGACAATGTCCTCGCATTATTTATAGCAGTATGATATTGTGGGGCGGCACCAGCAAGTTGCGCTATGTCTTCAACAGCATCTTCAAAAGAGTTTGTGCCAGCATAAACATAGGCATATTCTGTGGCACCATCTACTGTGCGTTGAAATAGTGTTGACTGCAAACCATTTTGGTCAAAACGGGTATAGTTCTTCTGTATAGATGTTGGAAAAGAGGATATTTGCCAACCTGCAGATTTCAATTGTTCTCTATAATTACTAACATTACCTCCGTAGACATACGCAGCCATCAGTGCAGCTTCCGAAGCCTTTGGTCTTTCTCCATCAGGATCAATAAACTTTATTGGATTATTGAAGCAATAGGCATAAGGCGAAAGCCAAGGCCATGCGTTGGCACTAATTGCAATGATTAATAGAGCAAATGATGCTAATGTTCTTTTAATTCTTCTCATATTGGTTCTATTTTATGATTCTCATATTTTGTTTTAAACTATCTACCTCTTCCTTAGTCTTATTCCACTTGCGACGTAACTCCTCTGTTTCTTGAGTCCAGTGGGTATTCCTTAGGTCTATGGAACATTGCGACAGTTCTCTATCAATATTGTCTGTAATGGAATCCCTAAATCCTCCGTTATATCTAAGATGATTCATCAGTTGAGCTTCCAACGATCTCGCCTTGATGATAATGGCGTTCGGATTCATTTTATAGTATTCTAACGCCTTTGTCGTGCATTTTAGTGTGAACGCATCACATATTTTGTATTTTGTGTAATAACACAATGCAAGTTCAGATAGTTGACGGGCAATTGTTTCCTTTTTGTTCAGAGGAGTCATGTAGGTTCCAACTATTACAGCAGAATCCTTTATCTCGTATTGCTCTTTGTTTGCCCATGTTGGGATGTATTGCTGGGATGTCAATTCCACGTTAACCCACTCCTCGGGAAACTGATTGTCTTCATCCTTATACATTATGTAACAATGCCGTGGCGCTCTGGCAAGATACACATTGGCATCAAACTCTTCAGCATACAGCATAAATGTCCAGGGAAGCGAATGGCATTGACCTTTATGCGTTTTAAGAACTCGTGACACCAATTGATGATCCCAACTTTCCTTTTCATCGAAATCGTATCTGAATGGTGTCTGCCCATTACCCGACCATGGATAGAAAAAGAAATTGCATAGAGCTATCTGTTTTGCTGCCTTGTATTGCGACAGGTTGTTAGCAGCCATCCAGCGTTTCATATAGGCAACATCTTTCTGTATAGGCTCACAGAAGTCTTTTTCGTAATCCAGATTACCAGCAAGGTAAGCCCATTCTGCAATAAAGACTGCTCGACGGATAGATATAGGTGCCTTGCCATCAAGCATATCTGCCATTTCCATGTATGCTTCCTCGTAGTATTCTTTATTTGCAGCTGTTTGGGCAAAGGCAACCTGTATAGAATACATCAGGAACACAATAACTATTATGAATTTTATGCTTACTTTCATCATTTGACTTATTATATCAATATTTATCTCTCCGCCCAATCTCCACGATTCAGGCTGCGATAGCTTACAGCCTCCACCACATGTTGCATCTCTATGTTTTCCTTGTCTTCGAGGTCGGCAATGGTGCGGGCGACCTTGAGGATGCGGCTGTATGCACGGGCGGAAAGGTTCAGCCGCTCCATGGCTGCCTGAAGGAGGGTCATCGTTTTTTCGTCCAGTCTGCAATATTGCTGGATCATGCGGTCTGTCATTTGGGCGTTGCAATAGATCAGTTTCGATTCCTTGTAACGCGCTGTCTGCACCTTACGTGCAGCCATCACGCGCTGACGCACGTTTGCGGAAGGTTCGCCGGGCTGTTGCCGGCTGATTCCTTGAAGGGGACGGCTTGTATCTCTACCTGTATATCTATTCGGTCTAGGAAAATGTGGTCCGCTGATTTTACATACTTTTTGCACTGCTTCATTGTTATTTTCAGAATAACGTTTCCCACCATGCAATATGATTGTCTGTTTGATTCATATAAATATCAATATAAGACATTTGTATAATAACTTCATCTTGGTGAACTCCATATTTTTATACTCTTTTATAGATGCAAACTCCACGGAATAGTTCCATCTGTATGCTCCATATTTTTTTCAGATATCCCCAACGAATCTAAAGATCTTTTATAATCGTTTTCGTTCAAATAATGTTTTATATCAAATTTAGGATAATTATAGTCTTTTAGATTCCTTATTATGTACCAGTTTTCTTTTTTCTGTTCGCTAGATTTGATAATAATGTATTGTTGATTCCAATAGACATCATGAACTGATCCGTTATGATTGACGGGATAAAATATGCCTTCTTCTCCTCCGTCATGATAAAGAAACGATTCTTCTCCCTGAGCATTAGGCATTAAATAAAAATTGGTATTTCCGATTTGCTTATATTGGATGTTGTCATAGAAAAACACAAATATAAATGCATAATAGAAAACACAAACAGTTATTGTTGATATAAATAACCATTTAAATAGTTTCTTAATTTGTTTCATTCTTATGATATCATTTTATATACGCTATGCTGTCAATGTCATGGCAGAACTTCTCGTAATCCATCTTGCCACCAGAATATGCACTCTCAACGATATACTCAGCTCGCTTAAGAGAATAATGTTTCTCATCATTGAGCATCATCTGGAGTTCATTAAGTCCATCGAGAAACGCCTGATCTTTCATCATATATGGAATCGTGTCAAACGATAGTTTCTCCCGACAATCATAATATATGGTGTCGTTGCTCATTGCAGTTATCTTACTTGTAACTAACAGCAAGAGTATTATTAGACTTATAATCTTTTGCATATATAATTACTATTATATTGTTATCTTTCTGCCCAATCACCTCTATCAAGGCTTCGATATCCCACGGCTTCGGCTACGTGGTGCATCTCGATATTCTCTTTACCTTCGAGGTCAGTGATGGTGCGGACCACCTTGAGGATTCGGCTGTAGGCACGGGCGGAGAGATTCAACCGCCCCATAGCCGTATGCAAGAGGTTCATTGCTGCCTTGTCAAGTGCGCAATACTGATGAATCATGCGGTCGGTCATCTGGGCGTTGCAGTGTACAAGCTTTGAGTCGTTGAATCGCTCGGTCTGAATTTTGCGGGCTGCAATGACACGATCTTGTATAGCAGATGATGGCTCGCCAGGTTGCATATTGGAGAGATCTTTGAATGGAACCGTACTTATCTCGCAATGGATGTCTATTCAATCCAAGGAAAGATGGACCGCTGATTCTGTTCACTTTTGCATTGCTTCAATCAGTAGCAAAACTAAAAAAATATACATACCACTTTTGTTTTGATTTCTTCTTCCATCTGTTCTTTGTTCTTTGTAGTCCCGTAATATATTGTTTAACACGCTTCTTTTTGGACTCTGTATATTGATTCAATGGTAATACACAGCCTCTAACTTCTTTTATTTTTAACTTAGAGTCAAAAAGTATGAAGAAAAACGCTCTGTAAGTGTAATCATCATCACCAGGGTCAGGCTTATAATACCCCTTTTTTAAGTAATCCACCAATGCATTTTTTCCATATAGGAATGATACCTGGTCTAATTTCACTTCATATTTTTCCCCCTTTTTCGTATTATATATTATGGTTGAGTCGTTTATCGGAATATAAATACTTCCGTATTCATCTGATATATTATTGATATTCTGGCAATATATTTCTATCGGCCAGAGTATCGTAAATGCAAGGAAAATTAAAACTTTTTTCATATCGTAATTATCTAAAGACGGTGCCTGTTGGTGATTCCAAATAATCGTATCCGAATCGTTTCATTACGTTCCACTGTCTTCCAAATATATAATCAGCATTATTGGAGTGACTATGTGGTAGCCCGTTTAAATACGGAATAACATGTCCGAATTCATGGGCAATACTACAGGAACGTTGATTTATATTCCCCAGAGCATTTATGTTAATCCTAATATTATTATTGGTAGATCTTTTATACTCGCCTGATGACATTGGATATAGTGTTTGACCTATATTTCCACTAATTGTTTTTCCTAATGGGTAGAACAAGGATTCTTGTCCGTTATTAAATTCTTTAGCATAATCTATATCAGAGGGAGAGGACCAAGGATCACTATAAAATTGGTTTCCAATATAATAATCATTGGTACTCGTTGTTGCAAGTTCAACCATTTGAGGATTTGTTGCAATAGTATAAAGATCTTGGAGAAAAGCATCTGGAGAATTTGAAGCGACTTGTCTTATGGACTCTGGGATCAAAACTCCATTATTGAATTTCATTGACAAGTTTGTTCCTGGTTGTAGGGCGTTATATATTGCATCAATTGAAGCCATATCAAGAATCGTAATACTATCACCATGCAAATCAATCCTATTAACAGGATTTCCCCCACAATATGAATATGGGCTAAGATGGTAATATTTCTCACACAGTGGGTCTATAGTAGTGAACATCGCTTTTGCGTTCTCACTAATACTGTCCTGACGGAGTACGTTACCTTTAGAGTCATACAATGTTGCAAAGCCATTGCTAAGGTTGAAGTCTGCATATAAGGAGGCTCCGTCAGAATCCAGAATTCCTACACGGTATATGCTTGGTATAGGTTCGTTTTTTGCTTCAAGCATCTTCGAGTTATCCCCGACATAGCGTATGGGCTTTGGGCAGATGCTGTTGTGCATGTGCTAATGAGAAGGATTATCGTAATGATAACTTTTAGTTTTCCTATTGAAATTACTTTTCTCATAATTATTATTATTTCGTTTAAGTTTCGTTTTCAAATATCCTTTAGTGCTTTCTCTACACTCTGCTTGTATTCCTCATCAGTTTTCTGTGAATAGCCAAGTCTATCAAGAGTGTTCATCATACGCTGAAACTCGGCGCAGTTGTAATCAGAATGATGTGTTCGTACTTGTCCCTCTTTGTTTAGATAGTCATAACCTTGGTGATGAACAATTTTCTGAAATCATTTTTTCCTGTAAAATCTTCAAAGTCGTAGCTAAAGGCTTTGTTGCCATTCATTGGACTCGGCTTAGTGAAATACTCAAATAAAGCAAAGTTCGGAGCAGTTTTGTATTGGCGGATATTATTCACCTCTATAAACCGTTTCAAGATATACGCTATGCTGTCAATGTCATGGCAGAACTTCTCGTAATCCATCTTGCCACCAGAATATGCACTCTCAACGATATACTCAGCTCGCTTAAGAGAATAATGTTTCTCATCATTGAGCATCATCTGGAGTTCATTAAGTCCATCGAGAAACGCCTGATCTTTCATCATATATGGAATCGTGTCAAACGATAGTTTCTCCCGACAATCATAATATATGGTGTCGTTGCTCATTGCAGTTATCTTACTTGTAACTAACAGCAAGAGTATTATTAGACTTATAATCTTTTGCATATATAATTACTATTATATTGTTATCTTTCTGCCCAATCACCTCTATCAAGGCTTCGATATCCCACGGCTTCGGCTACGTGGTGCATCTTGATATTCTCTTTACCTTCAAGGTCGGCTATGGTGCGGGCAACCTTCAGGATGCGGCTGTAGGCACGGGCTGACAGGCTCAAACGCTCCATGGCCGCCTGCAGGATGTTCAATGCTTGTTGATCGAGCACGCAGTACTGGTGAATCATGCGGTCGGTCATCTGGGCATTGCAGTGTATCAGCTTGGAGTCCTTGTAGCGCTCCGTCTGTATCCGGCGCGCGGCAATCACACGCTCACGTATTGCAGCCGACGGCTCACCTGGCTGAACCTTCGAAATGTCCTTGAACGGTAGCGCGGAGATTTCACACTGGATATCGATGCGGTCCATCAGCGGTCCGCTGATTTTCGACATGTAGTGATGTCTCTGTCCCGGGGTGCATACGCATTGATGTGTCTTGTCGCCGTGGTAGCCGCAAGGGCATGGATTCATCGATGCGACAAACATGAATGAGGTGGGATAGTCTGTTGTGTATTTGGAACGGGAGATTGTTATATGCCTGTCCTCAAGCGGTTGGCGCAGTAGTTCGAGGGTCGACTTGTTGAACTCCGGTAATTCGTCAAGAAAGAGTACGCCGTTGTGGGCTAATGAAATCTCGCCCGGTGTGGGATTGCTGCCTCCTCCTACTAATGCTACTTCCGATATTGTGTGGTGAGGAGCGCGAAACGGACGCTGTGTGATAAGGGTGGCGTTTTTCTTCATCTTGCCTGCCACACTGTGTATCTGTGTAGTCTCGAGACTCTCTGCCATTGACAATGGAGGGAGTATCGACGGCAGGCGTTTCGCCATCATTGACTTTCCACTGCCCGGAGGACCGACCATTATCAGGTTGTGTCCACCCGCCGCCGCTACCTCCAGCGCCCTGCGCACACTCTCTTGCCCTCTTACGTCGGCGAAGTCGAGGTCGAAATGATATTGTCCTTCATAAAAGAGTTTATGCGTGTCGACCACCGTTGGTGTGAACGCGATGTCGCTGCTGTGGTCGGCTTTCGGCTGTGAGCCCGGATTGTTTGCTGCGTCGTTCTTGCTTTTCTCGAAGTCCCTGCCGTAGAAAGGCTTGTTTGCTCCGACAAGAAATCCAATCACCTCCGACATTGTCTCCATGCCGTAGACCTCGAGTCCGCTCACTACAGCTGCCTCCATGACATTCTCCTTCGGTACGATAACACCGCTGAAATTGTCTTTATGCGCCTTTATGGCAATGGGCAGTGCGCCCTTTATCGGCTGCAGACGACCGTCAAGTCCGAGTTCGCCTACAATCATGTATTTGTCTAACAGGTCGCTTTGTATTGTCCCGTTGGCGGCGAGTATGGCTATTGCCAACGGCAGGTCGAATCCGCTACCTTCTTTTCTTAGATCAGCCGGTGCCATATTCACCGTTATGTCGGCGTGTGGGAAGCGGAATCCGTTGAAGCGCATGGCGGCTGCTATGCGGTCTCGACCTTCACGAACGGCGGTATCGCCAAGACCTGTGAAGTGGTACATGATTCCGTTTGTAATGCTTACTTCAATGGTGACGGTCGTTACCTCCAGTCCATTGACGGCTGCTGAGTAGGTTTTTATTAGCATATGATTATCAGTTCTTAGTTCAAGATACACCCTCCGGCGGTCGTCAGCCGATGTCGTTGTGCGCAGACGTGTGGCAGGTTACGGTGTGTCTTGTTTGAAGCGCTCGCGTATCTCGCTGCTGGTGAGGTCGCGGGCAACAATCTTGCCGTTGCGAATAATGATGTTCGTCGGTATGCTGTAGAGCCCGAGTTGTTGTATGGCTTTGCCTTCAAACATCTTTTCGTCGCAGCTTACGGGTATTTTTATATTCTCTCTGTCAATCCATTTACGACAGGCTTTTGCCGAAGCATCAAGGCAGATGCCAAGGCTCTTCACCTTTCCGTCGCTTAATCTGTCTATATATTGTAGCGTCGTATAGCTTTCAAACTCCCATGTCGACCACGTATAGATGATTGCGTCACCCTTGCTGAAGTTCTTTTGTGTCATTACGTCGCCTTTGATGGTCTTTACAGAGAATGCCGGCAGACGCTTTCCGACGGTCACTTTTGCGATTCCGTTTACTTGATTGAAAAGGACTTTCAGCCGTCCGTTTTCGGGCTGTGCTTCCATAATCTTGGCAAGTAGCGTTGCAGCGCCGTTGTAGTCGGGTGTTTGGCAGACGATGAAATATCTGCGCACAAGGTATATCGACACTATCGACTGTGGGTGATTGCTGACGAACAGTTGCACGGCGTGCTTTATTTCTTGCGGTGATGCGCTTTCTATCTGCTCGCGGAAACGGTTCATCAGTTTGTTGTCGTCGGTGCCTTTTACCTTTATCCCTTTCAGTTTATAAGCGTCGCCTTCGAGGTTTACCGACTTGCCCGGCATGGCGAACACCGGTTGTTCTGAAAAATTCGGGAAGACGATAACGAGCGTTCCGGGCTGTGTACATTTTGTCTTGTATGAGAATCTGCCCGCTGCGACGTGAATGGTGTCAATGGCGTCAATGACACCATCGGTGCTGTAAACATAGAACTCACCCTGGTTTAGGTTGAGCAGCCGACCCTCGAGCGTGAAATAATCGCCTTTAGTGCCGCATGAAACCAAAACCAGGGTGAGTATGAGAGAATATACGTATTTCATTATTATTTACGAGTGATAGCCAGCTCAAGGTCTTTCTCTGCATAAGGTGCGAGAGAAGGATCCTGCTCGAGAGCCTCCTTCAGGTAAGAGTTGGCAGCATACTTATTGTCACGGCGTGCTGCAGCTATTGCGTGAAGGTAGGTGTTCATTGCGCCCTTGAATGTTGCATCGTCAAGAGTACCTACTGCAGTTGCATAGTTCTTGTTGAGAATCTGTGCCAGTGCGGTGCTGTTTGTGTTCATACCCTTGAAGTCAGACTCGGCAGCGGCATAGTTACCTTTTGCTATGTTGAGCACACCCTGAGCATACTTAACGTCGCCGAATGTTGTTGCCTTTGCAATGTCTGCCTCTGCTGCGCTAAGGTCGCCGTTGATAAGACTGAGCAAACCGCGGTTAGCGAGTGCCTCTGCCTGATTAGAGTTGACACGGAGCGACTGTGTCAGATATTGCCTTGCCTGATCAACATTGCCATTTATCATCGCCATCGATGCGAGGTTGTTGAATGCGCGAGCGTCAGAAGGATATATCTCTGTCGTCTTCTTGTAGATGCCTACTTTGTCGTCGTTGTCCTCAACGAGTGTAGCGGCGTACAGCAACTCCTCTACGTTCAGCTTCGCAGCATCGCTGTTATACTGGTTGAGTATCTCCTCGTCCGAGCGCCCTATTGTCTCGTAGTTGATTATCATTCTTGCGCGACGAAGCTCCGGAAGAATACCTGTTGCCAGTTCCTGGAAGCCTGCACTCATGTTACGAATCTGCTGCTCGCGCTCTTCCGGGTCCTTATACATGTCAAGCACACGGATGATTACGTCCTTGTCCTGAATGTTGCTTACAGCCACAAGCTGCTTGAATCCCTCCCAGTCCTGAGCGGTATAATGGGCGTCAATGCCTGTGTTTATCTTTGTAGCCTTAAGCTGAGAACTTACATAATCTTCTGTTACGTTCTGACGTTTCTCAGAGAGTCTGTTATTGAAGTCATATCCTCCCTCTGGCGAAGCGTAAGCCTGAATCTCCACATTCTGAATGTTCAGCCGCTCCCGGTCAGCGTTTATCTGCTTGAGCATATCGACGAAATCCTTTACAGAGTTGCTCTGCAGCTCGCTCTTGCGGATGTTTGCCTGATTCACGAGGAACTTGATGTTTGCCTCATGCTTCTGTTGTGTGACACGCTGGAAAGCGTCCGGAGCGAAGCAACCGCCGTCGCTGAGAACGGTGTGCTTATAGAGTTCTGATGTAGAGATTACTCCTGTAGCAACCTTTACTTCCGGTATGTTAACCATTTTCTTGCCTACTTTTGCCTGGAACGTCATGTACATATCGCTCTTCTGCATGTCAGGGACAAAGTCGAAGGCTGTCTTCATTGTATATCGCCCGCCGAGACGGTAGGAGATAGCTTGGTCGTTGCCAAGCACTTTCTCACCTTGGAATGTAGCCGGTGTGCCTTGTGCCACCTCGCCATTGCCGTAGCGAAGTTCAGGAATTACTGTCACGACAGCATTCTTCTTCATATACTTTTCAGGAAATACACCGGCTATTGATGCAGGAACCTGACCTGCCTGAGATTCAAGAGGGTTAGGTGTTACTGTGAAATAGTCAGCAGATAGAGCCCCGAGCTTACCGGAACATGATGTGAAAGCAACGGTTGCGAGGGCAGAAAAAATAAAAATCAGATTTTTGCGCATTGTGATGAATACGTTTAGAAAAGCATTAATAGTATTAATAATGTGGTGCCGCGAGCGGGACTCGAACCCGCACGCCCAAAATGAGCAGAAGATTTTAAGTCTGCCTTGTCTACCATTCCAACATCGCGGCATACCAGCAATTTGCATCGCAAATAAGTTGTTTGTGCATATTTGCAATGCAAAGGTACATATTTTATATTGAAAGACAAAAAAAAACAACTCTTTTTCACAAAAACGATTGTTGCGGAGGCTTGCAGTATTGCCTTGCCGCAAGGTTTTGTTTCGACAGTCTGAAGCTCAGAGTTTGCTCTTCTTTACACCATCGAATGTTATCTTACGGGCTTTCTGTGCCGTCATTGAGGTGTTTATTGCCAAGAGAAGAGCTGAAATGATAAGTTTCTTCATATAACTGTTTATAGAATTTGTGTTTGCATAATGTATTCGTGTCGCCAAGGATTATGAGTTTCATACGTGCTCTCGTGATAGCTACGTTCATGCGCCGGAGGTCGGCAAGGAATCCTATCTGTCCCTCTTCGTTGGCTCTGACGAGCGAGATGAAGATGATGTCGCGCTCCTGACCTTGGAAACCGTCGACTGTATTCACGGAGATGAGGTGGCGGAAGGGCTTGAATACCTGACTTTTCTTTATTCTCTGACGCAGGTATTTCACCTGTGCGCGATACGGTGATATGATGCCGACATCGATGTTCTCGTCGAGCACTCGTGCCTTACCTATTTTCTTGAAATAGTCTTCCATGTGCCGAAGGGTGAGGTCTGCCTCGGTCTTGTTGATTCGTCCGAACGACTCGCCTATAAATTCCTCGTGGCAGTCGTCGCCGTTGGTGTCGATCCAAAGCATCGGTTCGTCGTAGTCGAGTATGCCGCGAAACTTAACGCTCGGGTCGCTCTCTACCTTTCCGTCGTAGAACCATTTTGACGAGAACTGCATTATCTTTTCGTTCATGCGGTATTGTATCTTCAGCAGACAGACGTCGTCGGGTCGGTTCTCGACAATTCTCTCCATCAGTGTCTTGCCTAATCCTGCGCGTAGTGCAGCATGGTTCTTCACCGTAGGCGGCAGCTGGCAGTGGTCGCCGGCAAGGACTACGCGCGACACTTTGCGCATAGGAATCCAGCATGCCGCCTCGAGTGCCTGCGCCGCCTCGTCGACAAACAGCGTGGTGAACTTCATTCCCTGCAGCAGTCGGTGGGCGGAGCCTGTCAGCGTGGATGCGATGACGCGCGCCTCGCCGAAGAGTTCCTGATTGATGCGAATCTCCAGTTCGGTGGCTCTCGACTTCAGACGTTCTATCTTCTGATGGATGCTGTCGTCGCGGCGCTTGCGGTTTGCCCTTATCTCACGCAGCGCTTTGCGGATGCTCCACAGCTGCGGATAGTCGGGATGCGCCTCGAAGCGACGTTCGTAGGTGAACGACAGCATCTTGTCGTTGACGCGTGTAGGGTTGCCGATGCGCAGGACGTTGATGCCGCGGTCGACCAATCGCTCTGATATCCAGTCGACAGCCATATTGCTCTGTGCGCATACAAGAACTTGACTCTCACGCTGCAGCGTCTCGTGGATTGCCTCTACGAGGGTTGTGGTCTTGCCCGTTCCCGGAGGACCGTGTACCACCATGACGTCCTTGGCGCGCAGGACATCGTTAACGGCTTTCTCTTGAGTGGCGTTGAGCCACGGAAAGCGCAGGTCGGCAAAGGAGAAACGCTCGGATTTGTCATGCGAGTAGAAGAGGTCGCGGAGATAGGCAAGGCGGTTGTCCTTTGCCTTGATGACCTTGTCGAGGGCTTCGAACATCAATTGGTAAGAGCGCTCGTCGAAGAAAATCTGAACGCCGAGAGGGTCAGTGCTCTGAAGAACGGACGCATATTTCATGTCCTGCAGCTCTACGACCATGCGGTCTTGCTCGGAATAGCATACCACGCCTTTTATGTCGATGAACCTTATCCCGTCGTCGTTTTTTGTGAAAAACACCACGGGGCGATTGAATTCAAAGTTGTGTTCGGTATCGTCGTCGGTGGTACGGATTATCTCTATGCAAGGTTTGTTCAGCGAGTTGTAGTAGCTCTTGCCCGTCGACAACTGCCACCATGCGTCACCACGACTTATCCTGCGCTCAAGTCCCATCTGTAGGGTGGTCTTCTCGTATGCCTCTTTTTCTGAGGCATACTCCATCTGCAAAAGCAGTTTCTGTTGTGTAAGTAATTGTATGGGGCTGTTCTGAAGCATGTCGCAAAGTTACATAAAAAATGGCTGCTGCCGAAGAAATATACACCTTATTTATACGAATACTGAATCGGTCGATAGAGCGCGTTGCCGTTTTATTATCAAAGGAAAAAGAGCTTTCCTATTGTATTCGCCTGCTCTTGGCATTATTTTTTATTGTCACTGCAGGCATGACGCCAGTGACATAGCGCAGAAAAGGACACTGAAAAAGAAAGAATCGACGTGATAAAATTTTTACACCGAAAGCACTACTTTCTAAAACCGTCGTTTCTTGCTTCTGAAAGCGCCGTTTCTTGATCTTAAAACCGTCGTTTCTTGGCGCTCATTCCGCCGTTTCTTGAACCAAGAAGCGTAGGTTTTTCGGAAGCATTGAGTATCAGTATGTTATGACGGCAGTTTTTCTTCTGTTTATGTTTGGTCGCCGTTTTTGGCAATATGATATTTTTTTACATCCTGTGTCATATGCCGATGTCTTTTCCTGCCACTCGCCTGATGTCGTCGATGCTGCCTGCGAACGGACCGTTGTGGGCGAGTTTCAGGGTGCACATGGCAGCGGCAAAGCTGCCTGCCTCACGTGGTGACTTGCCCTGAGCGCGGCAATAGAGGTATCCTGCCATATATGTGTCGCCGCATCCGGTGGCATCGACCACGGTCTCTGCTTTGTAGGAAGGTACATCGATGTACTCTCCGTTGTGGAGAATGAGCGAGCCGAGCGAGCCAAGGGTGACGAGTACCTCGCTTGGTCCCCACGATGCAAGTACAGCTGCAGCCTTCTTCGGGTCACTCTCGCCGGTGAGTACTTCCATCTCCATCTCGTTTACCTTGACGATGTCGATATGCTTCAGCCATTCCTTCTTTTCCTTCCAGTCGACGGGGAACACCTTTTCGTTCCTCACTTCGCGCAGAAACCCTTGGGCATCGATAGAGATACGCCCGCGCTTTGAGAGGGTTTGAACGAAAGACAACGGGAAATCGTCGCTCAGCAGTGTGCCGAGGTGGAATATCTGTGCCTCCGTGCCGTCCATGTCGTCGATGCGGAACGGGTCGGACTTCGCTGCCACGCGCTGTGTGCGTTCGTCAGGATTGTCGCCATAGATATTCTCGAAGAAAACGGTTGCTTTGCTCGGAAAAACCGTCACTTTTATGCCCTCCGCCTGCATCTTTTCAGCGTAAGGACGGTCTTCGTCGGCAAGTTTCGTCACCAACGTGTAGTCAACGGTCTTGGGCAGATGGTTGATGGCGTAAGAGAAATAAAACGCTACTCCGCCAGCCATGTACACCGTATGGCTCGGAGTGACAATCTTGTCACGTGTGATGTGACCTATGCAGCATATCTTTTCCATATCAATGGCAAAATTACCATAATCGCCCGAAAAAACAAAATATTACATGTTTTTTTCCCTGTTTTCGTCTTTTTGCCGTGGCGTTGCATGCGAAAAACGATTCTGTTTGCGAAAAATGATGCCATGACCATTGTTTTCTCGCACTTTTATACTACTTTTGCACTGCTATGAAAGAAACTTTGAAACGTCAGGAACTTCTCGTTATCAATGATATATGCGGCTACGGAAAGGTGGCTACTGTTGCCATGATGCCGATACTGTCATACCTCGGTATACCCGTATTCAGTCTTCCGACCGCTATCGTGTCAAACAATCTCGAGTATGGGAAGTTCAATCTGCTCGACACCACGGAGTATATGCGTGGCGTCTTTCCGGTGTGGAAAGAGCTGGGATTCTCCTTTGGTGCAATAGCAACGGGGTTCATCGCGTCAGAGAAACAGGCGGAAGTGGTGGCTGACTATTGCAACGAGCAGGCAGCGCAGGGCACGACTATCTTTGTCGATCCTATAATGGGCGACGAGGGAAAACTCTATAACGGTGTCACCGAGAGCACTATCATAAGTATGCGGCGCATGGTCAGTGTGGCACATCTCATTGTGCCAAACTACACCGAGGCGTGCTATCTCACCGACACTCCTTTCGTTGTCGCCCCTGTCAGCCTCAGGGAGGCATACCGCCTGACCGACTCGTTGCGTAGGATTGGTGCGCGCTCGGTCATCATCACCAGCATGAAGATAGAGGCGGCAAGGAAAGGGGAGTTCTATAATGCGGTGGTGGGATATAACGCAGCTGCAGAGGAGTATTTCTGTCTGCCTTACAATGAAATTCCTGTACGCTTTCCGGGAACGGGCGACATCTTCTCTTCTGTGCTCTTCGGACATCTTCTGAAGGGTGAAGAACTGGAAAACTCTACTCAGAAAGCCATGGATGTCGTGGCAAAGATGATATTCCTCAGCAAGGACCAAAAAGACAAATTCAGAGGCATTCCAATAGAGAAATACTTGTCGCTATTATAATCCCTAATGGGTCAACAGACAGCAGTGCGTTTTTATCAGCAAAGAACAAAAGCTTTCCTGCTGCTTTCGCCCGTTTGCGTTAATTTCGTATGTGATGAACAACCCCTTTGATTATCAGCCCTCGGACGCAATGCTTAGGGCGAAAGAGAAGCTTGCCGCACGGATTGAGACGCTGTGCAGTGAGGACGATTTGTTTGCTGCAGATGTGGCGAAAGGAAAGATGTTCGGAGTGCTGATAGTTGAAGATCATGAGCCTCTGCTGGCTTTCTCCGGTCAGATTGGCGGGCGTTTCGAGTGGCAAGGCTTTGTTCCTGCTGTGTTCGACTATCTCGACGACGCAGGTTTTTTCAAGACCTCCGAGAGGATAATATCGGATATCAACCGTCGTATTGCCGAACTGGAAGGTTCAGCAAAACTGCTTTCTGCCCGTGAGAAATATAAGACATTGGAAGCTGACAGCAAGGCTGACATAGAGCGCTATCGACAGTTGATGAAGGCGGCTAAGGCAGAGCGTGACCTTATCCGCGGAAAGGGACTGACCGACGAGCAGAGGCTTATCAGCGAGAGCCAGTTCATGAAGGCAGAGATGCACCGCAAGAAAGCGGCATGGCGTGAGGCATTGGCGAGGGAGGCTGAGCGGGTGGCAGGTATCGAGGGCGAGATACGCTCGCTGAAAATGAAGCGTCAGATGAAATCCATGCGACTTCAGCAGTGGCTTTTCAAGCAGTTTGTGTTCACCACGCGTGGAGGAGAAAGACGCGACCTGTTGCATATTTTCGGTGAATACTATCGCCGTAACGATTCTATGCTCGCTATGTCAGACACAGCCATTATACCTTCGGGCGCCGGCGAGTGCTGTGAGCCAAAGCTGCTTAATTATGCCTTCAGCCATGATTTTACGCCCGTAGAGATTGGAATGTTCTGGTGGGGCGAGAGTCCTCGGCAGGAAATACGTCATCACGGACAGTTCTATCCGGCGTGCAACGGAAAGTGTAAGCCGATACTTGAGTTTCTGTTGCCTGAGCTTTTAGAATCTTCAACATCATTTTATGATGAGCATGCAGCACAAGCGCTTATGACGCTCTATGAAGACGAGGCGCTCATAGTCGTCAGCAAGCCCGCGGGAATGCTCTCCGTGCCCGGTCGGTCGACGCGACAGTCGGTATATTCCGTGCTTGCCGACACACATCCCGACTGCCGGGAACTGAGTATGGTGCATCGTCTTGACATGGACACAAGTGGACTGCTCGTAGTCGCAAAGACGAAGAAAAGCCATGCATTTCTGCAACGCCAGTTTGCCGAACATACCATATATAAGGAGTACGTAGCCTTGCTCTCACGTCCTCTGACGGAGAAAGAGGGCGTCATAACCCTTCCCATCGCCCCCGACCATACTGACCGCCCACGGCAGAAGGTCGACTTCGCAATGGGCAAGGCGGCGACGACTGAATACAAGGTACTGCATGACGGGCAGAAAAATGCCGTACGACTTATACCGCTGACAGGGCGAACACATCAGTTGCGCGTGCATTGTGCCCACCGACAAGGGCTTGGCAACCCTATACGGGGCGACCGACTGTATGGACAGCGCGCCGACCGACTGTATCTGCATGCCGAATGTTTAGAGTTTGTGCATCCGCTGACCGGCGAGCGTGTGACATTCCGAGCGTGTCCCAAATGGTAATCCCTGCTTTATCTGCATTACGAGTTCGAGGCGGTCGTTTACATCGGCAGCGGCTTTATGGAGAGCATCGTTGTTGTATTCACTCTTGAACATACGGTTTGAATAGTCTGCCTTTATCGCAATCTGTGGCACAGGGTAGTAGTTGATACCGAATGTCAGGCAGCTTCTCTTTGTGAAATCATACGTCGGTTGCGTGTCTTCCTTTATGAAAGAGTTGTAATAGTCATATCGTCCGAAGAGAT
The DNA here is from genome assembly GCA_905372445.1 of uncultured Prevotella sp. Classification (GTDB taxonomy): domain Bacteria; phylum Bacteroidota; class Bacteroidia; order Bacteroidales; family Bacteroidaceae; genus Prevotella. The sequence continues at coordinate 1,183 of CAJPPF010000010.1, read as the reverse complement.
AGAGTTTGCGTTCTTTTGCCCGTTGCGATGCAATCTGAGATAGAATATCGTAACCCGCTTCTACTGCCGTCGCTATAGCTGCCTTTCCGACATGCGTCTTATTATAAGGTGACGACTTGGTTGTGTTCATCTTCAAGTTGCTTATCACGGAAGCGTCGCTTATCGTTCCGTAATCGAAATTACCACGTACGATCCAGTTGAAGCGCTTAAAGGTGAAGTCGAACGACCCTATGAGGACATTGCCTTTGGTCTTGTCATAGAGTTTGCCCTTTCCTTCGCGTTCGTTAGGATAAGTGTTGTGCATGGCGCGTCCGTAGTAACCGCTCACTGCCAAACGCAGTCCTGAAATGGTGTAGTTGTCTATGCGTGCCGCAAAGCCATATTTATTAGCTGGTTTGAACTCAAAAGCTGAGTCGGCAGCATTCTTTGCCCAGTTGTCGCGACTGAACATAAAAGCATCAAGACCTGCCACAACTTGAACCTCATAACGGAAGTCGCCGTGGCGTCCCCAGAAGCTTACACCCGTGTCATGCCATGTCGATGGAAGTATGGTATTCTCTCCCTCAGGGCGATAGACGTTGAAGAAGTTAAGCAGTTCGTGGTGAGCGTTGTTCAAACCGACGGGCACTACGAAGTGTCCAATCTTCAGATTAGCCCAACGGGCAAATGACTTCTGAATCCAGAACTGTTCAAGCTCAACCTCTCCGCCTTTTTCTATTTCCGTTTCATACTCACCGCCTTCGTCAGTCTCTATTTCTACTGCAGAGCCAGTGCCTGTATGTTCAAACTCTATCTCTGTACCCATTGTCCAGCCCTTTCCGAAGTCGTAGCCGAGATATATCACTGCATGAGGAATGTCGAAACGACCGTTGCTGGGGTCATTCTTGTATTTTGCTGGATCACGATAACGGTATTGATTGTCGCTATAGAAGTTTCTTGAATATGCCACTTCACCGTATCCACCTATACTTAGCTTCTTTCCTTTGGAATGATTCATTACTCTATCAAAAACATTTGCCTGCGCAAGAGATTGCGCAGGCAAAACAAACATCACCCCGATACTGAATAACATACAGAGGTTCAGCTATTTCATACCGGCTTTATACAATTATTTTTTTATCACACACATTACATTAACTTAAATAACAAATTATAGAAATACGGTATGTTGTTAGAAATAGTT
>CAJPPF010000009.1 GCA_905372445.1 uncultured Prevotella sp. | reverse complement strand
TGATAAATCACGCCCCTATGCCTACTGGATTGTCTGTTTCCAAGAGATTCCGGGACGTGATAACTCACACCTCTACGCTGGTGCAGCATGGCTCATTTACAACCGCTTGATTATAAAATGCGTACAAACCGGCTGTTTTCTTCTTTCCGATTATTTCTCAATCAGTACGACGGCATAGGCGGAAATACCCTCTTCGCGCCCCGTGAAACCTAAGTGCTCGCTGGTCGTTGCCTTGATTGATACATTATCCACATCGGTGTCTATCACCTTGGCGAGACACTCTTTCATCTCTGGCACGTGCGGATTAAGCTTAGGACGCTCGGCACAGATCGTAGCGTCGAGGTTGACTAACCGATAGCCTTTTGTGGCAATGAGGTCGATAGTCCTGCGGAGAAGAATCTTCGAGTCGATGTTCTCGTATTCATTGCCTTTGACCGGAGGGAAGTTATATCCGATGTCGCGCATATTGGCAGCTCCGAGCAGAGCGTCGCAGATAGCGTGGATAAGTACGTCGGCATCGCTGTGTCCTGCCAGTCCGAGGGCATGATGAATCTTTATTCCACCAAGCCATAAGTCACGTCCTTCAACAAGTTTATGGACGTCGTAGCCCATTCCTATACGTGTCATTATCTTTTGAAAAGGTCTTTTATGCCGTCCATATCGAACGACAGAGTTAAACGTAGTGTCTGATCGAGAGGGTTTGATTTAGCTGTAGAGATGACATATCCGGCGTCGAGCGAGAACACGCTCATCTTGAATCCTGCTCCTACGGTGAAGTATTTCCGGTTACCTTTATTCGCTGACTCATGGTGATAGCCTGCGCGGATGGCAAAACGGTCGTTGTAGCTGTATTCTGCACCTAAGCTCCATTGTATTTCCTCCAACTCTTCCTTGAAGCCGTTAGGCGCGTCGGAGAAGCTCTTGAAGATGCCTCTGATGGAAGAAATGTCGTAGTAGTTCTTCTGCACGCGTTCCTGATAGTCCTCAGTTGTCTCGCCCTCAAACTGCTTAGGGTATGTTGGAACCAACAGTTTGTTTGCGTCGGCTGCTATGGTGAAACGGTTGTATTCGTCAACAGGGACAACCAGTGATGCACCAAGACGCATGTTTGTCGGGATAAACTCCGAGTTGTCGTCGCCGCCGAAGTTGATTTTCGTACCAATGTTCGACACGTTCATGCCCAAGCCTAACTGGCACTCGCGGCTGCCGAGGTTGATATAGTCCTGATAATACCATGCGAGGTCGGCTGCAAAGGCTGAACCTGGCGAGCTGTTGTCGGAGTAGTTGTATGTCAGGTCGGAGTATATCCAGCGTAGTCCTGCTGCAATGGAGAACTTCTCGCTGAGCATCAGCGAGTAGGCAACGTCGAATGAGAGCTCATAAGGGTTTATTGTCAAGTTATCTTCGCTGAGATTGTTGAAATTGATATAGACCTCGCCCAATGAGAAATAGCGCAGAGAGCTTGATATGGCACTGTAGTTGCCGATGCGATAGAAGCCTGAAAGGTAGGCAAGGTCCATGTCGCTGACCAGCTGACGGAGCCACGGGGTGTAGTTAAGACCTACTCCTGCACGGGAGATAGAGAATGGGTACTTTGCAGGATTCCAGTACTGTGAGTTGACGTCAGCCTCTGTTGCTGCACCTACATCACCAAATCCTGCTGCACGTGCGTCAGGCGCTATCGACTGAGATGTGACGGAGGTATTGATAGGATTGAACATGTCGCGCTTGTCCTCGGCACGGACTGTCAGTGCGGCAAGGGCGAGCATGAGTGATATTATTATTTTTGCCATATCTTTCATTAGTTGATGTTTATATAACGTACGAACGCGGATTTTATTTACTTCTCCTTATTATAATAAGTTTCTTTGTCTTTGAGTCGTAGTCGCTGTTGTCGCAGCTGACACGCGCCCTGTATAGATACACACCCGTCTGCAGTGGCTTGTTGCCGTCGGCACAGAGGTTCCAATCGATAGTGTAACTGCCTGATGTGTTAAGTCCGCTCTCGTGGTGCTGCCACAGCAGGCGTCCGCTCATATCCATGACATCGAGTGTCACGTCAATGGCGCTACCCATGCGGTCGTGGTTTATGATGAATGTGGTTTGGTCGGTGGCTGGATTCTTCGTGCAACTGATGCCTGTCAGCGTAGGTCGGAGGGAGTTTACGACATTAAAACGCAGCTCTGTTGTCGACGGATTGTTGAAGATGTCCCATGCACGGAACTGCAATGTGTGTGGTCCGGGGGTGAGTTCAGGTATCGAGAAGAATGTCTTGCCCTTTGTGTATGAGCCGAAGTCGTAGGTGAAATTGTCGTTGAGATTATATGTCCGCGACATCTCGCCGTCGACAATGAGCATCAGGTCATGACCGATGCCGTTGCCCGTGGTGTTTATTCCGTCCTCGTCGTTAAGCTCTGCTACGAAGTATGGTGTCGTGTTCACGTTGCCGCCATTGGTGAATGTCGGTGAGTTGAGGTAACAGTAAATGGCAGGACCGATGGTGTTGGTGCCTAATGTCTCCGTTCCGCCCACGTTGAATGCCTCGCTGTAGCCGTGTCCTGTCAGTTGCTTGTCATCGCTTACGGCGAATACGTTGATAAGTCCCGGCTGGTTGTTATAGCTGATGTCCTTTGACACAGCGAAGGATATATTGAACTTGCCCTCCTTTATGCTGTCGGAGCCTTTGTAGATCGTCTTCGTGCGGTCGGTGTAGCTGAATGGTGAGGAAGCCCCGTCTTCCGTCTTGTCGTTAAGGCGGCAGATGATGTTTTCCTTTGATTCGCGCACCAAGGCGGTGATTGTTCCGCTGAAAGGAGATGTCGTCTCGACGTGTCCCGAAATGTTTGCCACACTGCCTGCTTTGAATGCAGGCATTTCGTCTGACGCCACCGGCTTGCCGTTTATGGAGTCTATGACTACCTTCATTCTTGGAATATTCAGTGCAATGGCAGGGTCGCCAAGCAGTGAGTATTGCAATTTGTTCGTCGTCTGGTCCTGTTTGGATGTTATCATGAAGTTTTTCGCCAGACGCTGAGCCTCGCCGATGGTTGTCGGTTTGCCGTCGGTAAGCTGGAGAACATATCGCATATATGCCCTGTTTATTCGTGCGTTGTAGACTGCGTATACAGTACGTGTCGTTCCGAAGAATGCCACTGCTCCACCTTTGCTGTTGAGCACTGCCGTCTCGCCTATGGTAGCGTCTACGCCGTCGAATGGCATGATGTCGCATGATGCGGTAATCCACAGTGGAAGATTGGTGTTGGTGAACTCTGCGAAGTCGTTTATTCTCAGTACACGCTCGTGGGATATCTGAATCAGTGAGCCGTGACCGGCGTAATCCATGATAAGTGCTCCGTCCTGCTGCTGTTTCTTTATTATGTTGGTGACTTCCGGATAGGTGTTTCCGTTGGCAGCGGAAATGCGCTCGTAGGTGTCCCACATCACTTTCTTAACGACATATTCAGGGTGGCTCTCTATGGTCTGCTCCGCTGCCTTGTTGGCATCGTCCATGTGGAGGTTGTTGTTTCCGTCGTCGCCCATGAACATTATGACGTTCTGCCACGGTCCGGCATTCTCGTTCCTGGCATAGCGTATGGTCTTGTCGACCATTACCGTGGCGTCTGTGACGTTTCTCACCGGGAAGCGACCTACAGCCATATCGAGCATATCAGCCGACTGTGGGTTGCTGCCTTCGCCTTCGTCGAGGAGACAGAAAAAACCGTCGTCGACATAGCAATATATCTCGTTATATGAGTTCTCGCTCTCGAAGCACAGCAGATAATCGTCAGGGTTCATGCCCGCTGTAGCAGGAGTAATCATACGGTTGTCCCACAGTCCGTCGCCGAAAAGCAACAGATACTTAGGCATGTCCGCCTCTGTCTCCGCCCTGTCGTAGAGCATCTTAAGATAACGACGGTAGGCATTGGCGTCAGGAGTGCCGCTGGAGAACTCGTTATACAGTTCGTCGGCGGGCACGATATTCACGCGCATCTTGTCGTGTTCCTCGTGGAATGCCTTCAGACGCTGTGCCTGAGCGGCTGTCTTCTGTGAGGTAGGAATGATTATCACCATGTCGGCAAAGCCGTCGGCATGACGGTTCTGATTGGTGATGTTATGGACATACTGAGCTGCAGGGAACGTGTTGCCTGCCAACGTGGTGGCTGGGCGAGGGTTCTGATAGGTCAGACAAATGTAGTCAAGGCGTGAAGGTCCGTCTTTAAGAGTGGTGATTTTTACCTCATTCTCGTCCTTCAGATTCTTTGCGGTGAATGTCAGTGAACCAACATTTCCTTTGTCGTATTCGCCGCATCTGATGGAAATGTTACCGACAACGGAGTCGTTGAACTCTACTTGAACGTTTGTGTTATTGCCCGCACTGACACTGACAAATGCTGTAGCCTGTGTGTTACCAGGGATGTTCTTCAGCGTGAACTTGCGTGAAGCACCGTTAGCAATAGGGTTCGGGTCAACAAAGTTGCGTCCGCCGTGGAACCATGCGTAGCCGTCGACTTCGTAGAGAGCATGATAATCCTCATTGGAGTTCTCAAACGACTCTACGAATGCTGTGGCGTCAACGGTCAGCGTCTCCTCGTCGTTCTGCGTTATGAAATAGTAGCCGTAGTTGGAATACGGATTACGCGTTCTCGTCGTTGCGTTTTTTGAGGCATACGATACAGGACCTTTGGCGTAGAACAGATGCTTGCCGTCGATGATGCATTGCTCGACCTGCTTCAGATCGTCGGTCTGTTTCAGATATTCCGCATGTATGCTCTCTGGCTGCAGATTGCCTCCGTAGCCATATATCTTGACCTTATTAATGTCGCTGAATCCGGCTTTCTTGATGACTGCCGGCGTGAGTTCGTATACTCCCGTCTCTCTGACGCTTATCTTTGCCCATTTGCCTGAGGCGAGAATGGAGTTGTCGGCGTATGTCTTGCCTGCCACGTCGTTGGCTTTTGCCTTCATAGTCTTTGCCATATGCTTTGGTGAAGACTCAATCTTCAGCATGAAGCTGGAAAGGATCTTGTATTTCCCCTCGTTGTATGCCAGTGGTGTCACGCCAACGATAAGTATCGGTTTCTTACGCTCGAAGACGATGCTGTAGACGGGTTGTGGTAGCTCAGGCAACGGCTCGCTGCTCAATTTGTGGTATTTCTCGATGTCGGACGGTGCCATTGCTATGTATTCAGGATAAAGTAATGACACATGATATACCGAGTCGTTGTAGTTTTCCGGTAAGGGAATATGATAACCGACGTGTGGCAGGACAGAATCGATGCTTACCTCATCGGTGGTGAGATATATGAATCTTTGCTGTGCCGGCATAATGATACAGCATGATATCAGGGCTAATATCGTGATAATTCTTTTCATCCTATGATATAACGAGTGAGACATTTTATTATTGTATGCCTCAATCAAAAAGAGACGTCCGATAAGCTTTTTTCACTTATCGGGCGTCTCTGCAGTTTTCTATTGAGGCGTGTTATGGAAATAAAGTGATGATATGCTGCATCTCACCATCGTTTCTTTGCCTCGACGATATTCTTTTCTATAAGTCTATTTGCAGTTGAAGTCGAGAACCTTAAGGTTTTCCATATATCCTTCCAAATGGTCGTCTATGTATACGGGACCTACTCCTGCCGGTGTTCCTGTGTAAATCATGTCGCCGGTCTTGAGTGTATAGAACTTACTTATGTAGGCTATAATCTCGTCGATCTTATAAAGCATATCTCTGGTAGAGCCTTTCTGTACGGTCTTTCCGTTGATGTCGAGATGGAAATCCAATGCGTCAAGCGAGAGGAATCTGTCTTTCTCAATCCACTCGCCGATACAGGCAGCACCGTCGAAGCCCTTGCAGATGTCCCACGGCAGTCCTTCCTTGCGTGCCTTTGCCTGCATGTCACGGGCAGTAAAGTCTATTCCTACTGTTACAGCGTCATAGTAACGATGTGCGAATCGCTCTGGAATGCCTTTCCCCAGGCGGCTTATCCTTACCACGATTTCTGTCTCGTAGTCTATACGTCCCATAAAGTCGGGTATGAAGAACGGTTTGTGGTCCTTCAGCAATGAGGAGTCAGCCTTGAGGAAAATTACCGGTTCTTCGGGTTTGAAAACCTTTCCATGCAGTTCCTCGTTATGCTGCATGTAGTTCATTCCAATTGCAAATATCTTCATATTCTTGATATAAAAAACGTCAGCGCCTTTTGGCACTGACGCTTGTTGTTATGTCTTTCGTTCCTGTCAGCTGCGTGACATGAATGAAAAACGTGTCTTTTGCTGTCGATTAGTCAGCCGTGAGAGAGAAACGCTTGAATGCAGTAACAGTGAGTTCCTTGTCTGCTGACTGGAGATACTCTGCCACTGTCATCTTGCTGTCCTGAATGAACTCCTGGTTCAAGAGGCAAGACTCCTTGAAGAAACGGTTGATACGTCCCTTGACGATGTTCTCGATCATTGCCGCCGGGAGGCTTGCAGCCTTCTCAGCAGATACTGTAGCAATGATTTCCTTAGCCTTTGCTACGTCTTCAGCAGTAATCCAACCCTTACCCATATTAGACTCCATGTGATCTTCAGAGTCAACGTGTGCCGGGTTGATGCCTGCTTTCTTGAGTGCAGCCTCTACAGCCTTCTGAACCTGTTCCTGCTTTGTCTTCTCGGCAGCAACCTTCTTCTCGCTCTCGATAACGTCGGCAGGAACTCCTGCTTCGTTAAGTGCTACCGGCTTCATAGCAGCAACCTGCATAGCAATGGCGTGACCCTGCTCTGCTGCTGGCTTGTTTGTTTGTACCATTGTGCAGAGAGTGTTCTTGTTCATATGGTTGTAAACCTCCACATTTCCGCCCTCGAGGAAGAGATAGCCGTCAAGCTCCATCTTCTCACCGGTGATACCGGAACGATGCTGAACAGCTGTTTCTGCATTGTCGCCGCTTGCGAGCACGAGTGCCTTGACTTCGTCGAGACTCTTGCATTTGTTTGCAACAGCAGCGTCGAGAATCTCCTGAACGAGTGCGACAAAGTCCTTACCTGCTGCAACGAAGTCAGTCTCACACTTCACTGCGACCATTGCTGCGAAGTCGTCAGTCTTCTTTACAAGCAGACAACCGTTTGATGTCTCGCGGTCAGAACGCTTTGCTGCGATAGCCAGACCACGCTCGCGGAGAAGTTCCTTCGCCTTATCCATATCGCCCTCAGCCTCTGTGAGAGCCTTCTTTACATCAGCAAGTCCGGCACCTGTCATAGCGCGGAGCTTCTTGATGTCTTCCATTGTAACTGCCATAATGATTCTTATGTGTTTAAATTATTATGAGTTGCGGTAGCGTGCCAAACGGTTTGCTTAGCGCAACACGTAATATTGTTAATGATTTATTTGCCTTTTAAAGGAGAAGAGTGTCAGGCGAATTGCTCCGCACGCCACTCTTCTCTATGTTTAAGTCGGATTATTCAGCTGTCTCTTCTTCTGCGTCTTCCTTGCGAGCACGGCGTGTGCGCTTTGGCTTCGCTTCTGTTGCTTCTTCAGCTTGCTCTGCTGCTGCCTTCTCATCTGCCTTCTCTACCTTTCGTTCTTCGAGACCTTCTGCGATTGCCTGGCAGCATGCAGAAATGATTGCATCGATAGAATCCTTAGCATCGTCGTTAGCTGGGATGAGGAAGTCTACACCGCGTGGATCAGAGTTGGTATCAACCATTGCGAATACAGGAATACCGAGACGGTTAGCTTCCTTTACTGCAATCTGCTCCTTCATAACGTCAACAACGAAGATTGCTGAAGGAAGGCGGGTCAGGTCAGCTATAGAGCCGAGGTTCTTCTCAAGCTTTGCACGCTGGCGTGTCACCTGCAGTAGCTCACGCTTGTTGAGGTTTGAGAATGTACCATCAGTCATCAGCTTGTCGATAGTCGTCATTTTCTTAACAGCCTTACGTATTGTAGGGAAGTTGGTGAGCATACCGCCAGCCCAACGTTCGTTAACGTATGGCATGTTAACGCTTGCTGCCTTCTCGGCAACAATTTCCTTAGCTTGTTTTTTAGTAGCGACGAATAGAATCTTCTTGCCTGACTTTGCGATCTGCTTCATTGCCTCTGCAGCTTCGTCAACCTTAGCTACGGTCTTGTTCAGATCGATGATATGAATACCGTTACGCTCCATAAAGATGTAAGGAGCCATTGCAGGATTCCACTTGCGGCTGAGGTGTCCGAAGTGAGCACCTGCCTTGAGTAACTGGTCAAAATTTGTTCTTGACATAATTTTTTTTTTGTTTTGTTGTTTACTTTCTTTTTTAATTCTTTTTGTTAGAATCAGCCAGTGAGTAGCCCGAGGGATCTCTCTGGTTTAGATACTAAACTTAAGCCGCCGGAATAAATAGTCTTTTTTTGTCGTGTATATCTCTTACTCGCTCTATCTTTCCCGGCTTTCCGGTTCCAAAGATTAACGCTTTGAGAACTGGAAACGACGACGTGCACCTGGCTGACCTGGCTTCTTACGCTCAACAACACGAGAGTCGCGTGTGAGGAAGCCCTGTGTCTTGAGTGCTTTCTTGTCGTCAGCGTTCACCTTGACGAGTGCGCGTGCTATAGCCAAACGTAGAGCCTGGCTCTGACCAGTGAAACCACCACCGTCGAGATTTGCCTTTATATCATACTTACCCTCTACGCCGAGTGTTGTCAGCGGCTGCTTTACAACGTACTGGAGGATAGCTGATGGGAAATACTTTGTGAGTTCTACCTTGTTGATAGTGATCTTGCCTGTACCTTCTGTGAGGTATACTCGAGCTACTGCGCTCTTGCGGCGACCAATTGCGTTTATTACTTCCATCTTGACTTCGGTTTATTTGTACTGGTTAATATCAATTGCCTTTGGCTTCTGAGCCTCCTGCTTGTGCTCTGTGCCGTCATAAATATAAAGGTTTTTCAGCAGGTGACGACCAAGGATTCCCTTTGGAAGCATACCTTTAACAGCGTGACGCAGGATCTTGTCCATACCGTCCTTGCGAGTGCGAAGCTCTGCGGGAGTGTTGAAACGCTGTCCGCCCGGATAACCGGTGTAACGAGTGTAAAGCTTGTCTGTCTCTTTCTTACCGGTGAAGACAACCTTCTTGGCATTGATGATAATAACGTTGTCACCGCAGTCCACGTGTGGAGTGAAAGTTGGCTTGTACTTTCCGCGGAGCAACTTTGCTACCTTTGAAGCGAGACGACCTACAACCTGATCCGTTGCATCAATAACGACCCACTCCTTCTTTGCAGTTTCCTTGTTAATGGAAATTGTCTTGTAACTTAAAGTGTTCATTCTTTTAACTTTTTCTTTTTGTGAATGTTCAGCCTTGCTCACGCCCGACCGACATTCATTTACTACTAAAAAACATAATACTTTCAATAGATGCCCTACCATATCCTCCACCTTATTATTATATAAGGCTTGCGGTGGCAGATGCACCATATCTTCGGACGGCGATTCACTAACCGCTGCATTCGGCCAGAAACACAGCTATTAACACGCACGGCTGCAGGACAAAGTTAGTCTGAAAGTCCTGTGGCGCAGCACAATCCCCGGGGCTCTAAGCCTTCCCCGTCGATTTTCAAATCTTGTGCAAAATTAGTGTTTTTGTAAGAAACACCATTCGCGATGCATGATGAAAACCCGCAGAATTAAAAATATTTAACTGATTTACGAATCTTTAACTATACGTATCAAGCATTATTTACTGTTTTTGCATTTTTCATGCAGGTCGGAAATATTCGTCTCGGAGTGTGGAAAACGGTTGTTGCACTTACGATTTGAGTTTGAAAATGACTTTTCTATATTCTTTCTTCTCCGTGATACATGGTGCGTGTCCGTCGGTTGGGAGGAACATCAGGAATTCGTTCTTGCGGAGTGTCATGTAGTCGCGCTTTTCTGCCGTCGGGTAGAAGCTGATGTCGTGCTTTTCGTCATAGTCTGCCGGAGGCAAGGCTGCACGTGGTGTGTAGCCAATCTGTTCCTCGTTGTCGAGAACTATCTGTATGTCTATCATTCTGTTATGCGTCTCTATGACGGCGTCGTCGGCAGTCTTGCCGTGTGCCGTGTCGAAATTGGCGAAGCAGCCGTCGCCATCGATATACACCCTTCCTGCGGGCATCTCGTAGAGGTCGTGGCTGTCGAGAAAGTCAGCCACCTTATTAATATAAGGGTTCACACCTGCGTAAAGGCGGAGGTTTTCTATTTTGTCTAGAATCATTTTTCCTGTTGTTTATATTGTTATCTGGCTTTGAAATCCACTACCACGGAGTATTTGACAGTCGTCCATTGGTTATATCCACGGCGCATCTTTATGAGTCTTGCGACGCGCAGTGCCTCTGCATCAAGTTCCGGATTGATACCTTTTGATATCTTGAAGTCGCTTGTGTTGCCGTCGATGTCGACAAGGAAACTCACGATAACCCTTCCATGAGCATTGGTCTGGCTCTCAGGAAAATGTATGTTCTCTTTGATAAAATCCCCGAGTTTCTTGTCTGGCTCGCCGGCATAATGAGGTAGCTCGTCGTAGTCCTCGAATATTTTTCTGCTCTTATTGAATCTCTCGCGCTCACTGTTGAGATAAGGAAAGCTGCGTCCTTGTCTTGTTTTCTTCCAAGCGATCTCCTCCTGACTTATCAGCCATGTCTTGCCGTCGTCGTTGTTTTCTTGAAAGAAGAGATATGTCTTGCCGTCGCTGTTGCGGAATACGTGCGGATGTCCCGACTCCGAAGCGTTCCATTTGCCCTCTCGTCCATTCTGCTTGAAAGGTTCCGGTCCTATGCGCTCGAAGTTTATTCCGTCTTTGCTTGTAGCTAAACCAATCTGCTGGGGTTTGTTGTTGTAGCCTCCGGCGTAGAACATATACATCATCGAGTCTCTTACAATTACCGAAGGTGCCTCGATGCACGCTTTCTCCCAAGGCAGAATAGGGTAGAGAATGCTCTTCTCTGTCGGCTCTCTCCATTCACCACGCGAGAAATCCGTGTCGGCTTCTGCCACAGCAACGCCTATCTTCTGGGTTTTAAATTCAGGGTCACGAGTGGCATAATATAGATAATATTTGCCTTTGAACAGTGCCACCTCGGCGTCAATTGCACGTCCGCAAGTCCAGTCGGCGGGCTGTGGATGGAATATAGGATTCGTCGTGTCGCGTTTGAAATGCAGTCCGTCCTTTGACACCGCATGGCAGATAGCATCGCGCTCGCGGTTGCCGTAGGTCTGATAGAACAGATGAACGCGTCCGTCCTTTACTATCGCACACGGAGCGCACATCCCTTTCCTCTCATATTCCAAGTCTTTCCGGGGTGTTATCTCGCCAGCACGCATCCAGTGAATAAGGTCTTTGCTCTTGGCAATACCGATGCTCCATCTCTCCATGCCGTTACTGTGGCTCGGTGGTATTGAGTAGTACATCAGATAGCGTCCCTTGAATTTCACCACGTGAGGGTCCTTGGCATATGACACACCCACGCGAGTTGTGGCCTTATACATCACCCGCCCTTGTGTCCCGGGACTTGCGAATGCTATTCCCGAGGCTGTGGCGAGAGGTGCGAAAATGAAAAATAATAGAGTGTAGAGGATTGTTCTTTTCATTATTTCTTGTCTGTGTATGTGGAGAAATATTCTTTACAAAGGTCTTCGCAGGATTTGCTTGTAGGTCAGCAATGCTTGCTTTGCTCAGAAATACGGCAAAAATGAAGATTTTCTTATTTCTTTGATAATCAATGCGTTATGCTTTTCTTGCCTTTTAAAACCTTGTTTTGAACGTGTAAAAACGGTGCTTTTAGGTTCAAAAAAGGACGTTTTTATCGTCAAGAACCGCTGTTTTCAGGAGTTCATTCCATAGCAATGAGCATATCATTCCGCCTTTTTCTGTTCACCTGTCGGTTGCGGAGTGGATTTATGGACATAACAACCGCCTTTTTCTTTCGTAGAACGTTAATTTTCAGAGACGCTTTTTATTGTAGTATTTCTTTACATTTTATATTTTAACCCGAAACGGTCATTAGACTGCATTTGCTTAGATTTGTAATTACCGTCATGCTTCCTTACTGCTTTCGTCCGCTTGCCGACATCTGCGCTGCCATTACATCTCGCCATAGCGAGCTATGCCTTCGGTGAAACATCAGTACATCTGCTCAACAATCTAACAAAATCAGCCAGGGACTCTAATGACTGCATTGAGGTTTAAAAACAACATTCGCCCAGACCGATTCCGGTCCGGGCGAATGAACAGTTTATTAATTTTCAGTCTCTTGAGCTGCTGTATCTTTGTTCTCTGCATCCTTCTCTTCTTTCTTTGCTGCAAGGTATGCAGGCAGAGCAAGCCCAGCCTGATCGAAGAGTTCCTGCAATGGAGGCACCGACTTCATCAGTCCGGATACGAAGTTTGCAGTAGAACCCTTTCCGTCGACAGAGTTTCCGCTGTCCCAGACAGTCACCTTATCGATATTGATTCCCTTGATAGCCTCCACTTGAGTCTTCACGAGTTCAGGCAGTTTCTCAAGCAGCAACAGCAGATAAGCACTGTTTGCATCGCCTCCTGCAGCCTGAATCATCTTGTCGTAACCCTGTGACTGCTTGTTCAGAATCTCGAAGAGACCGCGTGCCTCTGCCTCCATTTTCGCATATACGGCGTCAGCCTCACCCTTCGCATTAACGCGAATCTTCTCTGCCTCTGCCTCCGCCTCGATAATCTTACGCTTCTTTTCTATTTCCTGAGCTACGATGACGTTTACCAACTGTGTGGCACGCTCACGGTCGGCACGTGCTTCCTCTGCCATTTTTTCAGCCGAGTAAGCCTCCTCGAGAGCCTTTGCCTGTGCCACCTTCTCGGCAGCTACAGCCTTACGCTGTGCCTCTGCTTCACGTTCGCGACGCTCGGAGTCGGAGTTGGCAATCTGTACCTTTGCCTCGTTCTCACCCTTTATAGCCAAAGCGTTAGCCTCGGCAGTACGTACACGTGTCTCCTTGTTTGCTTCTGCCTTACCGATTTCACCGATTTTCTCCTGTTCAGCCACGCGCACCTTTGCCTCGTTTATAGCCTTTGCGGCAGCTTCGCGACCGAGAGCCTCGATATATCCTGACTCGTCATTGATATCGGTCACATTCACATTGATGAGGCGCAGACCGATTTTCTTCAGTTCGACCTCGACGTTTGCCGATATCGCTGCAAGGAACTTATCACGGTCGTTGTTGAGTTCCTCAATCGACATCGTGGCGATGACAAGACGCAACTGACCGAAAAGAATGTCGCGTGCGAGTTCCTGAATCTGCACTGCTGACAGTCCGAGCAGGCGTTCTGCGGCAGCAGGCATGTACTCAGGATCGGTAGAGATGCCCACGGTGAAACGGCTTGGGACGTCGACTCGGATATTCTGCCCGGAGAGAGCATTCGTCAGGTTGGCATCGATGCTGATAGGGGTGAGGCTCAGGTAAGCATAGTCCTGAATGATAGGCCACACGAAGGTGCCACCTCCATGAATACATTTTGCAGAGCCTTTGTTTCCCGTTGTACCGTAGACAACGAGAATCTTGTCTGAAGGACAACGTCTGTATCGGTTCACGATTGAGATGAATAGTACAATCGCAACAGCTATGGCGATTGCTAAAAGATAGATACTTGGCATAATTTATTAATTTAGAAATTAAATATTCGGGTTAAGAGGAATATTACAGCCATGACCATCGCGGTTATTGAAACACGTAAGATAATCAATACTGTAGGTTGTATTGTTGTTTTGCCTTTCTTAAATGACTAAGTTGTTCTGTACGTTCACCACCTTTAGAATCTCGCCTTCCATCACTTCCGTGATTTTCACGGTGATGCCCGACGGTATGTCGTCTTCTTCCGTTATGGCGTCGAACTCCTGAACCGAACCGTTGAGGCTTATCTGGATCTTGCCCTTACCTTGTCCTCCTGCAGGGATGCGCAGGTAAACTTGAGCCGTGCGACCGAGGCAGTCGTTGATGTTGAACGCTCCGTTTGTCTCTAATCTGCGTGTCTTCATGTAGAGAAACACGAACATTGCCACAAAAGACAAGCCGACCAGAAATGCTACTGACACGAGCAGGAACGGACTCCTGATGACGTCCTTCAGGCAGACGCCTGCCCAGCCGAAACCCATAATGAAGTTAACAAGGTTCTTCATCGAGAAAATGTTAAGCCCATTGCCGAGGTCCATGGTGTTACTACCGTCGAAATCAACATCCATATCGGTGTGGTCCATGCCTAAGAGGGTAAGTAAGAACTGAATGAGAAACAGCAACGTGGCGATTCCTGCGCAGCCCCAGAACATTTGCTGCATGGGCTCGAGGGTATTAAAGCTATTGATTAATTCTTCCATGACATTATTCATTTGTTATTTATATTCAAGAATATCACCTGGTGTGCATTCCAATACACGGCACAGAGCGTCGAGCGTTGTGAATCTCACCGCTTTCGCCTTGCCCGTCTTCAGTATCGACAGGTTCGCAGGCGTGATGCCTATCTTCTCAGCAAGCTCCGTCGACGACATCTTCCGCCTTGCCATCATTACATCAACATTTACGATAATCATACATCAAATTACTTTTTTTATCGCAAATATATATCGTTTTACGGCAATAAACAAATGAAAAACAAAATTTATTATTGTTTTTCAATATTTTTAACAGTGACAGCTGTTTTTATCACTTCGGCTGCCTCGCTGGCACAGCGGGTGTCGTTATACGTGGTACGAGCCAGATCCAATCCTCTCTGTCCCATCGTCTGTGCCTCCTCGGGATGTTCAATTATATATGTGATGGCATTCTTCCAGCCCTCCACATCATAATAATCCACCGTTATGCCGCACCCTTCCTTGTCTATGTCGACGGGGATCTGCGGGTTACGGCTGCATATCATCGGTTTGCCAAGAGCAAGCGCCTCTACTACAGTAGTGAGCCCTACAGTGTATTTCGTCGCCTGACAGCATATAACCACACATGCCGCATTGCGCACCTTTTGCTGAATCTCGTGCGGCATGAGGCGCGTCATCCAGTTCACTGTGATGTTGTCGCCAATCTCCATTCCGTCGAATATGTCGGCATAATGCACGTCGCCGTTCTGTTTGTTTATGTATATGTCGAGCCGTGCGCCGGTGGCGTTGAAGGCTTTTATCAGTGTCGGCATGTCGCGCATCTCCTTGCCTGACGATATGAACAGGGCGTTGTTTACCTGTGTCGGCTCTTTGTCGGGGTCCATGCCCCAATGCCCTAAGTGCATTCGTTCGGGGCGTGCCTTACGCGATTGCAGAGAGTCTTTGATGAGTTTCTGTGAGAAGAAGAACATGTGGTCGAAACCCCTGTAGAACAGTCGCCCAAGCCATTCGCGCCATAACGCCTTCGGGGTGATGATAGGTTGGTGGTGCCAGATGATGATCGGCTTACGGAACAGTCCTAAGGCACGGAGCAGAACGATGAGTTCCAGTCCGCGGTAATGGGTGGCGTAGACAGCATCGAAATGCTCACGGCATGTGAGAATCTTCCATGCGTTGTAGAGAATCATTTTCCAGCGTGGCAG
Organism: uncultured Prevotella sp.; assembly: GCA_905372445.1. Taxonomy (GTDB): domain Bacteria; phylum Bacteroidota; class Bacteroidia; order Bacteroidales; family Bacteroidaceae; genus Prevotella. The sequence goes on along the minus strand of CAJPPF010000009.1, from coordinate 16,880 downwards.
TCCAAGGTGCGACTTGTGCCACACTACGTCGATGCCATGGTCTTTCAGCTTTGTTGCGCCATATAGGAAATGCGGTGGAAACTCGTCCCGTTCAAGACGCTGGAGTATCATCTGAATGTCCTGAGTATGATAGAAATATACTTTCATGTCTGCAAAGATAAATAAAAAACAAAGGGTATGCCATAAAGAATAAAATTTTTGTTATATTTGCAGGTTGAATGTATATAGTTGCAGTTTATTGTAATTCTGCCTATGAATATTCTGATTAAGACGTAAATGACCGCTTGTGGCGGATATGTTAATTACGTAAATGTCAGGCATGGAAGATAATACGGAATCATTAAAGGAACGGGCGAGCAAGGGACTTTTTTGGGGAGGGATGAACAATCTCGTCCAGCAGTTCATCGGCATAGTGTTCGGTATCATTCTCGGACGGCTGCTATCGCAGGATGACTACGGAATGGTGGCTATGATAGGAGTGTTTTCGCTCGTTGCCACAGCACTGCAGGATAGCGGTTTCAAGACAGCCCTTGCCAATCTTGAGCATCCGGAGCATAAGGACTATAACTCCGTGTTCTGGTTTAATATCATTGCCGGTGCAGTGCTCTACCTTATATTATTCCTTGTCGCGCCGCTCATTGCTTCCTATTATGACGAGCCGGAGCTCATACCGCTTTGTCGTTATGCTTTCCTAAGTGTGGTCATTGCGTCGTGGGGAACGGCACAGAACGCGTGGCTGTTCAAGAATCTTCGTGCCAAGCAGCAGGCAAAGGCTGCAATGACGGCGGTGCTTATGTCGAGTATCATTGGCGCTCTGATGGCGTTTGCGGGCTTCGGCTACTGGAGTCTGGCTACTCAAGGACTGGTTTATGTCTTTATTAACACTGTACTCGTGTGGCATTACAGTCAGTGGCGACCGACCGTCAGCGGCATAACTTTCGGACCAGTTCGACGGATGTTCCGTTTCTCATTTAAGATTCTGGCTACGTCAATAACGACAATTATAAATAATCAGGTGCTTAACATCCTGCTCGGACGTTATTTCGGAAAGACCCAGGCAGGAGTTTACAACCAGGCGTATCAGTGGAATTTCAAATGCTTCTCGCTCGTTCAGAACATGGTCAATCAAGTGGCACAGCCCGTTCTTGTCGACTTAAATGCTGACGGCGGACGCCAGCTTAATGCCCTCCGTAAGATGATGCGCTTCACGGCATTCATCTCGTTCCCCCTGTTGTTGGGATTCGGTCTGGTGGCAAAGGAGTTTATCGTGCTCGCCATAACAGAGAAATGGCTTGAGAGTGCGCGCCTGATTCAGTTGCTTTGCATCAGTGGCGCAGTCATTCCGCTTTCCACATTGCTGAGCAATCTCATCATATCAAAAGGGAAATCCGACCTCTATCTCTGGTGTACTCTGTGTCTCGGACTGGCTCAGATTCTCATCATGGTGGTCATCTATCCCTATGGTGTCAGCACAATGGTCGTCGCTTACGTATTGCTTAATGCCGCATGGCTGTTCGTCTGGCATTTCTTCGTCTGGCGTCTCACGGGATATAACGTCCTGTCTTTCCTAAAGGACATTGTCCCCTTTGCACTTGCCGCCGCCGCGGTGATGACACTGACGGGCATTGCCACGCAGACGATAACAAACCTATGGCTGCTACTATTGAGCCGTATCGTTCTCGCCGTAGTGCTTTACTATGCAGTGATGAAAGTGGCGAGAGTGCAGATTCTCAAAGAGTGTGAACAGTTCGTACTAAGTAAGATAAGGAAATGAAGAATGTAGCAGTGATACTTGCCGGTGGCAATGGCAGCCGGTTCGGGGCAGATATGCCGAAGCAATTTCTCGTTATTGCGGGGAAGATGATTATCGAGCATACGATTGAGGCGTTCGAGCGTCATCGGCTTATCGACGAGATAGTGCTCGTCAGCCGTGCCGATTTCGTGGATGAAATGTTGTCGCTTGCCGAGAAAAACGGTTATAGGAAGCTCCGTCGTGTCCTTCATGGAGGCAAGGAACGCTATCACTCGTCGCTTGCGGCGATAGAAGCATGTACTGACGACGACGACCGTCTGCTCATCCACGACGGTGTCAGACCGTTGATTACGGAGCGCACAATCACTGACTGCATAAAGGCATTAGACAGCTATGAGGCTGTTGATGTGGCAGTACCTGCGACAGATACTATAATAGAACTGTCGGAGAACGGCTCCATAAGCCGTATTCCGGAGCGACGACTGCTGAGAAATGTGCAGACACCGCAGTGTTTCCGCCGTGGAACGATATCGCGTGCCTTCGAACGGGCATTGCAGGATAAGTCATTTTTCCCTACCGACGACTGCAGCATAGTGTACAAGTACCTGCCGGAGACGCCTATCTGTGTCGTCGACGGCGAACAGACAAACATAAAGATAACCTATCCGGAAGACCTCGCATTTGCGGAGAGAGTGCTCAGAGAGAGGTCGGTGGCACAAAGTTAGTGATGAAAGTAAAATAGAACAAACGTTTTTATTGGAGATATATGAATATAGCAGTGATCCTTGCAGGAGGCAGCGGAAACCGTCTTGGCAGCGAACTACCGAAACAATTCCTTAAGGTTGCAGGAAAGAAACTCATAGAGCATACCATTGATGTCTTTGAGAATAATGAGCATATCGACGAGATTGCTATCGTCAGTCGTGAGGATTACATACCTCAGATCGAACAGATTATTGTCGACAATCACTACCGGAAAGTAAATAAAGTGCTCTGTGGCGGTAAGGAACGCTATCATTCCTCGCTCTCAGCCATTGCTGCTTACACCGACGATGAGGATAATCTTATATTCCATGATGCTGTACGTCCGTTAGTCAACGACCGTATCATCGACGACTGTATTACGGCGCTTGACACCTACGAGGCTGTTGATGTGGCAATAAAAGCCACCGATACTATAATACAAGTTGACGGCGACGACTGTATAAGTAATATCCCTCCGCGTGCAGAACTGCGTAATGGTCAGACACCGCAGTGCTTCAAGCGTGGTATTATCAATGAGGCATACCGTCGTGCGCTGAGCGACCCAATGTTCGCCACTACCGATGACTGTGGCGTAGTGCGCCGTTATATGCCCGAGATTCCCGTGAAGGTGGTGCAGGGAGAGGTGTTCAACATGAAGATAACCTACATGGAAGACCTGTTCCTGCTTGATAAACTCTTCCAGCTTAAGCAGAGCAATGCCGACTCTCGCGAAGTTACCGATGTGGCTCGCCAGCTGATGCCTGGCAAGGTGATAGTGGTCTTCGGCGGAAGCTACGGCATCGGCGAGGAGATAGTACGCCTTGCCGAGGGGCTTGGGGCGAAGGTCTATTCGTTCAGTCGCTCAAAGAATGGCGTCGATGTGAGCAATGTTGAACAGGTGAGAGAGGCGCTTGCCTCCGTTGCACGCGACTGCGGAAATATCGACTACGTGGTGAATACAGCCGGCATACTCATAAAGCAGCCTCTATATGCCATGTCGTATGAGAAAGTATGGCAGAGCCTTGATGTCAATTATAAGGGTGTGGTGATTGTTGCAAAAGAGTCTTATGAGTATCTCCGCCGGAGCAAAGGTTCGCTGCTTTTCTTCACGAGCAGCAGTTACACGCGTGGTCGTATGATGTACAGCATTTATTCTTCTACTAAGGCGGCAATCGTAAATATCTGCCAGGCGCTGGCAGAGGAATGGTTCGCGCAGGGCATACGAGTCAATTGTATAAACCCTGAGCGCACAAAGACACCTATGCGAGAGCAGGCATTCGGCATAGAACCTGAAGGGACACTCTTAGACCCTCGCTTCGTGGCGATAGCTTCTGTCAACACGCTGACGGGCAAATACAACGGCGAGGTGATTGATGTGAAACGATGAAATGAAGTGAATAAAGATATCTGGCAATGGATAAACTCGAACAATACAAGCAGGCACATCTTCGTGAATGTCAATTGAAACAACTTGCAATCCTCGAAGTGATAGACCGTGTGTGTAAGGCGAACGGCATAGAATACTGGCTCGACGGCGGAACGCTCCTCGGTGCTGTGCGCCACGGTGGGTTCATTCCGTGGGATGACGATATCGACATAGCCATGAGGAAGGATGATCTCGAGCGTTTCATAGAGGTCGCACAGAAGCAGCTGCCGGAGCATCTGTTCCTGCAGACACCACAGAACGAACCGACGAAAGAACCGATTGTAAAGGTGCGCGACACAAATTCATTCTATGTGGAGGCAAGCGACGACTTCAGTGCCGATTATCACAAGGGACTGTATGTCGACATCTTCCCGTTCATCGACTACCCTTGTGTGTCGCGTAAGTTCGTCAAGAAGGTGGTGCGCGGTATCTCCACATCCTATTCAATCCTGCATCACAGCCATTACTACTCATGGCGTTCTGCAGCCGAACTGTTCTGGTTTGGCGCTAAGTATGCCGTTTGCAACCTTCTCTGGAAGCTCGCGTTAGCGACACGACCACACGTAAGTCATTACAGTAACATCCCTATCAATAACGGCTACGGCATCATGCACCGCAATGACGAGACGTGGCCCTTGGGAACGGTCAATTTTGAGGGCAGGACATTTCCTGCTCCGAAGAATGTCGATGCCTATCTGAGCGACCTATATCGCAATTATATGGACGTTCCGCCGCCTGAGAAACGGAAGATTCACGCGGTCTTCATCATGCCTGAACTAATAAGAGAATAACGAACACAATGAAAGAAATAACCACTGAAAAGCCCCGTATAGATTGGATTGACCTCGCAAAGGGATTCTGTATCCTGCTGGTTATGTGGTGGCATATAAAAGAGTTATACAGCAACCGCGGTTTCACCGACCGCAACGAGATGCTGTATATGGCGACGTATTTCCGCATGCCACTCTACTTCTTTCTGTCAGGACTGTTCTTCAAGACATACAGCGGGTATTTTGATTTCCTCCGTCGCAAGACAAACAAGCTGCTCGTGCCGTTCGTGTTCTTCGGACTGATTGGCATCGTCTACAGCCTTGTGTGGACTGACAAGCTCCCCGCACAGCGCACATGGCAGAACCTATACCCGTTTGTACCCGTATGGTTTCTGTGGTGTCTGTTCCTGATGAACAATCTGTTTTATCTCGTCCGGCATCTCTGTCGCAGACGTAAGCCACTCATCTACCTGTGCGTTGTCTGTCTTGGAGTGATTGGCTATAACGCCGGCGGGAACTATATTCATGTTCTCCATGTCCGTTCGGCACTCACGGCGATGCCGTTCTTCGTGGCAGGTTATGCCGTAAGGAATCACACCAACTTCCTCACACGCCGTGTAAGGAAATATGAATGGGTGTTCATTGCCATTGCCATATTTCTTCTATACGGTCTTGTGATGTTTAACGGAAAGGTGGCGATATTATATGTCAACAACGTTTACAGTGTTCCGGCGTGGGCTTTGTATCTTGGTGGAGCGGTTGGCATATACGCTATTCTGACGCTTGCAAAACTTCTGCACCGCCTTCCCGTTATCTCATACCTCGGGCGCTACAGCATCATTGTGCTCATTACACATTATCCTATCGTCTATCTCTTCCCTAAATCGTGGAATCGTATGCTGTTCCATGGCTTCCATGGCTACTGTGCGCTTGAGGAACTTGTGCTGCTTGCCTGCGTGCAGGTGCCGATAATATGTCTCTGCAAACGTTATCTGCCGTGGCTCTTTGCGCAGGAAGACCTCGTGAAGACCTGGGATATAAGTATTCACAAGAAAAAACAACCTATCAGTAATGAAGAATCCATTTAAGCATGATGTCTCGGTGTTGATGCTTTTCTTCAACCGCCCCGAGCATTTCCGTGAGGTATTCGAAGAAGTGAAGAAGGCTCGTCCTGCACGCCTGTTCCTCTATCAGGACGGTCCGCGTGGCGAACGCGATATGCCCGGCATAGAAGCCTGCCGTCAGATTGCTGACGACGAGAATATCGACTGGGAGTGTGAGGTGCATCGTATGTATCAAGAAAAGAACTTCGGCTGCGACCCATCAGAATATTTGTCGCAGAAGTGGGCGTTCTCCATGACTGACAAATGTATTGTCCTTGAGGACGACGACGTGCCTTCGCAGGCTTTCTTTCCTTTCTGTAAAGAACTCTTAGATAAATACGAGAACGACGAACGGGTGTGGATGATAGCCGGATTCAATGCCGAAGAGACTGCATCTCTGCCACACGACGAAGGCAGTGACGTGCCGTCCTATTTCTTCACTTCGGTCTTCTCTATCTGGGGATGGGCGTCGTGGAGGAGGGTCATTGATACGTGGGATGAGCATTATACATGGCTCGATGATGAGGCTAAGCGCCGCAAGATGGAGAGTGTGATAATGCGTAAGCGCCTGCGCAGCGACATTATGTCGATGTGCTACGACCATAAGGCATCAGGCATAGCCTTTTACGAGACGATTTTCTGGGCATCGATGCTCATGAACGACGGTCTTGCCATTATGCCCACATATAACCTTATTAATAATAAAGGTGTTACGGACAACTCCACACACTTCCAAGGTTCGCTCAAGACCATGCCTCGCCGTATGCGCCGACAGTTCACTATGCGGCGTTATGAGATTGATTTTCCGCTGGTTCATCCACAGCAGGTCGTGGAATATAAGCCTTTCAAGGATGCCGTCTATCGCAGAAACGCATGGAGACATCCGTGGATAAAGGTGATGTATTCCGTTGAGGAACTGCTGCTCAACCTACGGTATGGCAATTTCAGCGTTATAGCGAAAGCCTTTCGTAAGCGTATAGATAAATGGTTAGGACAGTATCGACATAAATAAGAAAGGGAGGATGCGTCATCTTTAATCCCAATCTCTTTATTTATTGCAATTCATATTGCAAACTTAGAGCTTTGGGATTATCACGTTCCTCTCCGATAATTCATGCCCACGATATGAAAGGAATACATACAGGAGGCGGAACGTGATAAATCACGCCCATACGGCTGGCGCCATTGCCCGCGATACACAAATCCTTCTTCAGAGAAAAAGGTATGCCGAACTGACGCTATGAATAAATTTAACAAAAAGACTGTTCTGACCATACATACAGCCGATATTTTCCGGCGAATTGTCGTTTGATGGCAAAAAACGCTTGTTTTTGACATTATACGAAAGGGGCTGAAAATCAACGTGATAGACTTTTCTAATTTCGGCAAAAATACGAATCAGTTTCAAGAAGTGCCGTTTCTTGAAGCTAAAACCACCGTTTCTTACCGATGAAACCGCCGTTTTTAACATCGAGAACCACCGCTTTTTGAGAAATAAACAACGGAATTAGGCTGTTTTCAGATTTGCTCGCTTCTCAAAAATGTAGCTTTATGCAATATGGACTTGGCAAATCAGTGCTTTTGTTTTTCTATTTTACTGAAAATCGCGAAAATGATTTTTCTTTACGATACGTGAGTTTACAAACTTTCTATAAGTCTTTTATTATCCAAAACCGATGTGTGATGTATTTGAAACATATAATATCAATAATGTTACAATACGCTCTTTTTATATTAATATTGATTACATCGGTTGCAAAAATGTATCTAAAAATTTGTCGTTTGCCATATTTTTGCTAACTTTGTAATCGCTATACCACATCTTGCCGTGGTATGGCAATAAGATAAAAACTACTAAGATTGAACAAATGACCCCTATAAAAATAGGACTGATAGGATTTGGAAGAATGGGGCAGATGCACCTTAAGGAACTTCTTGGAAATGAGAAATGGGAGGTGACATACATCTGCGACAGAGATACCAACAAAGCGAATAAGGCAAAAGCACTTGTGCCTGATGCTATATATACAACTGACGAGGACTTAATATTCAACGATGAGACGGTGGAAGCTGTGAGTCTCTGTACTCTGGCTGATGCGCGTTTCGAACAGATAAAAAAAGCTGTCAAGGCAGGAAAGCATATCATTGCCGAGAAACCTGTGGCTTACAAACTCGCTGACGAGTGGGAGGCTGTGGCGTTGGTTGAGAGTGCCGACATCGTTGCAGTGGTGAACCTATATCTTAATAATGCCTGGTACACAAACGAGATGAAGCGTTTTGTGGAGAGCGGCGAGATAGGCGAACTGGCAATTATCCGTGTCTGTCACATGACGCCGGGGCTTGCTCCAGGCGAAGGACATGAGTATGAAGGTCCGTCGTTCCACGATTGCGGTATGCACTATGTCAACGTGGCGCGGTGGTTTGCAGAGAGCGAATATAAGACAGGGCACGCTCAAGCCATAAGAATGTGGGACTATAAAGACCCGTGGTGGCTGCAGTGTCATGGCACATTCGCTAACGGTGTGGTGTTCGACATCACCCAGGGCTTCGTCTACGGACAGTTGTCGAAGAACCAGACGCACAACTCATATATTGAACTGATAGGTTCTAAGGGTTTCGTCCGTATGCACCATGACTTCAGGACGGCTGTCGTCGAGAAGCATGGCGTTACAGTGACCGAGACAGTGGAGCGCACTTATGGCGAGAAAAATATCGATGTGTTGTATGAGTCGGTAGCAGCGGTTATCAGAGGTGAGCGGTCGGCGATAGCGCTGCCGACATTCCGCGACTCGGTCATCGCCTCGGAGTTTGCATGGAAGATGCTCGATGATGCGCGGCAGAACGACTTGCCGGTGAAAGGAACCAACGAGGAACTCATTGAGATTCGTGAGCGCCGGGCGAACATGACTGACGGCTATGGACTGCTGCACAAGGCAAAGCAGGAATATACAAACAAAAAGAGTAATCATAAAACAAAATAACTATTATGGAGAACTTATTATTTATCGGTAACTTAGGCACGGGCGAGATTATTATCATTGCCTTGGTTGTACTGTTGCTCTTTGGCGGAAAGAAGATACCGGAACTTATGAGAGGTCTGGGCAAGGGAGTGAGAAGTTTCAAGGACGGCATCAACGAGGTGGAAAAACAGATTGAGGCTGAGTCGGAGAAGAAAGAAGAGGAGAAGAAAGACTAACCCGCCGACCATATAATTATCAAGAACTACAGTACTTATTAAAAACCTTTTAAAAGAGAAATCATCTTTCCGCATTCAAGAATGTCAGAGGGTTTTCCTCGAATCTTTTTCATTCCTGATACTTAAAAGGCAGAAAATCAATTAATCAATATTTATCTCAAACTAAAAACCCAAACAGATTATGAGCACAATGTCAAGAAGAACCTTCCTCAAGGCAGGTACGGCGGCAGCAGCTGCTATGGCAATGACACCAGGCGAGATTCTCGCGAAGAACGCAAAGAAAAATCCAAAAGGCATGGCAGGAAAACTGAAAATCCTCGGTGTAGGCATCGGTGGGCGTGGTCATGCCGTCCTCAACGGATGCTGTAAGAAGAACGATAAGGAGCTTTACGACGATGTAGAGGTTATCGGTCTGGCTGACGTTGACTGGAACTACGCTAAGGGCGTAATGGACGAGTACAAGGGCTACTATCCTAACTGTAAGATGTATAATGACTATAAGATGATGTTTGCAGAGCTTCTGGAGCAGGCTGACGCAGTGATATGTGCCACTGCCGACCATACACACGCTATCATTTGTGCGGAGGCTCTGGCAGCCGGCAAGCACGTATATTGCGAGAAACCTCTGACACGCACTGTTTACGAATCACGTCTCCTCACCCAGCTTGCGGCAAAGGCAAATGTCGCTACACAGATGGGCAACCAGGGCGCAAGCAGCGAAGGCGACCGTATAGCATGCGAATGGATTTGGAATGGTGAGATTGGTGAGGTCAGACGTGTGGAGGCATTCACCGACCGTCCGATATGGCCACAGGGACTGGAGCGCCCGAAAGAGACACCGGCAGTGCCACAGACGCTCAATTGGAAAGCTTTCATCGGTCCTGCTCCAATGCGTCCATATAACCCTATATACACTCCTTGGAACTTCCGTGGATGGTGGGACTTCGGCACCGGTGCGCTCGGAGATATGGCGTGTCATATACTACACACCGTGTTCAAGGGTCTCGACCTGCAGTATCCTATCCGTGTTCAGGGCTCGTCAACGCCTTTGATGAGCGAGTCTTGCCCTAACGCACAGGTGGTGAAATATGTGTTCCCGGCTCGTGACAACCGTCCACGCGTGGCAATGCCCGAGGTTGAGGTGACATGGTATGACGGAGGATTGAAGCCGGTACGTCCGGAAGGATTGCCTGAAGGAGTTGATTTGAATATTTCAGGTGGAGCAGCGATATTCTATGGCACAAAGGATATAATGGTTGTCGGATGCTACGGCGACCGTCCTTACTTGGTGAGTGGCCGTAAGCCGGAGGCTCCGAAGACGCTACGCCGTGTAGAGCTCAGTCATCAGCGCGACTGGATACGCGCTTGTCGCGAGAACGCAGCGGTGCGCGTGAATACCGCTTCCGACTTCTCTGAGGCAGGACCATTCAACGAGATGGTGGCAATGGGTGTGTGCGCTATACGTCTGCAGGGACTGAATCAGGAACTGGCATGGGACGGCAAGGACATGAAGTTCACGAATATCCCAGCCGGTGCGAAGGTGAGTTCAATGATAAAGGACGGCTTCGAGATACACGATGGGCACCCTACATTCAACAAGACATGGACTGATCCCGTCGATGCACGTCAGTTTGCAGCAGAACTGATAAAGCCTGTTTATAAGAACGGTTACGCTCTGCCTGAACTACCGAATAAATAACAAGGTATATAGAAGACGGGAATGTCTGATGTGTCAAGGGATTCCTGTTCTTCGTTACAAAAAACACAGCATCAAATGAAAAAGATTATTTTAGCAATTTCTGCCCTTATGATGACTATCACAGTCAGTGCCCAGGTGCCTGCATATAAGGTCGTACAGGCAAAGCAGGTCGATATGAGCCAGTTTCCGACCGACGGCAAGGGTTATACAACCATTTTCAATGGTAAGGATTTCACAGGTTGGCGCGGCTACGGAAAGAACTATGTGCCACAGCGTTGGACAATCGACGACGGATGTATCAAAATAAATGGATCAGGCACTGGTGAGGGACAGAGTGCTGAGGGCGGCGATATCATCTTCGCTCATCAGTTCAAGAACTTCACCGTCGAGCTTGAATGGAAAGTTGCCAAGGGCTCGAACTCCGGTATTTTCTACCTCGCTCAGGAGGTGACAACGAAGGACGACAAGGGTAATGACCGCTATGAGCCTATCTACATCTCTTGTCCGGAGTATCAGATTCTTGACAACGTGAACCATCCTGACGCAATGCTCGGCGTTGACGGTAACCGTAAGTCGGCTTCACTCTATGACATGATTCCTGCTAAACCACAGAATGCTAAACCCTACGGCGAGTGGAACACAGCGAAGATAGTATGCTACAAAGGAACTATCATCCACTACCAGAACGGTAAGAAGGTGCTCGAGTATCACCTATGGACACCACAGTGGACCGATATGCTTCAGGCTTCTAAGTTCTCGGAGAAGGCGTGGCCTCTTGCATTCGAGCTGCTCAACAACTGTGGCGGCGCCGAGCACAAAGGTTACTTCGGTCTGCAGGACCACGGCGACGATGTGTGGTATCGCAATATCCGCATAAAGGACATGGACAATGCCGACGGCATCGACATCGAGCAGCCGGAGATTGCATTCCAGATGTACTCTGTCCGCGACCTCATCGGAAGCCCTGAGCAGTATGCAAAAAACCACAAGGATGTGCTTGCAAAGCTTGCAAAGATGGGCTACACATCAACAGAAGCAGCCTGCTACGACGACGGCAGACTCTATGGTGTGACACCGGAGCAGTACAAGGCTGACATCGAAGCAGCCGGCATGAAGGTGCTCTCAAGCCACGCAGGGCATAACCTCAGCGACAAGGAACTTGCATCAGGCAAATTCAACGACGCCCTGAAATGGTGGAGACAGTGTATCGATGCACACAAGAAAGCCGGCATGAAGTATATTGTAATGCCCGACGTGAACAGACCAAAGACACTCGCAGAGGCAAAGGTCATATGCAACTATATGAATGCCGTTGGCGAAATGGTGAACAAGGCAGGCATGAAGTTCGGCTACCACAGCCACGCGCACGAGTTTGAAAAGGTGGAGGATCAGGTGTGGTACGACTATATGCTCCGCAACACAGACCCCGCAAAGGTGTTCTTCCAGATGGATGTCTACTGGGCAGTGATTGGAAACGTAGGTCCGGTGGAATACTTCAAGAAGTATCCGGGACGTTTCACCATGCTCCATATCAAGGACCACAAGGAACTGGGTCAGAGCGGCATGATGGGATTCGACGCTATCTTCAACAATCTCGATACCGCCGGCACACAAGAGATCGTGGTTGAAATGGAGGAGTCAGCAGCTCCCGACATCCTCGAAGGAATGCGCCAGAGCATCAACTACCTGCTCGATAACGATTTCGTAAAGTAATAACTCCCTAATATAGATGCCTTAGCCGCCATAGCGAATGACGGCTATGGCATCTTTCTATGAATAATGTCAGAACAAGCAAAAGAATCACTCGAAGATGACAACATGTCCTTTTGGGACCATCTCGAGATATTACGCTGGGCACTTTTCCGTGTGCTCTGCGTCTTTTTTCTATTCTTCGTGCTCCTCCTTTGGGCGATGCCACACATCTTCGACCGCTTTGTGCTCGGACCAACGTCCGACGACTTCTTCGTCTATCGGTTGCTCACAGAGTGGACACACGGCGTGATCAGTTTCGCCGAAGGGTTCAACGTGCAGATAATAAACATCAATGTCGCGTCGCAGTTCATGACCCACATCAACACCTCCATGGCTTTTGCCGCCGTACTGACATTTCCCGTTCTTGTGTATGAGATGTGGAAGTACATCCGTCCGGCACTGTTCGACAACGAGGTACGCCATGTGCGCAGCGCATTCCTGGGCGGGACATTCATGTTCTACCTCGGCTGCACGATAGGCTATCTGCTGGTTTTCCCGTTCTGTTTCCGTTTTCTTGCAGAATACCAACTTAGTCCGAACATCGAAAATCAGATAAACCTTCAGTCATACATCAATAATTTCACCATGTTAATCACGGTCATGGGCATTGTCTTCGAGATGCCGCTCGTGGCATGGTTGCTGAGTAATATAGGTTTGTTGCATAAATCCTTCCTTAAGGATTACAAGCGTCACGCCATTATAATCCTGCTTGTTCTCTCGGCATTCATCACGCCTTCAGGCGATCCTTTCACGCTTATGCTCGTCTTCGTTCCGCTCTACCTGCTCTACGAGACATCGATCGTCGTCGTTAAAGACGATCCCGCAGGAGAGGAATCCTGATATTTTCGACTTTCACCGTCTTCACGTAATAACATGACGACCGTTCTTATATAAAAAAGGTGAAAGTCATTTTCTCCAACCTTTGCTACGCCGTTGCGATTGACAAACGTTTTGGTTTTACGCCTTACGGATTGTCGGGACCGATTAGGGATTAAGAAAAGAAAAAGAGAATGTGCCTGTTTTTTTGACACATTCTCTTTTTTGCTTATTGTTATTCTTAATCACAAAGGGGTCGTCTGACCGCGTTATGTGTTCCGTTAGCGTTCTTTCTTATGAACGAAATGGATAAGATGTAATTTAATGACTTGTTTGAGTTAATCTCTCCGTCCGAAGATTCTAAGCAGATAGATGAAGAGATTGATGAAGTCGAGATACAGTGACAGTGCTCCGATGAGCGCAATCTTCTGCGCGCCTTCGCCCATATCCTCGGCATTGGCAAGCATGAGCTTTATCTTCTGAGTGTCCCATGCGGTGAGTCCGACGAAGACGAGCACGCCGATATAGCTTATCGCCATGTCCAGTCCGGAGCTTCTCATAAAGATGTTAACCACTGTGGCGATGATGAGACCTATCAGTGCCATGAACAGGAGCTTGCCCATGCTGCTCAGGTCGCGCTTGGTGGTGTAGCCATATACTGCCATGACGCCAAAGGTCGCCGAGCAGATGAAGAATGTCTGTGCTATGGATGCCATGGTGTAGATGACGAAAATGCTTGACAGCGTCACACCGTTGATGACTGCGAAAAGCACGAAGAAGAGCGTTGCCGTAGTCAGCGACAACTTCTGCAGGCGCGCGCCGTGAGCAGGATGACTAATGCCAACTCGGCGATTATCAAGCCGAAGAACAGCAGCTTACTGCTGAAAATCAGCGCCAACAGATTAGGGCTTGATGCCACGCCGAAGGCAGTGACGCCCGTTATAGCCAAAGCCATTGCCATCCAGATATATACCTTTCGCATCAATGCAGGGAAAGTGAGGGTGCGATGACCTTCTGCCTGGTCGACCATTCTAAAGAAATCTTCTTGATTCATAATTGTTCTCTTGTTTTAGTTGTTGTTCAAATTCTTATAAGAACAAAAATAGGATGTCCCCACTGTTGGGGATTGCATCCTGTTTTCATACGTATTGTTTTTATTTCTTGATGACGGCATCGATGAGCGCGTTGAGCGCGTCCTTGTCAGCCTCTTTCATGCGGCTCCATATCGTCACCTGCGGTTCTACTATTTCAATAGACTTCATTTTTTCTATCTCCAGCTGCATCACACGACCTGCCGAAGGTGCCCATGATCCATTCTCGATTATTGCCGCACGGCGGTTCTGCCAGTTCTTGAGCTGCAGTTTGTGAATGAACTCATACATTGGGGGGAATAAACTTGAGTCGTATGATGACGCGGCGAAGATACATGAGGAGTATCTGAAAGCATACTCAATGGCTTTTGCCATGTCGCAGCGACACAGATCAATTATAGCAACCTCGCCGGTATTTTTCTTACGCAACTGCTCCGCCACATATTCTGCCACCGCTTTTGTCCCGCCGTGGATAGACGCATAGGCTACAAGCACGCCCTCTGTCTCTACCTCATACTTGCTCCACGTGTCATACAGGCTATAGTAATATTCTATATTCCCAGCGAGCACAGGACCGTGAAGTGAACATATCTTCTCTATGTCGAGACTTTCTACCTTGCCCATCATGCTCTGCACTTGCTTGCCATACTTGCCACAGATGTTGATATAGTATCGTCGTCCCTCGTCCACCCAGTCGTCCTCAATGCTCAGCACACCGAACTTCCCGAAAGCATCGGCAGAGAAGAGAATCTTGTCCTTGCTGTCGTAGCTTATCATTACCTCCGGCCAGTGTACCATAGGCGCCGCGAAGAATGTCAGTGTGTGCTCGCCGAGACAGAGCGTGTCCTTCTCTTTCACCACCAGCGTGTTCTTTGTGAGGTCTGTGTCGTCAAAGAAATTGCTTAGCATACTGACCGCCTTGCTTGAGCATACAAGCGTAATCGACGGATATCGGTCTACCAGTTCTTTTATGAGAGCGCTGTGGTCAGGCTCCATATGATGAATGATGAGGTAATCAGGAGTGCGTCCGGCAAGCGCTTCGTGCAGGTTCTCCTTCCATTCGTCGCCCCTTCTGCTGTCGACGGTGTCCATTATTGCCACCTTCTCGTCGAAGATTACGTATGAATTATATGAGATACCATTAGGCACCGCATACTGGCTTTCAAAGAGACCGAGATTAATATCATCAACGCCGATATACTTAATTGTCGATGTAATTTCCTTTATCATTTTCTACAGAAGTTTGTGTTTCCGTTGCAAAGTTACAAAAACTATTGCGTATTTCAGAGAAAAAACGTCTTAAATTGTAAATTTCTGATATTTAGCTTTGTGCTTTCAATCTTTTTGAGTATATTTGCACCGCAGCCACAAAACTGTATGTTGACAATAGGGGCGGAGTTCTGGCGTAAAAGCCGGGATTCTTCTTTTTTATGTATATTACTACTACGGCAAGCCCTCGTGTTGCCGACATGAAATGAAATTGTATAATAATAAAAAGAAATAAAGTATGGGATACATGTCACAGGAAGGCTACGATAAACTCGTGGCAGAACTTCACCGATTGGAAGCTATCGAGCGTCCAAAGGCATCAGCGGCTATTGCTGAGGCGCGTGATAAGGGCGACTTGAGTGAGAACAGTGAGTATGATGCAGCAAAAGAAGCTCAGGGACATCTTGAATCAAAGATACATAAGCTTCAGGAAGAGATTGCATCGGCAAAGATTATCGACACCTCACGCCTGACGGCTGACAGTGTTCAGATTCTATCCACCGTCGGCATGACAAATGTCGCTACGGGTGCGAAGATGACTTACACCATTGTCAGCGAGAGCGAGGCAGACCTTCGTTCAGGCAAGATTTCTATCAATACCCCGATTGCGCGCGGGCTGCTCGGCAAGAAGGTTGGCGACGAGGCATCTATACAGTTGCCTAACGGCTCGACAATATGCCTGAGAATCGATGATATCTCAATCGACTAATGGTTTAATAATAATAAGGAGGATAGGTTATGACTATTTTCAGTAAGATTGCAGCAGGCGAAATACCAAGCTACAGGTGCGCGGAAAACGAGCAATTCTATGCTTTTCTCGACATCAACCCGTTGGTGAAGGGCCATACGCTGGTCATTCCACGTCGTGAGGTCGACTATATCTTTGATATGGACGACGACGAGATAGCGGAGTTTCAGAAGTTTGCCAAGAAGGTGGCAATAGCTATCAAGGCAGCATTCCCTTGCATAAAGGTAGGCGAGGCAGTGCTCGGTCTTGAAGTGCCGCATGCCCATATTCACCTCATTCCTATGCAGGGCGAGAAGGATATGAACTTTGCCAACCCTAAACTGCAGCTTCCGGCTGAAGAGATGCAGGCTATTGCTGATAGGATTTACGCAGAGTTCAGCAAGTAGTCCACTTTTTACTTTCGTGCAAACCGGAGGCAGCAACTATCATATGCGATGGTTGCTGCCTCCGGTTTTTGTTTTATCCCGAATCGGTCATTAGACCGCATTTGCTTAGATTTGTTATTACCTTCAT
>CAJPPF010000008.1 GCA_905372445.1 uncultured Prevotella sp. | reverse complement strand
ACGCATTGCTATAAGCATCCGTAACGTGCCTCCTCTCAGAACAATTCCGGCATCTTGAGGTGTTACCTTTCATTATATCAGGCACAGGCTTTTCCTCCACATCATCAGGACTTATAAGTACTATCGGTGTGGTTTTGGTATTTACGAAAGGAGCTACGACAAAGCCCTCCGACAGTCCTATATTTTCATAGGCAGGGAGAATCCTGTCTGCAGTCGCTGAACGAACAATCGTGTATTTCTCGCCATAAGGGAGTCGATAATAGGCGAAGCTCATTACTTGTCTTTGATATAATTTGTCACCATTATTTCAGACACCATCTCTCCGGCTTCGTTCTTCACATCAACAAGCCACTGATGCAGTCTGCCGCCCTGACGTGTGATGCGGGCTGTTGCTACGACCATCTGACCTATACGGACAGAACTCATGTGATTAGCAGCGACATTGATTCCGAAAATCATTTTGCCCGGGCAGATACACATCGACCCTACCCCTGCCAGGTTCTCTGCCATAGCCAGCGTGGCACCGCCAGAGAGATATCCCCAAGGTTGAGAACTATTCTCACTACACGTCAGCCGAGCCTCAATAGTATGAGGATCATCCGTTGAATGGTATGTTATCCCAAGGACATCAGACAGTCCATCAAGACATTGGTTTACATATTCCGGTACAAACATTTTCCTGTCGTTTTGATTATATAAAAATAAAGATACTCCTGACAGCGCAATCAGAGTCCCTTTTATTCCTCTCAAATAGCTCCTTTTCGGAATGCAAAAATAATAAATTTATCAATGAATGAAGAAGTTTCGCGTATAAAGAATGTAAAAAACTATCGTTTTTAGAAAAATATTCGTTACTTTTGCATTTGGAATAATACAAAATCAAACAGTCTCATAAATGAGCATACAGAAAAACGTTATATGAATATTTTAGAACTTTCAGAACAAGAGATTGGTCGTCGCGAGAGTCTTGAAACTCTTCGTCAGATGGGCATTAACCCTTATCCTGCCGACGAGTTTCCTGTCAACGCATGGAGTGACGATATCCGTGAACAATTTATAGACCTCCCTGCCGAAAAGGATGAGGAAGGTAATGACATACCAGGAAAAGCAACAGCCGAGAACAGCCGCAATGTCACAATCGCCGGCCGTATGATGGGACAGCGTATCATGGGCAAGGCTGCATTTGCCGAGCTTCAAGACTCTAAAGGACGAGTTCAGGTATATGTCCAGCGCGATGAAATCTGTCCTGACGAGAATAAGGATCTCTATAATATTGTCTTCAAGAAGTTATTAGACATTGGTGATTTTATTGGGGTCAAGGGATATGTATTCCGTACGAAGACAGGTGAAATAAGCGTGCATGCAAAAGAGATTGTACTTCTTTCAAAGTCGCTCAAACCCCTCCCGATAGTCAAGTACAAGGACGGTATCGCATACGACAAGTTCGACGATCCTGAATTGCGCTACCGTCAGCGTTATGTCGATCTCGTCGTCAACGACGGTGTGAAAGACACATTCTTAAAGCGTGCCACCATTGTACGCACAATGCGTAATATCCTCGATGGCTCCGGCTACACAGAGGTCGACACTCCTATTCTGCAGAATATTGCAGGTGGTGCTTCGGCTCGTCCCTTCACCACTCACTTCAACGCCCTTAATCAGGACATGTATATGCGTATTGCCACAGAGCTTTACCTCAAACGTCTCATCGTTGGCGGCTTTGAGGGTGTCTACGAGATGGGCAAGAACTTCCGCAATGAAGGAATGGACAAAACCCACAACCCCGAGTTCACCTGTATGGAACTATATGTGTCATACAAGGATCTTAACTGGGGAATGACCTTCACAGAGAATATGCTTGAGCAAATATGTATTGCTGTAAACGGCAAGCCGGAAGTAGAAATCGACGGCAAGACAATTTCGTTCAAGGCTCCATTCCGCCGTCTGCCAATTCTTGATGCTATCAAGGATAAGACAGGCTACGACCTCTACCCTATGACAGAGGACGAGATTCGGCAGACAGCGATGAAACTCGGTATCGAAGTAGACGAGACAATGGGTAAGGGAAAACTCATTGACGAAATATTCGGCGAGACATGCGAAGGTGACTTCATACAGCCTACCTTCATCACCGACTACCCTGTCGAGATGTCTCCACTCACCAAGATGCACCGTTCTAAACCCGGTCTTACCGAGCGCTTCGAGCTTATGGTCAATGGCAAGGAGCTGGCAAATGCCTACTCAGAGCTTAACGACCCTATTGATCAGGAAGAGCGCTTCATTGAGCAGATGCGCCTGGCTGACAAGGGCGATGACGAGGCAATGATCATCGATCAGGATTTCCTCCGCGCACTACAGTATGGCATGCCGCCAACATTCGGAATCGGAATCGGCATTGACCGTTTAGTGATGCTCCTGACAGGCAAGTTTGCCATAGGTGAGGTGATGCTATTCCCACAAATGAAACCTGAGAAAAAAGCTCCACGCTCATCAGTAGCGGAATGGACATCGCTCGGTGTACCAGAGGAATGGGTACCGTTATTCAACAAAGCCGGCTACTATCTCGTCAGCGACATCAAAGAAGTTAAGGCACAGAAACTCCAGCAGGATGTCTGCGGAGTAAACAAAAAATACAAACTCAATTATGATAATCCAAAAGTTGAAGAATTTGCTGCATGGATTGAAAAGGCTGCTGAGAAGACTCTTCCGAAGGAATAAGTCGGGGTGTGGACGCATTGCTATCATGGGCGGTGGTTCCTGGGCCACAGCACTCGCCAAGATCGTAATCGAAAGAAAAGGCGAGATAGGTTGGTATATGCGTCGCGAAGACCGTATCGAGGAGATAAAGCGAACAGGTCATAACGCCGCTTATCTCACGTCGGTGACTTTCGATGTCGATAAGATTCACTTCTCATCTGACATCAATGAGATAATCCGCGATTACGACACGCTGATATTCGTCACGCCTTCACCTTATTTCAAGCAACACTTGGAGAAAATTACAGAGAGCATGACCGACAAGTTCATCATCTCTGCAACAAAAGGCATCATCCCCGACGAGAATCTCGCTATCTCCGACTACTTCCACTTTCAGTTCGGTATTCCGGAGAATCAGATTGCAGTGCTAATGGGTCCGTCACATGCAGAGGAAGTTGCCATGAACCGCCTCACGTTCCTCACCGTAGGCTGTTCTGACGAGACTCGCGCTCAGCAACTTGCTGACGTCATACAGTCAGACTATCTTCAGGTACGTACATCAATTGATGTTAAAGGTATAGAGTATGCCTCGGTATTGAAGAACATCTATGCTATTGGAGCAGGCATATACAACGGACTTGGCTACGGCGACAACCTCCAGGCGGTGTATATGGCGAATGCTGCAAGCGAGATGGCTGACGTACTCAACCTGCTCAGTCCTTCGCAGGACCGCAACATCACCAATTCGGTTTATGTAGGCGACCTGCTTGTCACAGGCTACTCTGACTTCTCACGCAACCGTATATTCGGTACGATGGTAGGAAAAGGCTACAGCATCAAGGCGGCACAGACAGAGATGGAAATGATAGCAGAGGGGTATTACGGTGCGAAATGTATCACAGCAATACTCGATGAGTACAAAAACTTCTCATTCCCAATAATAAGAATGGTATACGACATTCTCTATGAGGGTGCCGTACCAGCACTGAGGGTAAAAGAATTGATTCAAAATTTCAGATAACAAATAAAGAATAATGGTATTAGACATTACAAAGGCAGCACAGTTTGTCAATGCTGGTGCTGTAGAGGCTTTCGAGCCAAAGGTTAAAGCCGCTCAGGAGGCTCTTGAGAACGGCACTTGTGCAGGTAATGATTATCTTGGATGGATGCACCTCCCAACAAGCATCACTCCTGAGTTCATCGCAGAAATAAACGCAACAGCAAAGATTCTTCAGGACAACTGCGACGCGGTGGTAGTAGCAGGTATCGGTGGTTCATACCTCGGTGCACGCATGGTCATCGACGCACTGTCCAACTCTTTCGGTTGGCTTCAGCAGAGCAACTTCCCACGTATCCTCTTTGCAGGAAACAACATCGGCGAAGACTACCTCAGTGAGCTCACAGACTATCTCAAGAACGTAAACTTCGGAGTGATCAATATCTCAAAGTCAGGTACAACCACTGAGACAGCCATCACCTTCCGCCTTCTTAAGAAGATGTGTGAGGACCAGCGTGGCAAGGACACAGCCCGTAAGGTCATCGTCGCTATCACCGACGCAGAGAAGGGTGCTGCCCGCACCACTGCCGACAAAGAAGGTTACAAGTCATTCATCATACCTGACAATGTAGGCGGACGTTTCTCTGTACTCACACCGGTAGGTCTGCTGCCTATCGCTGTAGCAGGTTTCGATATAGCCGCTCTCGTCAAAGGCGCACAGGACATGGAGAAGGCTACAGCTCTCGACGTGCCGTTCGCAGAGAACCCTGCAGCGCAGTATGCTGCTTGCCGCAATGCAATATACCAGAACGGTAAGAAGATAGAGATTCTTGCCAACTATAATCCAAAGCTCCACAACCTCGGCGAGTGGTGGAAACAACTCTATGGCGAGTCAGAGGGTAAGGACGGCAAAGGAATCTTCCCTGCTGCTGTCGACCTCACTACCGACCTTCACTCTATGGGTCAGTGGATTCAGGACGGCGAGCGCACCATCTTCGAGACGGTCGTTTCTGTAAAGAATCCTAACACAGAACTGCATGTTCCTTCTGACGAGGAGAATCTTGACGGACTGAACTTCCTCGCCGGCAAGCGTATCGATACTGTCAACAAGATGGCAGAGCTTGGCACAATGCTTGCTCATGTCGACGGCGGCGTACCAAACATGAAGATAACCATCGAGAAACTCGACGAATACAACATCGGACAACTCATCTATTTCTTCGAGAAGGCTTGTGGTATCTCCGGACTGCTACTCGAGGTCAACCCATTCAACCAGCCTGGTGTAGAAGCTTACAAGAAGAATATGTTTGCTCTTCTCAACAAGCCTGGCTACGAAGCGGAATATGAGGCTATCCAGGCTCGCCTGAAGT
Organism: uncultured Prevotella sp.; assembly: GCA_905372445.1. Taxonomy (GTDB): domain Bacteria; phylum Bacteroidota; class Bacteroidia; order Bacteroidales; family Bacteroidaceae; genus Prevotella. Next base: position 31,487 of record CAJPPF010000008.1, on the reverse strand, counting down.
AAAAGATATCACACACAGATCATATATCCCCTCTTGCCAATCGTAGTTAAACCCAAACAGATATAGACCACCCTTTTTATTCTACTGGTGTAAAAGGAGGTTTATATATGTTTGAGATAAATATAGAATAATGTCAAATAACAATATGGCGTCTCACTCTCTTCGCCTCGCAGGATACGACTTGGGATTGAGACGTCTCTGCCTCTTCGATATGGACGGCGTCCTATATGACTCCATGCCGAATCATGCCATTGCCTGGGTTCAGGCAATGGCATCATTCGGTATCAGTTTCACTGCTGATGATGCCTACGCCACCGAGGGAGCACGCGGTGTTGACACCGTGCGCCACTATGTGCGCCAACAGACGGGGCACGACATCTCTGAGGAGAAAGCAATGGATATGTATCAGGAGAAAGCCCGTGTGTTCGCCACTCTGCCGGTAGCACCCGTCATACCAGGGGTAATTCCGCTAATGCGAAAGATAAAAGCACAAGGACTTACAATCGGTGTTGTCACAGGCTCTGCCCAACGTCCGCTGATTGAACGTGTCGTCAACGACTTCCACGAGTTCATATCACCCGACCACATCGTTACGGCATACGACGTCGAGCGTGGCAAACCTCATCCCGACCCTTACATTAAAGGAATGTCGAAGTGCGGAGACTTCCGTCCTGAAGAGACGATAATAATCGAGAACGCTCCTCTTGGCGTACACTCGGGTCACGCATCCGGAGCATACACTATCGCCGTGAACACCGGACCACTTGCCGACAAGATTCTGCTCCGTGAAGGCGCTGACATCTTGTTCCCCGACATGCAGGCTCTTGCTGATGCATGGGGACAGGTCATCACATAATCTAAAACAGCACACCACTTCTTACCTATAAATAAGTATTGCACGTAAAATAAAAAGGTCGTACCTTTGCACATTAAAAAATTTAGAGCAAAGAACATATCGACACATGCAATGCACAAATATGGGTATGAAACACAACAATAACATTATAAAAGAAAGATTTATGAGAAGATATTTCATTATGTTGATGCTGATATTTTTCAGCATTCAGGTAACGACTGCCAACAACCCTATTCGAGAGGGAGGCATGATTTCCGGTCATGTCGTTGAAATGAGCACAGAGGTGAACATACCATACGCAACAATACGTATCAAGGAAACCGGTAAGGGAGTAGTGACCAACGAGTATGGTGAATTTGAACTCAGGGGACTTGATGCCGGCACCTATCATCTGACAGCTTCATTCACCGGATATAAGTCAGAGACAAAAGAGGTCAAGGTGTCTGATGATTACACTGCCGTGCTCCACTTCCAATTGGAGAGGGAGGACTTGATGATCGACGAGGTGGTGGTTTCTGCCAACAGGAGCGAGACGAAGCGCAGAGATGCACCTGTTGTGGTGAACGTCATGGGAAAACGTCTCTTCGACATTGTGAATGCCGTCGACCTCGCAAAGACTCTGAACTACCAGTCTGGACTGCGCGTGGAGAACAACTGTCAGAACTGTGGCTTCTCACAGGTGCGCATCAACGGACTGGAGGGACCTTACTCACAGATTCTCATCAACAGCCGTCCGGTGGTAAGTGCGCTGAGCGGGGTGTACGGTCTGGAGCAGATTCCTACTAATATGATTGAACGTGTTGAGGTGGTACGCGGTGGCGGTTCGGCGCTGTTTGGTGCTAACGCCGTCGGCGGTACGATTAACATAATAACGAAAGACCCTGTGAACGACTCGTTTGAGGTGTCGTCGACGATGTCGAATATCGGCTCGCAGGTATGGGAGCAGAATGTAGGAGCGAATGTGTCAATGGTATCGAAGAACAACACCCATGGCATTGCACTCTACGGCAACTATCACAACCAAAACCCATACGACAGAGACGGCGACGGATTCTCCGAGATGGTACATAAGCGGATGAGCACATTCGGATTCCGTTCATACTATCGTCCTACATTCAACAGCCGCATCGGACTTGAATATCACAACACTAACGAGTTTCGCCGTGGCGGAAACAGGTTCGACTTTCAGCCACACGAAGCGGACATCGCCGAGCAGCTGCGCCACAATATCAACAGTGGCGGCATCACATACGATTTATTCTGGAAGGACTACAAGCACAAACTCTCGCTCTTTGCTTCTGCACAACACATCGACCGCGACAGTTACTATGGCGCGCAGCGCGACCCTAATGCATACGGCAAGACCGATGACCTGACATGGATAGGAGGTGCAACGCTCGTCACGCAAATAGACAAGTTCATCTTTGCACCCTCATCATTCACAGCAGGTTTGGAGTATCAGGAGAACACTCTGCATGATATCATGACAGGCTATAAGCGCGATATGCGTCAGAAGGTGAAGATTGGTAGCGCATTCGTACAGAACGAATGGAAAATGAGCAAGTTCACGCTCCTTGCCGGCGCACGCCTCGACAAGCACAACCTCATCGACAAACTCATTTTCAGTCCGCGCGTCAACCTACTCTACAAACCGACGGATAACCTGCAGGCACGTCTTACCTACTCGCCGGGATTCCGCGCTCCGCAAGCCTACGACGAAGACCTGCACATAAACGTTGTAGGAGGACAAGGTGTGCAGATAAAGCTCGCCGAAGGACTGAAGGAAGAGCGAAGCAACAGTTTCAGCGGGTCGACCGACTATTACTTATATCTCGGACACTGGCAGGCGAACGTGCTGCTCGAGGGCTTTTACACCCGTCTGGACAATGTATTCGTGCTTGAGGAGTTAGGCAAGAACGCCGACGGGCTCGTCATCAAGGAACGGCGCAACGGTGCCGGCGCAAAGGTATACGGCGCAAATATCGATGCAAAGATTGCCCATGGCACAGATGTCTCTTTCCAAATGGGATTCACCATGCAACGAAGCCGATACACGCAAGACGAGGTATGGACAGAGGTTGACGGAAAGCCACTCACAACCCGCCGCATGACACGCACACCCGACTACTACGGATATTTCACCTTCACCTCTGCTCCGCTGAAGCACTTCGACTTCGCACTCACCGGAACATATACGGGTGAAATGATTGTACCACATTTCGCAGGCTATATCAAGAAAGACCGTATGGAGCATTCGCCGGCATTTCTCGACCTTAACCTCAAGTTGAAGTACACCTTCGTACTCAACGATCACGTAAAGATGCAGGTCAACACCGGCATACAGAACATATTCAACAGCTTCCAGAAAGACCTCGACAAGGGCGAATTTCGCGATGCAGGATATTTCTACGGTCCCACACGACCAAGGACATTCTTTGTCGGATTGAAATTCACTACATAACAAGAATAAGACAAGCATCGCGATTCATCACATTCCGTATCCTTTAATGGAAACAGGCGCATCAGCCAGGGGCGTGATTTATCATGTTCCGCAATCTCCGAGAAACAAATAGCTCGCGAAATGGACCCAACGTGGATGCGGAACGTGATAAATCACGCCACTACGGCTGATGCCATGTCCCGGTAGACGAAAAGAAAAGCTTTGTAGAAAAAGAAAAGGCGGTCAACTGACCGCCTTGGTTTAAAGATTGAATTTCACGGCTAATGTCGGGTTCACGAAGAAGCCTTTGTTGTTGCCGTCGGTAGCGCGGTAGATGAAGTTGTTGGAAAGCTCTACCTCTGTACCTACTGATATTTTCGGACTGATGTTATACCATAGCTGTGGCTCTGCAAGGAACACGAGGCAGTCGGTCAATTCCTTAACACCACCATTCGACTTGCTGTTCTTGCCCAACCATATGTCTGCGAATCCGGCGAATGTCAGCTTGCCATCAAGAAATGCGGTGCTCCACACTCCGGTGAGCTGGAATGATGCGTAACCATCAATATTATTATACTGCTTGAAGAACTGCTTGTACATGGCCTGGATGGAATATGTGGTGGAGAAGTCGGCATTATGTCCGTTCCATGCTATACCGGCAAGACCGGCAGTCTGGAAGCTGCCTAAGCGGTTCATACCGCCGTCGTACTCCACATGAGCGGCAAAGCCCTGCTTGCCGATGTTGAACTCACGGCTTATCTCGGTGTATGCGCCCATCACTCCGTTCTTGTCGAGGTCAAGGTCGACAAAGTAGAACCATGAACCAAGTTTGTCGGCAGAGAACTTCTCATAGGTAACGGTCACATCCTGACGTCCTGCTTCCTTTTCGGAACTGATGGTCTTACCGAAATCATAGTGAAACTGTAGGTTCTGTGCAAAGGCGGCGATGCTGAACATTGGAAGCATCAGTGCGAGGATAAATGTTTTTTTCATGTCTTTCTTTTTTGCTTATTATTTAAATTAATCATTTTTCTTTTTCATCTCTTTTCCGTGCACACTCTTAATGGTGACATTGTCGAGTTGCTGTGGCAATACGGCGTTCAGCACAATACCTACTATAGCCGCCAGTGCAAGACCGGAAAGATGTATCGAGCCAATGGATATGCTGTCGTTGCTGCCGTACTTTACACCGATTGCGACAACAAGAATCAGTGCTGCAACATATACGTTGCGCGAATGTGTAAAGTCGACATTTGCCTCAACGATGTTGCGCACACCGACAGCCGAAATCATACCGTAGAGGATTAGACTGACACCGCCTATCGTTGCCGTAGGCATCAATGCGATGAGCGCGGTGAACTTCGGACAGAACGAAAGGACTATGGCAAAGACGGCAGCCAGACGGATGACTGACGCATCGAAGACACGTGTCAGGTTCAGCACGCCGGTGTTTTCGCCGTAAGTGGTATTGGCAGGCGCACCAAAGAGCGAAGCGATGGCTGTTGCCAGACCGTCGCCGGAGAGCGTGCGGTGCAGTCCCGGTTTTGCGAGGAAGTCCTTGCCTACGGTCGACGAGATAGCGCACATATCGCCAATATGCTCCATAATAGTCGCAATGGATATCGGCACTATGGCTATGATACTGCTTGTGAGCAGCATGTAGTTGGCATCGTCAAATACTGCCAACATGGTCTGGTCGCGCGTTAACGGCAGTCCGAGCCACGCTGCCTCGCTTACTTGGCTGAAGTCAACATCGCCCATAACCGCAGCAACGAGATACGAGCCAATTATACCGATAAGAATCGGGATAATCTTGATTATGCCTTTTGCCCAGATGCTCGCAATGATGACGATAACGATTGCAATGATAGCGAGCAGCCAATTGGTGTTGCAACTGCTGATAGCCGACCCTGACAGCGTCAAACCAATAGCAATGACCATGGGACCGGTAACGACCGGCGGGAAGAATCGTAAGATTCGCTCAGTGCCAAAAGCCTTGATGAGTGCCGCCATAGCAAAATAGCACAGGCTTGCACAGAACACTCCCACGCAGGCATAGCCCAACGAAAGGGTCTCTGTCAGTCCTTGCCCCATACCGAGTTCCTTTATCGAGAGATATCCACCGATAAAGGCAAAGCTGCTACCAAGAAAGGCTGGCACCATTCTCTTCGCACATAGGTGGAAGACAAGAGTACCGATTCCGGCAAAAAGAAGGGTTGATGATACTGAGAGCCCCGTTATGGCAGGTACCAACACGGTGGCTCCAAACATGGCGAACAAATGCTGAACACCAAGAACGAGATACTTAGGAATACCCAGCTGTCGAGCATTGGTTATTCCCTGTTGTTCTTTAATTTCCATTTGACGTTTGTTTTATACAATATTAAAGTGTGTGGATTAAATCTCAAAATCCAGACAAGAGCGCTGCACGGTATATGGTCGCACCCGCTCATTTGCAACGGCAATATGGTCGGGATGCTGGGCATATCTGCGCAATGCCTCCTCATTTTCGAGCGTACTGTCGAGCATCACATCACAGGTTGACGAAGCAAGACGGCGCTCTATATTGACCTTGCAGTCAAGAAGTCCGGGCACTTTTCCTACAAGCCCCTCAAGACCTTCCTTTATGCCACGCTTTACACTTGTCTTCTCTTCGTCCGACAGCTCAGGATTGAGTGTCCATAAAATAATATGCTTTACCATAGATGCAGAATTGAAAAGTCAATTTCTAATTTGCATACAAAAGTAAACAAAAACACGCAAAGTACGAAACGAAACAAGCCTTTTTTGTCAATATGTAAGAGCTAAGTGTTAAAATACGGCTCGCGCCCAGCCTTTTTCCTCAAAAAGAGTACTGTTATCATTATTATTATATATCTTTGTGAAAATACAGATAATCCTTATATGACACGCTGTTTCACAATTTAAAACGAGATAAAATTATGCATACAGAATATCATAAATGGTGGAGTCACAACCTTAAGCGTGACATGGAATATAAAGTCTACGGTCACGACGGACAAGCTCTTTTGGCTTTCCCTTGCCAGGACTGCCGTTTCTACGATTGGGAGGATAATAAGATGATTGAGGTTTTGGCGCCGTTCATCAACGCCGGTCGCCTGCGCGTCATCACGGTCGACAGTATCGACAGTGAGACATGGTCGAACAAAGACTATTGGGACAACCGCACAAAGATAGAACGTCATGAGTGTTGGTATCAATACATCATCGAAGAGCTGCTTCCCAACGTTCGTCAGAATCCTGAACAGATGTTCATCACCACCGGAGCATCGTTTGGTGCTTTCCATGCTGCCAACTTCTTCTTCCGCCGTCCCGACCTCTTCAATGGCATGCTGGCTTTGAGCGGTATATATTATGCCGCCTATGGCTTCGGCGATTACATGGACGGTTTGGTATATGAGAACTCGCCGCAGAACTTTCTACAGAACATGCCAAAGGAACATCCCTATGTAGATATGTACCGCCAGCGGAAGATTGTGTTCTGCACCGGGCAGGGCATAGGCGAGCAGGAGGCTCTGGTCAGCACACGCGAAATGGACCGCATACTATCAGAGAAGGCGATTCCGCATTGGTGTGACTACTGGGGCAGCGACATCAACCACGACTGGCACTTCTGGCGTCGCCAGATGCCTTACTTTATAGACAAAATATTAATGTGGAGATAGGCTACTGTCTGTCTCCACATTACATAGACTCTTGATATTCACCTGTGTGGCATCGGCTTAAACGACAGCAATGCCACACATCACAGGAGACGGTTTTTCTCGCTGAAGAGATTCTTTCTAAACCGTTATCTCACCTGAACCATAGCAACGGTGGTGGTTTTCGTCGTAGATGACACAGAACTGTCCCGGCGCCACGCCGTGGATTTTCTGCGATGAATAGATAGTATATGTGCCGTCACCCATGTCTTCTATGCGTGCAGGGAAATAGTCGGACGTGTGCCGAATCTTGAATGTTATCCTGTCGCCCTCAATCGGAGCAGTGAGCAGATGCAGGTCGTGTATGCGGAATGTGTCCTTGTAGGCATCCTCCGGACTGTAACCATTGCTTACGTATAGGATATTCCGCTCGGTATCCTTCTTTACAACAAACCACGGACCGCCACTGAATCCAAGGCCTTTCCGCTGACCTATGGTATGAAACCACAGTCCGCGATGCTCGCCTATTTTACGTCCGGTCTCGAGTTCGAGCACCTCGCCATGGTTCTCGCCCAGATAGCGTCGCAGGTAGTCATTATAGTTTATCTTGCCAAGGAAACATATTCCCTGCGAGTCCTTACGCTTTGCGTTGATGAGATGCTCCTGCTCCGCTATACGACGCACTTCCTCCTTATTCATACAGCCTATAGGGAACAATGCTTTCTGTAATTGCCAATCATATATTTGTGCAAGGAAATCCGTCTGGTCTTTCACCGGGTCGGGCGCCGTGCAGAGCCATTTCCGTCCATGCTCATCTACCTCGGTCTGTGCATAATGCCCAGTGGCTATGAGGTCATAGTCATGTCCGCGCTTGTCGTGAAAGGCGCCGAACTTTATCAGCCGGTTGCACATGACATCGGGATTAGGTGTGAATCCTGCCCTCACCTTATCCATAGTATATCGCGTCACCTTATCCCAATAGTCTTGATGACAGTCTACTACCTCAAGCTTCAGCCCGTAACGTCGACAGATGGCGGTACACATCTCTAAGTCTTCCTCCGACGAACAGTACCACTCCTCTTCCTGCTCAGGACCTATTTTAATATAGAAGCAGTCAGGCTGAAGCCCATGCTCGGCAAGAACATGCACCACGACAGCCGAATCGACTCCACCACTCAGCAACACAGCTATTCTTTTGTCTTTCAGTTCCTCGAAGTTCATCTCTGTATATCAGTTTTCTTTTTATCCTAAAAATCGTACTTGATATTTGCACGACACGCAATGAACACTAACATATTGAATCCATTAACCAACAATTGATGCCCAAGCTCTATTGATGAATATTACAAGCGTAGTAACGACAAGCACACATACCTCTTTAGCTTCCCCTTTGAGAAAAGTGTCAGCATAGTATCTACAAATTTACACTTTTTCCTTCAAAAAGCGAAACGAACAGCGAAAATATTTCTGACGATCTGTTTTTCTGGTCTCTTCCGCCAGTATTTTCTACGACGTAATCAGGTAATATTCATAAGAAATGACACAGAGCAAGGTTTTTACATAACAACGTCATTTTCCATAGCTCCATTCTTGGTTTTCTAATAAATAAAGCGTATCTTTGCAGTCGATTTTATAAATTAACTCTTCAGGGCAGGGTGAGATTCCCGATCGGCGGTACAGTCCGCGAGCCGAAAGGCAGAACCGTTGAAACTACGGTACCGACAGTTACAGTCTGGATGAAAGAAGAAAAGATGAAAAAGATTGTTTTTTTGCTGGGCATGATTATGTCCACACAACTTGCAGGTGCCGAGGGCACAGGTAAGAAACACGGCACAAACAATGCCGAACACGAGTCTGTATCAAACGATACCCCTATTACTCTTCAGGAAGTATCGGTCAGTGTAAACTTTAGCAAGGAGGAGACAACGCCTCTTAACCTCACAACCATTACTCCGCGTGATATAAGGTTGCATGCCGCAGCGCCCAATTATGTTGAGATGATGCAAGGTGTGCCAGGCGTGTATGCCACTTCCACTACCGGAAACTACGGCGACGCCTCACTTAACATGAGAGGTTTCAAGCAGGAAAACATCGGTATCATGCTCAATGGTATTCCCATTCAAGGACTTACCTCCGGCTCGATGTATTGGAGCAACTGGATGGGACTGGCTGATGCGACGTATGCAGTGCAAATTCAGAAAGGCATAGGTGGCTCTATGCTCGCCGACACATCAATGGGAGGACTGGTGAACATCATCACCAAGACGGGCAGAGAAAATCCTGAAGGCTCGTTCGGACTGACCACTACCGAATATGGTCTCACCAAAGGCGTGCTCAATTATTCCTCCGGCAGACTGGCAGGCAACTGGAATGTCGATGCCATGCTATCTTACACAAAAGGTCATGGTTTTGTGGAGGTTTCTGATGTTCAGACCTTATCCTACATGCTTTCCATAAGCAAGAAACTCAATACGGCAAATACAATTATATTCACAGCATTAGGCTCGCCCGAGGAGCACGACCAGCGCAACACCGAACTCAGCGCCGACGAGGTGAGCCGCTACGGACGCGGATACTCCAAGAACTGGGGTCTGCTCTACGGCAAAAAGTATTCTATAGGCAGGAATCATTACTATAAGCCTTATTTCACAGTGCAGCATCTGCTTGACGGAGAACGTTTCTCAATGAAGAACTCGCTCTACATGGCTGTCGCCGACGGAGGCGGACGCTCTACATACGGCAAGCATGGTGCAAAGAGCATCATCGCACATCAGACCGTCGACGGGCATATCGACTTCAATTCCGTGATCGAGGAAAACAGAAATAACGCTACCACCGAAGGTAACGCATCGAAAAACATCTTGATAGACTACTTGTCGGGACACACTCAGGCAGGAGCCATTATTTCGGGCGATTACAAACTCACCGACGAGACAACACTCTCGGCAGGTGCACAGTATCAATACTACGGCACGTGGTCGAAGATGAAGGTGCTCGATTTACTCGGAGGCGACTACTGGTATGACTCTGCGACAAAGAAGAATGTCGTGACAGGCGACTACACCGGGGCACGCTACGGAAGGACTACTCATCACGCATCGGCTTTCATACAAGGCAAATACAACAACCGCAGTGTGAGCGCCACACTCGGCGCTGCGGTGTTCAACGGCAACTATCGCAGACATAACGACATAACCAACGAACGCAGCGCATGGGCACACGGATGGGGAGGAAGCATAAAAGTCGGTGTGCTCTACCACCTCATGCACCAAACATTTTCTACTCCTTCGGTCGATATCTTTGCCAATGCCGGTTACAGCAACCGTCTTCCTTACGCCGGTGTATACCTATCATCAAGCAATCTGTCAATCACTAAAGATGTGACAAACGAAAAGAATCTCCTCTGCGAGGTGGGAATACGCGCCTCATGGAGTGGCGGCGGATTGGAAGCATCGGCATATATAGCATCATGGAAAGACAAGACTCTGACAGTGAGCATTGCAAAACGTGCCAACGAGACGGCAGAGAAGTATCAGATTACCGGACTGAATGCTCTGCATAAGGGAATAGAACTCTCTGCACATCAGCAAGTGACCGACTGGTTGAAACTGAAGGCATACGCCATGATAGCATCATGGAAATGGAAGAGCAACGGCGCCGCAATCATATACGACTCATACAGCGGTGAGAGCTTGAAGGAGTATTCTATCCACAGCAACGGGCTGCACGTCGGCGATGCGCCACAGACGCAATTCGGTGCGCAGGCAGATATACGTCTATATAAAGGCGTATACATTCATGCCGGCTGGCAGCACAATGCCCGTATGTATGCCGATTTCAAACCATCATCGCGTACGTCAGCCGATAAACGAGACGCCTATCGGTTGCCATCCTACAACCTTGTTGATGCAACATTGGGTTGGGAAGGTCACCTATCTGCCAACGTACGCCTTAACGTATTCGCCACATTCAACAACCTGCTTGACGCCACATATATCGAGCGCGGAACTGACGGTGTCGACCACGACCTCGCTTCCTTCCGCGGATACTGGGGAGCGCCACGTACAGTGGCACTGGGCACAAGATTGACATTCTAAACCACTGATGATTACTTTGCACCATGGCAATTGCGAAAAGCTGTTGGCTTAGTGTCAACGGCATCTCGCTGTCAGGTTTCTGTCGTCTTTTTCGTGAGCTTCCGGATGCTGTGAATAAATTCAACTATTGGTGTCCGGTAAACAAATATAGCAATGAATAGAGTAGGATGAAACCTGTAGAAGGGGCGTGATTTATCACGTTCCGCCTCTTGCGCAGAGTCCATTTCGCGAACTATTTGTTACTTGGATATTGCGGAACGTGATAAACCACGCCTCTACGGCTGACGCGAATAAATTTAACAAAAAGGCTGTTCTAACCACACATATATCCGATATTTGCCGGCACATTGTCCTTCGATGATGAAAAACGCTTGTTTTTAGCATTACACAAAAAGCATTGATTATCAGAGAGATAGAATGTTTTGATATATACAACAAGATGAATCAGTTTCAAGAACCGCCGTTTCTTGAGGCTATAACCGCCGTTTCTTGCCTATAAAATCAGCGTTTTGAGCATCAAGAACCGCTGCTTTTTGACAGAAAAAGCATGGAATTAAGTTTATTTCTGCTTTGCTCGGTCCCAGAAAACGTAGTTTTATGCTATGCAGACTTAGCAAATAATAGCTTTGGGTTTTCTATTTCGTCAAAAATCGTAAAGCTAATTTTTCTTTACAATACGCGAGGTTACAACCTTCGGCAAGAGCTTTCTTATCACAAATCGACATAAAAAGTATAATGGAGAAGAAAGAAAGCTAAGGCGAAAACATAACGTGACATTATGATGTATTTAGGATTATTCATAGCAAAAAAATGAGCCACGAAAGTTCTAATATAAACTCTCGTGGCTCATTACATTTTTATATATAAGGTAGTATTATGTTTCTATAACCGCAATCTATTCTTTCTCCCAATCAGAATGCAATAATCGACAACCTAACATGGAGGCTTAGAACGGTGCTCTGTATTTTCCCTCTTCCTTATCGTTGAGCATAGAAAGATACGACTGGTAGCGACTCTGTGCTATATAATGGTTTTCCAATGCCTCAAGCACGGCACAACCAGGCTCGTGGGTGTGTGTGCAGTTATTGAAACGGCAATGTTGTGAGAAGTGGAAAATCTCCTTGAAATAACTCGTTATCTCCTCCGGCTCCATGTCGAAAGTGCCGAAGCCTTTTATTCCGGGGGTGTCGATGATGTATGTGCCCTCCGACAACGACTTCAATCGGAGCATCTCCGAGAATGTGGTAGTGTGCGTTCCGGTGTTATGCGCATCGGAAATCTCTGCCGTGCGCAGTTGTGCGTCAGGGATAATACGGTTTATCAGTGTCGATTTTCCTACTCCGCTGTTACCGCTCAGCAGCGTTATCCTGCCGTCAAGCATTTGATGAAGCATGTCGACACCTTCGCCCGTCTCCGCTGATATTGCCACGCAACGGTAGCCTACGGTGTCATAGAGCCGCATGATACCGTCCTGCAGGCGGCGTTCGTCCTCGTCAAGCAGATCGGTCTTATTGAACACCAACACGACAGGAACATTATAAGCCTCGGCAGAAGCCAGAAAGCGGTCGATGAAAGTGAGCGATGTCTCAGGGTAGTTGACGGTGACGATAAGGAAAGCCTGGTCAACGTTTGCTGCAAGGATATGGCTCTGTTTTGAGAGATTCTGCGACCGTCGGATGATGTAGTTTCTACGGTCTTCGATGGCTGTTATCCAGAAGAAATGCTCTGCCCCAGCCCCTTCGGCAGTCTGCTCGATAAGTTCTACCCTATCGCCGACAGCCACCGGATTAGTGCTGCGAATACCCTTTAGACGAAAGTTTCCTTTCACCTTACACTCTACCGTGCTACCGTCGTCGGTAAGCACCGTATACCAAAAACCTGTGTTCTTTATTACTAATCCCTTTGCCAAGACAAAAAAGCCCCCTCTTGGAGGGGGATTACGTTGTTATACGGTCATTATTTCCTTTGTTTTCTCTGCAAGCAGTTCGTCTACTCGGGCGATATACTTGTCGTGAACCTTCTGAAGGTCTGCCTCAGCATCTTTCTCCAAATCTTCAGAAAGACCGTCCTTGATAGCTTTCTTCAGCAAGTCTTTAACGTCGCCGCGAACCTTACGAATCTGCACCTTCACCTTCTCGGCAATCTGGTTACACTGTTTTGACAGTTCACGACGGCGCTCCTCTGTCGGAACAGGGATAGCAAGACGTATCACCTCGCCGTTGTTATCAGGAGTGATACCCACATTTGAGTTGATGATAGCCTTTTCTATTTCATGAATCATCTTCTTCTCCCAAGGCTTTATGGCAATAGTGCGGGCGTCAGGAGTAGTAACACTTGCCACTTGATTGAGCGGCACTTTCATGCCATAATTCTCGACGCGGATACCGTCAAGAATAGCGGCGTTGGCACGTCCGGCGCGAATATGGCTGAATGATTCATCAAGATACATGCAAGCCATGTCCATCTCTTCCCCAGCATCGCTGAGAGTCTGCTTTACGTCTATCATATTATTGTCATTTTGGTATTTGCTTCTACAAAAGTAAATAAATAGTTCGAATTGAGCAAAAAAAACTGTTGTTTTTTCGACAGTACGCACTCTTGGCTCTAAAAACGACTGTACTGTATCTTTAGTGCGTGTAATCTGCCAGCACATTCACCTAATATATAATATATAGAAGGAGTGGTTGACGCGTTTATTTACAATTGCTTTGCCACCATATTTGTCAGTTCGACGAACTGTTGTATAGTGAGTTGTTCCGGGCGTTTGGTCATGATGTCCTGCAGGAAAAACTCCGGCGAAGGGAAATTCTCGGCGTTGAAGAGCTGCTTCATCGATACGCGCAACATCTTACGACGCTGATTAAAGGTGGTCTTTACAACGCGTTTGAAGAGTACTTCGTCGCAACCGAGGTCTGTTACGTTATTGCGGGTCATGCGGATGACTGCCGATTTTACCTTTGGAGGTGGGTTGAAGACATCCTCATCGACGGTGAACAGATACTCACAGTCATACCACGCCTGAATGAGTACGGACAGTATGCCGTAGGCTTTGTTGCCCGGCTGCGACGCAATACGAAGCGCCACCTCACGCTGAATCATTCCGGTGCAGCAAGGCACAAGGTCGCGGTTATCGAGCATCTTGAAGAATATCTGCGACGAGATGTCATAAGGATAGTTGCCGGTGAGTACAAACGGCTTGCCATCAAACACTGTCATGAGGTCCATTTTAAGGAAATCCTCGCCCAAGATCTCCAGTTCCGGATAGTGCTCGCCGAGGTATGTCACACTCTCGCGGTCTATCTCTACTACCTTCAACGGACGTGGTTTAGGGATAAGATACTTCGTCATCATGCCAGTGCCCGGTCCTACCTCAAGGACCGGAATGCCGGGATAGGCATCAACGGTATCGGCAATGCGTCGTGCTATGCCATCGTCGACGAGAAAATGCTGACCGAGATTCTTCTTCGGTGTCACCTTTCCGTCAACAGCCCTACCCTTCTGTGTGCGGGTGTTGCGGTGTGTGGTCTGTGTTATTTTATCTTTATAGCCCAAATTGTAAATATGTTAAGGGTTGTGATTCGTTCTTTTATATTTTATCTGTCATGCTTACATAAGCGATGCGATGTATGTCATCCCGACAAATATCCAGTGTGCTGATATGCCGGCGCCGATGCCACCAAAGAGGTGTGACAGCACTGCGCGTGAGAGCAGATTGCGATAACCCAACGAGTCGAGCATGGCTGTATGTGTGGAAAGGTATCCGCTCCAGCACATACCCATAGCTGTGAATACTGCGATGGCATTGCCGTCAATGATACCCTTCGTCGCAAACTGAGGTATCAAACCTAAGGCGGCACCTACAGCTCCGAGGGCGGTGATAGGGAACGCCACCATTTCAGGGGCAGAGAAACCGAACAACCAGTAGAAAAGGAAGTCGAATTTCTCGGCTATCACCGGCAGGAGTCGTGTGCCCTGATATGCTGCACCGGTGAAAACCTCTACGGTCTTACCGTCAACAACCTCTGTCGCTCCACCAAAGGTGAACATCATCACAAGCGTGGAGATGATGAGAACGCCGGGTATGATAGCCAGCCCTATCTCTACACCGCCACGTCCTCCGTCGAGAAGAGCATTGAGTATGCGGATGAATAAGCCGTCATCAGTTATGCCGTTGTCAGCCTGACACACACCGTTACCATCGTTCGTCATCGTGACATCGTCGCTCACAGCATCTTCTTCACGATACTGTGGGAAGTCCTTACACGTGAAGTGCTGCATCATACGGGTGGAAATGACACATCCCACCACCGCTCCAACGAGTCCAATGAATGGCGCAATGAAGTAGCCATGTCCTATCATAAACACTATTACGATGACACCCATGCCAAAGGCTGTACCGAAATTGGTCAGCGACACGAGCTGATACTTCTTAAAATAGCGTGCGAATTTCCTGTCCTTCGACAGCGATATTATCGCAGGATTGTCGCTGAGGAATGTCAGCACCGCACCAAGCGACGCCACGCCAGGCAGATTGAATATGGGACGCATGACAGGACGGAGCAATATCTGAATCAGGTCGACGACACCAAACTCGACAAACACCTTGCCCAAGGCACCCATCAAAACACATATCGCCATGAGATACAAACACGTGTTCAACAACAGGTCGTGGGCTGTATGCATCATAGTATTAAGCATATTGGCAATTCCCATCACCACTGCCATGTAGCCGAACAGCAGAAAAACGATAAACAGGCATGTCACTCCGCTCGCCATCCTACTGGAGAAATTTTCCCTTGAAAGTCTCATTTATAGTAATTGATAAAGGTTAAATAATTATTGTGTGCAAAGATAATAGAATTTGAAGATACTACAAAGGATTTTCCTTTTTTATTTTTCGCATTCTGAAGCTGTTAATGCCTCGTCTGACGATTATACCAAATTGCTTATTGCATGATTTTAACTTTATACGAATAAATCCTTGCAGACTATTGCTCTGTTCATCGCTTTTTTCGTACCTTTGCAAAAAATCAAGAATATAACATGAGAATAGGAATTATCGTAGCTATGGATAAGGAACTCCGGCAGTTGCTCGCGCTGCTCTCCGACACCATAGAGGAGAAGTCGGGAGGCAAGACGTTCTATCGCGGACGGATGTCGGATGACAAAGAACTCGTCATACAACAGTGCGGCATCGGCAAGGTGAACGCTGCCATCGGCGCAGTGGAAATGATCAATGCCTATCATCCCGACAGCATTATATCGAGCGGTGTGGCTGGCGGTGCAACTACACTCGTGCCCCGCTTTCATGTGGTGGCAAGCACAGATGTGGTATATCACGATGTGTATTGCTTCAGCGATAATGCCTACGGACAGATACAAGGTATGCCGGAGCGTTTTGCTGCCGACAGAAAGATGCTGGAGATTGCGTCAAAGATAGAGAATGTCCACCTTGGCACAATAGCTTCGGGCGACTGGTTCGTTGACACTAAAGGCAAGGCGGGCGAGATACTCGACCACTTTCCTGAGGCACTCGCCATTGATATGGAGAGCGGTGCAATAGCACAGACATGCTTCATTTACGGTGTGCCGTTCATATCATTCCGTATAATCAGCGATATACCTCTTGCCTCTGAACGGGGCGAACAGTACTTTGACTTCTGGGACAGAATAGCAGAAGGAAGTTTCAATACATTAAAGACAATGCTTACATCAATATGAAAAAGATTCCATCATTCACTATCGACCACGAGCGTCTGCTTCGCGGCATATATGTATCGCGCAAGGATGAGGTTGGCGGCGATACCGTCACAACGTTCGACATACGCATGAAAGAACCAAACCGTGAGCCTGTGGCAGGCGCACCGGAACTGCATACAATAGAACATCTCGCCGCTACTTTCCTACGTAATGACGAGGAATGGAAGGATAGAGTCATCTACTGGGGACCCATGGGATGCCAGACAGGCAACTACCTGCTGTTGAAAGGCGACTTGGAGTCGAAGGACATTGTTGACCTGATGATACGCACGTTCCGATTCATAGCATCATTTGAGGGCGACATACCCGGGGCTTCGGCACGCGACTGTGGCAATCATCTGTTGATGAACCTACCTATGGCACGATACGAGGCACAGCGTTTCCTTACTGTATTGGAAAATATAAAGCCCGAAAACCTCAATTACCCGGAGTAATGGAGGTATATTCGTATAATAAATACAGATAGATCATCAGACCGCGTTGTATGTTTCTCTAATCGAGCAGTAGCACAAGGATAACGCTCCAATGCGCTAATGCTCCAAAAAACACAAAGATGTGCCACACTGCATGATAATTCTTGCGGTCGTCATGGGCAAAGAAATATGTTCCGATAGTGTAGAACAGTCCTTCGGCAAATAATAGTAATGCGGCTAAAGGAGTGAGCCGCTCAAAGACTGGCTTGGCTATAAAGACGACACTCCACCCCATTACAAGATACAGCGTAAGCGATAGCTTAGGATTCTTTCCTAAGGCTACAATCTTATAGACGGCACCGAAGATGACTACCGACCAAAGAAATGCAAACGACAGCCAGCCGAGCCATCCTCCGACAAGCGCTATACATATAGGTGTGTACGAGCAGGCTATCATCACATAAATGCTGATATGGTCGCACACACGCAGAGCATTTTTCAACTTCCCACGCGGTGCCCAGTGATACAGGGTGCTGGAAAGGAACATGAGAAACATGCCCACGATGAAGAATAATACCCCCATAGCCCATTCCCATCCACGATGGACGGCAGGCGATATCATCCATATTGATGTCAGCGCGAAGACGACACCAACAAGATGGGTGAAGGCATTACCCCGTTCGTCTTTTTCTATCATGGTCTATGCATTCACTACTGCTGTTCTCACTTTCTCTGCGAGCGACTCGTAAGTGTCGCTCTCTTGAGGAGTAACAGCAGGCAGATAGGTGACGATAACCTTATGCTTCTTCGGCAGATACTTCCCACGAGGCATTGCCTGATAGGCTCCGTCGATGCGCACGGGAACGATAGGAACTGAGAGTTCCTTGCTGAGAATGACAAAGGTTTTCTTAAACTCGCCTATTTTCCCATTGCGCGTTCGTGTTCCTTCCGGGAATATAGCGATGTTCCTACCCTGCTTGAGCACCTCGCCCAACATTTGGATAGAGTCTTTCAGAGTGCTCATGTCCATGATAATAATATTATTGTTGCGTGCAAGCCAGCGCATGAATGTACCTTGAACATGATCTTTCTTTGCATAGAAATAGATGTCGCGGAGCATCTTATCACTGAAAGCAGAGACAATAAGCGGACCATCGAGGACACTCTGGTGATTAGGCGCGAGGATATAAGGACCGGATGCAGGAATGTTTTCCATGCCGCGTGTCTCAAGAAGAAACCGCTTCTTTGCGAAGCTCCGGAACATTCTGAGCATTCTCAGACCTGCAACAGACATCTTCGGCAGTCGCAGATGTGATGACGACTGAGCGATTATCTTATGCCAGTCAATGTCCTCCACATCCATGCGGGTCTTGTATTCTGCAATGAACTGAGCCATCTCACCGACATTGGCGAATGCTGCAATCTGCTCTGCAGCAAGAGTTATGCCGAAGGTCTGTTCGATGAATCCCTGCAGTGTCACCTTGTCGAGAGAGTCCATTGCAAGGTCGGTCTCAAGATTAGACGTAGGATGCACCTCACAGTGCTTCTCGGCAGAGATATAGTCCTTAAGTATAATGTACTCGTGGAACATGCTGTTGGAGTCATCGTCCTTCTTCACAACATCATTGTCTGCCGTGGCAGCGTCGCAGATCAGTTCCTTCAGTTTGTAACGCTGCAGCTTCTCCATGCGAGTGCGAGGCAGATCTCCTTGATACACAAGCAGGCTCATCAATTTCTTATACGGCGCTACGGTGAGATTATATGGAGCGAGCACGTCACGCTTTATGCACTCCTCCATCTCTGCAATAGTCTTATCCATAGCCCACACGCTCTGCGGCACGATGATAACCTTTAGCAAATCTCCGTCTTCTGTGACAGCCGCTTCCTTCACAATATCGGCATACTCCTCAATCTTATGTTCTATCTCAGTAGGATTAACATTCTTTCCATTTGATAGAACGATTATCTCTTTCATTCGTCCCGTGATGAAAATACGTCCTTTCTCGTCAATCCTGCCAAGGTCGCCGGTATGTAACCAACCGTTCTTGTCGATGATATCTGCAGTTTCTTTCTCTCGTTTATAATAGCCCGACATCACATTCTTTCCACGAGCACAGAGCTCGCCATTTATGACAATCACCTCACATCCATGTATAGGAAGTCCCACACTGCCCGGCACGATGTCGTCAGGACGTGTGAATGCAATCATAGGCGCCGCCTCTGTCATGCCGTAACCCTCAAGAACATCGAGCCCGAGTGTCTTCAGTCCGATAGCGGTCTCATTGTCAAGAGCCGCACCGCCACTGATTAAATAGGTGATGTGTCCGCCCAGTTTCTTATGCACGGATTTGAATATCGTACGCGAGAGGGTACGGTTATCGGCTTTTCTACATATATTGAACAGTCCACGTGTCACCGGACTGGCATCAATCTTTGCCTTTATACCTCTGTAAAGTGTCTGCCATAGACGCGGCACACCAATCATTAAGCCTATCTCTCCACGCTTCAACGTAGTCATTATATCTGCAGCCGACAGCGACGGACATATCGCTACGCCACCTCCGATAATCATAGGCATTACAACCGTTCCAACCAATGGCAACACGTGATGCAGAGGCAACAGTACGAGTGTGCGGCGCTCGGCATTGTAAATCTCTACTTCCGATGAAACGGCACGCACGTTCACCATGATGTTCTCGTAGGTCAGCATCACGCCCTTTGGAGAGCCTGTCGTCCCCGACGTGTAGCAGATGAGTGCCAAGTCTTCAAGACGAAGTCTTATATCTGCCTCTTTCTCTTCCGACACATCAGCATTCTCGTAGTCATCTATGATATTGACACGAATGTCCTTACCTACAAGGTTCAGAGCTTCTGCCACAAGGTCTTTCCTCGCTGACGTGGTCCAGATACACTCCGGTTCGGCATCATTAATAATATATGCCACATCATCCGGTGTCGCGGCAGCATCCACAGGAATAACAACACCCTCGTTGCACCATACTGCATACAGAGCAAAGAACCAGCCTTCACGGTTCTCACCTAATATTATAGTCTTAGTACCCTTTTCCGTAGGGATATACTTTGCATACAGATTGGCGTATCGTAGCAAGTCGCTATATGTTATTTCTCGTTCACCGCTCATGATTGCAACACGGCATGACGATTTAATTAGCGGCTCGCCTTGTGTCGGAAGAATTATTGCCATAATGGTTGATGTTTGGTTATTATGCCCTTCCTCACTTATTAAACCCAAATCGGTCATTAGATTCCTAACTGATTTTGTCTGATTACGTATGGGCGTGATTTATCACGTTCCGCCATTCACGCACCGCGGTCTATTGACCGATTATGGTTAAGTAAGGAGGAAGGAATTATTCGTTTATAAAATAAAGTCTATATACAAGAGTTCTTCTTTACGAAGTCTACAATCTCAGATACATATCCGTAAGCAGCACATACATGAGTGTCGGCAGCACCATAGTAGACCATAATGCGGTCGCCGTCGGTCATTGCAGCACAAGGGAACACTACTCCGGGTACATCGCCTGTGAGTTCATAGATTTCCGCCGGTGCAAGTAAATAAGGCTGTGAGC
This sequence comes from uncultured Prevotella sp., assembly GCA_905372445.1. Taxonomy (GTDB): domain Bacteria; phylum Bacteroidota; class Bacteroidia; order Bacteroidales; family Bacteroidaceae; genus Prevotella. The sequence continues at coordinate 10,666 of CAJPPF010000008.1, read as the reverse complement.
GGTAGAGCACCTTTGAAGGGTCGTTGCTATCGAGAATAGCTGCACCCATAGAGTAACGATAGCCATTGCAGGTCTGGATTACTCCATGGTAGAACATCAGCCATCCCTCGTCAATACGTACCGGAATCGGTCCTGCTCCGATCTTCAGACACTGCCATGCACTGATCTCAAACGGTGTAGGGCGCATCACCATGCGGTGCTGTCCCCAGAACTTCATGTCAGGCGAATAACTTACATAGATATCTCCGAAAGGAGTGTGACCACTGTCGGAAGGACGGCTAAGCATGGCATACATTCCGTTGATCTTCTCCGGGAAGAGCACACCGTTACGGTTGAACGGCAGGAAAGCATTCTCGCACTGATAGAATTTCTTAAAATCGAAGGTATAGCCGATACCGATTGTAGGCTGACCCTTGTAGCCGTTACACCATGTTATCCAGTAACGGTCTTCTATCCAAACCACACGTGGGTCATACTTGTAGGTGCTTTCTATCATATCGGTGTTACCTGCTTCGAAGACAATAGGCTCGTGCTCTATCTCCCAATTGATGCCGTCTTTTGAGAATCCGGCAAAGATATTCATCTGCACGGCGCGGTTGTCGCAGCGGAACACTCCTGCAAAGCCATCACCGAAAGGCACCACAGCACTGTTGAAGATACTGTTTGATGTAGGTATGCTGTAGCGGTCGATGATAGGATTCTTAGGATCACGCCACATAACTTCACCATTTCCCGTTGGGCGTTCTACCCAAGGCATTGTTTCTTTATTTACTTTCATAAGGTCAATATTATTTCTTAATAGGATATTTATATACGAGGAAAAGCATTATAATGCTGACTGCTGCCGGAATAAGCGAGAACAATGCCCATGCCATTGTTCGCACGCTCTCTTCACTTCCTGCGCTTATGACCGGCTCGCTTGAGCCTGCCACCGTATGAAGACCTGCCCATCCGAGCAACAGGGTGATGAGTGCTCCGGATATAGCCGAGCCGAACTTCTGCGACATTGTGCCCGAGGAGAAGATAAGACCTGTTGACGAGGTGCCGTTCTTCTGCGTGGCATAGTCTGCAACATCGGCATACATCGACCATAGGAGTGGAGAATAGATACCGATACCTATTGATGTGAGAACCACAAACAGTATCATCACCCAGATGTAAGCGGCATCCATAGGGATGAAAAAGAACAATACTGATGTGACAAGACATATCAGCGTGGCATAGATAAAAGCCTTTTTCTTTGAACCAGCCCACTGCGTGAACTTAGGAGACATACCGCCGGCAATCATACAAACCACCTCACCGAATGTCATGAACACGGTGTAGTTGATGATAAGACCTGACACCGTCACCTCTCCCGGCAGACAATATGTGAACATATATGCCGCCGCAGCATAACGGAATCCGTTGAAGAAGTTGGTGCATATACCAACGAGTGTCAGATATATCCAGGGTTTGTTTGTGAAGAGGTCGGCGAAAGGTTTCAATGAGAACTTCTCTGCGCGTACCGGCTTCAGACGTTCCTTTGTGAGCATACCACAGGCAAATGTCATCAAAGCCGCCAGCACACCGAAGAATATTCCGAGCATTGCATACTGATGAGCATCAGTACCGCCAATCATCTTCTGCAGGTAAGGGAACGAAAGCAGGGTGACGAATCCCATTGCATAGGCTCCTACCATACGATATGAAGAGAACTGGTTCTTCTCGTTATCGTCTTCGGTCATCACACCAAGCAGTGAGCCATAAGGCACATTCACTGCCGTATATACTGCCATCATGAGCAGATAGAGGGTATAAGCATACACACGTTTGCCCACAGGACCGAACTCCGGTGTGTAGAGAAGCATGGCGAATATCAGTCCGAAAGGTATTGCTCCGAAGATGAGCCATGGGCGATATGTGCCCCAACGTGACTGTGTACGGTCGGCGAGCGACCCCATAAGCGGGTCGGTGACCACATCGAACAGTCGAGCCACGAGCATCAGCGCAGCGGTATCAGCCAGTGTAAGTCCATATATGTTAGTGAAGAAGAATGGGAAGGCAATGGACATCACCTTCCACGTAATACCTCCGGCAGCAGCATCACCAAGCGCATAGCCGATTTTTTCTTTTATAGTAGCCATTAATATTATAGTCGTAAGTTCTGAAAACTACAATTATTCATTACTTTATTGCCTTGTCTAATTCCTTCCAATGCTCCTCGGTCATTGCGTCAGGAGTGAACAGGCATACGCCGGCAGCACCAGCCTCAACAGCGCCTTTCACCGCCTCGCCGATCTCTGAAGGGAGTAATCCCGAGCCCTCCGGATCGATAATGCTTGCCTTATTCTTCCAGTCGTGACATATGAACAGACCGCTATAGACGTCAGCCTTTGTGCTTTCCACCTCTTCCTTTGTCACCTCACCTACCCATGAAGCAGGTTGCAGATAGAAATCGTTATAGTTCATTGGGAAGAAAACGTCAACATCCCACTTATTCCACTGCTGGCGTACCATCCACTCTGCGTAGCTCTTTGGTCCGGGGAACACGTCGGCACTGATCTTCTTTCCGTTTGCATGAATAGCCTTACTAATCTCATTTACGAGGTTTGTCACGTTATCGCACCTGAACTGAGCCCACTCTGTGATCGTAGAAGGGTCTACACCTTCGGCAAGTTTTGCCTTTATGTCGATGCCGGTCTTTTCCTTGAAGTCAGCACAACACGCGTCACAATAGCAATAATCGGCACCGGGATATTCCTGAACCTTATCCTCTGCATTACGCCACTCGTGCTTTATCACGTTCTTATACTTATCCCACAGTCCTTCAGCGAGCACCGCATCGGCATAACGTATATAGTCGAGCTGCACATAGTCTACATTTGGTACATTGCTTAGTTCTGTGTATTTATCGACCATGAACTTAATGACATCCGGGTTGTGAGGGTCGAGTGTTGCATAATACTCCACGTAAGCACGGTTTTCCTTGTTATATGCTGACTGGCCGAGACGATTCACTGTGTACCATGTTGAGTCCTTGTCCTGCTGAAGCACTGTAGGTGCCCAAGCGTGATACTCCAGCCCCACCTCTTTGGCAATGGCAGCCGCCACCTTAACATTCTCAACATTGAATCCGCAGTTCACGCATACACCAACGAGACCGTGGCTCTTCCACTTCTCGAATTTCGCCTTGAGACTGTCAGCAGGCACCTCTTCCGGATTCCAACCTGTCCACCCATAAACCTTCACCGAGGGTGTGGACTCTGTCTGACTACATGATGCCATTGCAAGCACTGCGACAACGGCTAACAATAATTTCTTCATAATAATAATGTTGTATTTGTTTTTAGTTACCTTGATTATTTTCTTTTTGTGCGACGACAGAGATGCCCGTTCTCGTCAATACTTACCGACGAGCCGTCGGCTTTCTTCACCGTAATCTCATATTTTTTTGATGTTGTCTCGACAGTGATTACGGAGCCTTCAGGCAGAAGTGCTTTCTCTGATGGCGTCAGGCGGAAGTCCTTGATCTTAGCGAAGTAGCTTCCGTGCTCTTTCATCTGCGTTTCCTGAGCGTAGAACATTGCCCAAAGAAGTTTCTCCATGTCCTTGTCAGCAGGATATTCGAACGTCTCGCTGCCCTCGCCCACCTTTTTATCCGATAGAAAGAGATATCCCCAGCGTTCAGGCATGTGCATGGCAATCATTCCTGTCGACGGCCATGTCCAGTTATCCTCCGGCAGATACTTGCCGTCGGCGTCCTTCTTTCTGCTGCTCTTGCCTTGTGAGTCAGTCTCTGTCTGCCACTCCACACGTGAGAATCCTATACGCAGATATCTGCCTGCCTTCAGACAGTTATCAAACTCTGCCGCGATTGCCTTACGCGGCACAGCCATCTCTACCGTCCATCCCTTGTCTGTGTCGCGGCTGTCGTTGAGTGTTCCATATACGTGAGTGTCGAGCTTCAACCCTGGGGTATCCCACGAGAATGTGACGAAAGGACGGTTGGGTGCACGATAGGGTTTCTGCAAAAAGAGGTCGAATACCGTTCCCAAGGCATTAGCCTCTATCTCAAAATAGTTATGTGCGTCGCCATCAGGGTCGATGAACACCTCGAAGTCGGGATTATAATATATCACTTCGTCATGCTTTGTTATGTCGCCCCATACATTCGGCTCCTCCATCTCAGCGGCAATATACAGGTACTCATCATCCCAGAGCATCTTCGCAGTGGTCTTGAAGCGTGGTTTTGCGAATCCCTCGCCACTGATGTCGACAAACTCCTCTGTAGGCTGAGCCTTGAGCCAGTCAGATTCATCGAGCACACCGTCAATCTTTATGTTTCCATTTGTGCGGTAAGCCACATATCCATGCGGGTCGGTCAGGAAACGCTTGTAGCGCTCGGTTATTGACTGCGCACTGCTTGTCGCCGTTGCAGCGACAAGTACTGATAACAGAATTAATGTCCTCATGGTTATTTCTTCATTATGAATGTGAGTTTACCGCCACGTACTATATCCTTGTGGTCGATATAATTCTTCTTATATACCTTGCCGTTGAGCAGAATCTTATCAACATGGAGATTCTCTTCCGACAGGTTCTGTGCTTCCACGACAAATGTCTTTCCGTTAGGCATATCGAGCGTGAATTTCTTCATCTGCGGAGCACCGAAGACATACTTTCCGCTTACAGGGTCAACGGGATAGAAGCCCATAGCCGACATCATGTACCATGCCGACATCTGCCCGCAGTCGTCGTTACCGCACAGACCGTCAGGACGAGGCGAGTATTGTGTGTCGAATATCTCACGTATCAGTTCCTGCGTACGTTCCGGACGACCGGCGAGTGCATATAGATAAGCTACATGATGTGACGGTTCGTTACCGTGGGCATACTGTCCGATGAGTCCGGAGACATCAGAAAGGGTGCTCACAAGTTTTGTACTGAAGAATGCATCGAGCTTGTCGGTAAACGCCTTATTGCCACCCATGAGCTTTATCAGTCCCGGGACATCATGCTGCACGTGCCATGTATATTGCCATGCGTTACCCTCGGTATAGTCGCCACCGATTGTCTCCGCATGATCCAATCCTGCAGGGTCGAACGGTGTCTTCCACGAACCGTCGGTAAGACGTGGGCGCATGAATTTCGTCTCCTGATCGAACAGATTCTTATAAAACTCCTTACGCTTGCCGAAATACTCTGCATCCGTTTTCTTGCCCATGAGTGTTGCCATGTCCCATGCTGCGTAGTCGTCATAGACCGACTCGAGTGTCGACGATACCGACTCCACCTCTGTAGAGTCTGTAGGGAAATAACCATAACGCATATACATCTCCCAGTTCGATTTCAGAGGGTGGCTCACGGTCTGCGTCGTCTTCACAGCCTTATATGCACGCTCTGCATCGAAGCCGCGGAATCCTTTATGATAAGCCTCTGCAACGATAGAGACACCATGGTTGGCAACCATACACCAGTTGTCCTTACCCCACAATGCCCAGACAGGGATATATCCGATGGCATCGGCATGCTCGACAAGCGAACTGACCAGCCCGTCGACCTTATCCTGCATGATGATCGTATACAGCGGATGAGCTGCACGATAAGTGTCCCAGCAAGAGAATGTCGTATACATCACATCATTCTCGGCACGTACAACATCACCCTTGGCGTTCTTGTAATAGCCATCGACGTCAGCCATATTGTTCGGTTGGATGAGTGCATGATAGAAAGAGGTATAGAAATTCTGCTTCTGCTCGTCGGTGCCCTCTACCTTTATGCGCGACAGGTATTTGTTCCATATATTATCTGCCTGCTTCACCGTCGCGTCGAAATCCCATTCCGGCAGTTCAGCATCAAGGTTGCGCATTGCTCCTTCTACGGATGTCGACGAGAGCGCAATCTTCATCTCAAGTTGCTCTCCGCGCTCCATGTCGAAGCTCACGAGCATTCTGTTTCCGCGTTCTGTCTTTGCAAGCGGCAGGTTTTGCAGGCGCTTCATTGGCTTTGAGAAACGCACGACGAAATAGACATCTCTCTCAACCCACATCGTGGTATGCAGATGCCCGCTTATGGTCTGCGCATCATCCCAGTTTACTTCGCACGAGAGGACACGGCTGTGATACCTATTTTCATTGCCCACCGTTCCGTGCTGAAGGTCTACGAGCACGGCAGCGGAGTCGGTCTTGTTGTATGTATAGCGGTGATATGCCACGTGTGGTGTCGCCGTCAGCTCTGCCTTCACACCCGTCTGGTCGAGGTTCACGGCATAGTAACCCGGTCGGGCTGTCTCTGTCGTCTTGTCGAACGTGCTACGATAGTTTTGTCTATCCTTGCGAGCAGTAACGGGCATTACGAGCACATCGCCAAGGTCCATCCACCCCGTGCCATTGAGATGATCCTGGCTGAAACCCCATATTTCCTTATCGCTGTCGACATATTCTGCACAGTAGTTCCAACCTATGGCGCCGGTAACCGGCGAGGTCTGCACTAATCCGAACGGCAGACAGGCTCCGGGGAATGTGTGACCGGTGCCTTCAGTGCCAATAAACGGGTTGACATATTGTGTGAACTTAATGTTGTCGGTCTGGGCGGATGCCGTCACGCCCATGACAGACGCCACGCCTACAAAGACTGCTATTAATGATTTCCTCATAACATATTGGGCTTATATTTGATTCCAAATACAAAACTAATAAAAAGAAACGAGACAGCAAAAAATAATCAGAAAAAACATCGTATTATCCTTTGTATTCAGGAGCTTGATCGATTTGGGATTTAACGCCAAGAAGCGGCGGTTTCAGAACCAAGAAAGGGCGGTTTCAGAGCCAAGAAACGACTGATGAAGAGAGGGCAAAAAAGAGACCCTCGGAAGTGAGCGATGCTGCCTCCGAGGGTCTTTTCCATTATGAGTTCAGCAAAGACAGGAACAACGTGCTCCTGCCGGTTTTTGCCTTATCGAACCCGGTTTACTTCTTTTTTGTAAGGATATAGAGTTTGTTCATCTCGCCCTCGGGTTCATTACCGAGAGAGTCGGTCATGATAAGTTGGTCGGCAGCCTTAACCTTGTAGTATGATTTCTCGCCGCTTGAAGGACGAATCATCATCAGAACGTTGCCGGGCAATACCTTAAACACACCGCTTGCCTCGTCGTGTGACGCTTCCTTGCCAACAACATCCGACTTCCATGAATATGTGCTGTCGGCTGCGAGTGTGAGCTCTACTTTAAAGCCGGGAGCGTCAGCTGCGGGGATTGTTCCCTCGTAAGTACCTGCATAATCAGCAAGGTTAAGCTCTGCCATTATTGAGTCGCTGACCATTGTCGAGTCATTGCCGTCGGTTGCGCCGGCAGCTTTCTTGTTGTCACATGAGAATGTTAGGGCTGAGAAAGCCACTGCTACAGCCATAAAGGCTACTGTGAATCTTGTTTTCTTCATCATCATTTTAATTAAGTAACTGTGTTATACATTATGTGTGAGGCAGTAAGGAGCATGATGCTCTTGATATATACGAATCACACGCCTGCAAAATTACAAAAAATATACATACCCCGTGCGTTTATGACACAAAAAAACGTTAATGGCAAGGGGGTTAATAGCTTTTGGCTTACCCGCGTCATTTGGGTTAAAAAAGCATAATCGGAACCGGGGTGCATTGGCTTTTATAATGGAATTGCGTAACTTTGCATTACAAAGTATGGATAAGCAACTTAACATATTCACAAACATTATTCTATCAATACTCATTGTCTACATGAGTGTAGGAATCACCATGGTGCATTGCCGGCATCACGGCGAAACGATGTTTGCTGAAATGGCAGAGCTTACTCCAACCGACAATGACGGATGCCACAAGGCTACGAGCAACTGCATGACAAAGACTGTATTGAAGCTTTCGCCCTCGTCGGCGGCTGACAGCACATACTTTGACTTTCAGGCAATGCAGACGGTGTCGGCACTGATTGACGACATGCTGGGCATTCCGTTTGAAATCACGAACGTCACGAACCCGCATATAGCCCGAGTGATGCCTCACGGTCCACCGGCGGACTATCTGCATTTCATCCGTGTACTACGACTTTGATACTTGCCGCGCACTCGATTTTTCTTATGAGTAACGGCAAGTAACAAACATTCAGTACACAATTATGAACAGGAAATATCTTCTTTCGGGCATCTTCGCAATGTCCACAATAACGCTATCTGCAGAGGAGATGCAGACAGACAGCACAAGTGTAGAACCGTATGGCGAGCAGGAACTCGCAGAGGTTGCCGTCGTGCGGCGTCGTGCAGGGATGATGCGGATGGGCGGAGCAATGAACGGCACTCTTGTCGACAAGTCGGAGTTGTTCAAGATGGCATGCTGCAACCTCGGCGAAAGTTTTACGACCAACCCTTCGGTCGACGTGAATTACTCTGATGCCGCTACCGGCGCACGGCAGATAAAGCTTCTCGGGCTCTCGGGCACATACGTTCAGATGCTCGCCGAGAATATTCCCAACTTCCGCGGTGCGGCAATGCCATATTCGCTGGGCTATGTGCCAGGCACATGGATGAAGGGAATACAGATCAGCAAGGGTGCGTCGTCAGTGAAGAACGGCTACGAATCTATCACCGGTCAGATTAACATCGATTACATGAAACCAGAGGACGAACAGGGCATGACCGTCAATCTGTATGGCAACACAATGGCTAAGGCAGAGGCAAACGTCGAAGGCAATGTGCACCTAAACGGCAATGTCTCGACCGAGATTCTCGGACATTTCGAGAACAATTGGGGACACCACGACCAGAACAACGACGGATGGCAGGACGCGCCAAACAACCGGCAGTTCAACGTTCAGAACCATTGGAAGGCTATAGCAGGCGATTATGTGTTTCACGGAGGGCTGGGCTTCCTGAACGAAGACCGTACTTTCGGACCTGCGATGCACAAGAGCGCAATCAATGCATTCGGCGATGTGTGGCACGGAGGCATAAAGACCAACCGCTACGGAGTTTACATGAAGCACGCGTATATGTTCAACCACGAGCATGGAACGAACCTCGCACTCATGGCAAACGCCAACATACACGACCAGGACGCCACATTCGGATACAAGCGATATAAGGTAAGCGAGAGGAATCTCTATGCTTCGCTCATCTTCGAACATCATTTCAACTCCAGTCATGAGATTTCCACCGGCCTGAGCTTCAACCACGACTATCTCGACCAGGACTATATTCTCCACAACATCCGCAATGCCGCGCAGACACAATGGAAAGAGAAAGAGTATGTGCCCGGCGCTTACGCACAGTACACCTACACTATCGGCACCAAGTTTACGGCTATGGCAGGTTTACGCATCGACCACAGCAATCTCTACGGGACATTCGCCACGCCTCGCCTGCATCTGAAATGGCAAGTTGACGACCTTGTCGCTCTGCGCGCATCAGCCGGAAAGGGCTACCGCGCCGTGCATCCATTGGCAGAATACAGCTACCTACTTGCCAGCAGCCGCCAGCTGTCGTTTGACAAGCTCGGCATAGAAGAGGCATGGAACTACGGCATAAGCAGCCAGTGGAACATTCCCATCGCAGAGAAATTCCTGAAGCTGAACGCCGAGTACTATTACACGCGCTTCGACAACCAAGCGGTCGCAGACTTCGACAGCGATGCCCACAAAGTGCATATCGGCAACCTCGACGGCAAGAGCTACTCGCAAGTATTTCAGATCGACGCGTCGTACCCTGTTTTCGAAGGCATGACCGTGACGGCAGCATACAGATACACCAACTCGCAAGAGACCATTGGCGGCAAACGCATGGAAAAGCCTCTGCAGAGCCGATACAAGGGTTTAATTACTGCTTCATACAAGACACCGCTCGGCTTGTGGCAGTTTGACGCCACGCTGCAGATGAACGGCGGAGGACGCATGCCGACAGCGTACACACTGACCGACGGCACCGCATCGTGGGACAGCAGATTCAAACCCTACGAGATGCTCAACGTTCAGGTGAGCAGATGGTTTCGTAAGTTCTCAGTATATATAGGTGCCGAGAACCTTACAAACCGCAAGCAGAAGAACGCAGTCGTTGACGGCGCAAACCCTTGGTCCGACAGATTCGACACCACCACAGTCTACGGTCCCGTAGAAGGAATCATGGGATATGCAGGCGTAAGATTCAATATCGGAAGAATGTAAATACAAGTACAGAACATTAACCCTCAAATCGCTTATCAGATTTGGATTAAAACAGTAAGAATTATGAAGAAATCAATCGTAATGATGCTCATGCTGACAGTATCAGTAATGGCAATGGCAAAAGACGTAAAGACGGCAGTATTCACCACGACACCACAGATGAGCTGCGCAAGTTGCGAAAACAAGATAAAAGGCAACCTGCGCTTCGAAAAGGGCGTGAAGAAAATCACCACGAACATAGAGAAGCAAACAGTCACCGTGGTATACGATGCCGACAAGACAACCCCGGAGAAACTTCAGAAAAGGTTCGAGAAATTCGGCTATAAAGCCCGTCAGTTAAAGGAAGGAGAGACAGTAAAAGCCGATACGCCAGAAGCGTGTCCCAAGATGTAATCACGGAGGAAGATAAATTCAAAAATGTATCTAATTGAAAATAAAGAAGTTACCTTATTGTGTAAGCTAAATAGGTAACGATTTGGAAACGAGCGAAGTGCTATTAAT